>NZ_JBHSOA010000009.1:0-527274 GCF_042655885.1 Streptomyces chlorus
GGACGCCGCCGAACAATTCTTACAGGAAAGCCCCGTGCCCATGGCACGGGGCTTTCCGCGTTTAGGGTCGGGGTCATGCGCTATGACCTGGTTATTTTTGACAACGACGGTGTTCTCGTCGACAGCGAGCCCCTTTCCAACCGGCTCCTGGCCGGCTATCTCACCGAGCTCGGGCATCCGACGTCGTACGACGACTCCATCCGTGACTACATGGGGTCCGCCATGCATCGGGTGCACGACCTGGTGGAGGAGCGGACCGGGCAGCGGTTGCCGGACGACTTCGACGATGTCTTCCATGCCCGTGTCTTCGCCGCGTTCGAGCGGGAGTTGAAGCCGGTGGCCGGTGCTGTCGAGGTGCTGGAGACGCTGGCGGCTGATGGGGTGCCGTACTGCGTGGCCTCGTCCGGGAGCCATGAGCGGATCCGGGTGGGGCACCGTACGACCGGGCTCGACCGGTGGTTCGACGACGAACGGATCTTCAGCTCCCAGGACGTCGGGCGAGGCAAGCCGGCACCGGACCTGTTCCTGTACGCGGCCGAGCGGATGGGCGTCGCGCCGGAGCGGTGTGCCGTGGTGGAGGACAGTCCACTGGGCGTACAGGCGGCGGTCGCGGCAGGGATGGATGTGTACGGGTTCGCCTCGATGACACCGGCCGACAAGCTGGCGGAGGCCACGCAACTCTTCGCGGATCTGCGTGAGGTGCCGGGACTGCTGCGACGGAACTGAGCGGAATTCATCTTTGGCCGGAGCTACCCACCAGTACGCCGGGGCCCTACGCTCGCCGCCATGACTGATGTGCTGCGACGCGGCAGGGCCTCGCTGGCGTTCGGCTTCCTGGTCCAGGGTGTCGCGTTCGCTCTGCTCGTGACGCGGATCCCGGCCATCCAGGACCGGTACGGGGTCTCCGATGCGCTGTTGCCCGCCTTCCTCGCCGCGGTGCCGGTGCTCGCCGGTATCGGGAGTGTGGCGACGGAGCGGCTGGTGGAGGTGGTGCCGCCGAGCCGGGTGCTGCGGTGGTCGCAGCCGGTCGTGCTGCTGGCGCTGCTCGGGGTCGGGGCGGGGCGCCACATGGCCGGGCTGGCCGTGGCGCTGGCCGTGTTCGGGCTGGCCGTGGGGGCGCTGGACGCCTCGATGAACATGCTCGGGGTGAGTCTCCAACGGGCGTACGAGCGCAGCATCATGCTGAGTTTCCACGCCGCCTACAGTCTGGGCGGAATCGTCGGGGCGTCGCTCGCGTGGGTGGGGGCGCATTGGCAGCTGGCGCTGTGGGTGTCGTATCTGCCGGTCGTGCTGGTGCTGATGCCGGCGGCGCTGATCGGGAGCCGGTGGTACGTGGACCAGGAGCAGCAGGAGGGCCGGGGCAAGGGCCGGCATCAGGACCATGCTTCCGGGCCGGCCGCCGAGAGTGCGGACAGGACCGGGTCCGTCGCCTTCAAGCTGTTGCTGCCGTTGTGTCTGGTGATGACGGTGGCGTACATCGGGGACTCGACGGTCTCGAACTGGAGCGCGAAGTACCTTCAGGATGTGCTGGGGAGCTCGGAGCAGATGGCGACCGTTCCGTACAACGTCTACATGGTCACCACGTTGCTGGGGCGGACGATCGGGGACTTCGGGGTGCGGCGCTTCGGCGCTGTGGCGGTGGTGCGGGCCGGGGCACTGGTGGCGGCGGCGGGGTTCGCCGTGCTCTCCGGGGCGCCGGGGGAGTGGGTGGGGATGCTGGGGTTCACGCTGCTGGGGCTGGGGCTCTGTGTGCTGGTGCCGCAGACTTTCGCGGCGGCGGGGCGGCTGTTCCCGGGGGCGTCGGACGCGGCCGTCGCGCGGCTCAACGTCTTCAACTATGTGGGGTTCCTGATCGGCTCCCCACTGGTCGGGGTGCTCGGGGACGTCTGGAGCTATCGCGGGGCGATGCTTGTGCCGATGGTGTTGGTGCTGGTGACACTCGTGTACGCCAGGTCGTTCGCTCCTGAACCGGACCGATACGGTGGCGGGCATGAGCGGCCGCACACAGCTGATGTGGGACGAGGCAGTCACGGGCTATGACTTCGGCCGGGGCCATCCAATGGACCCGGTCCGGCTCGTGCTGACCCGGAGCCTGGTGGGAGCCCTGGGGCTGGACCGCGAGGTCACGGTGGTCGCCGCGAAGACGGCTGGTGAGTCGACGCTGCGGCTGGTGCACCGCGAGGACTACATCGGCGCGGTCCGGGCGGCGTCGGCGGACCCGGCGGCAGCGGACCAGTCGTACGGGCTGGGGACGACGGACGATCCCGCCTTCGCCGGGATGCACGAGGCGTCGGCGCTGATCGCGGGGCAGTCGGTGGGCGCGGCGGAGGCCGTGTGGCGCGGCGAGGCGCTGCACGCGGTGAACTTCGCGGGCGGGCTGCACCACGCGATGCCGGGGGCGGCCTCGGGGTTCTGCGTGTACAACGACGCGGCGCTGGCCATCGCCCGGCTGCTGGAGCTGGGTGCCGAACGCGTCGCGTACATCGACGTCGACGTGCATCACGGGGACGGGGTGCAGGCGGCGTTCTGGGAGGACCCGCGGGTCCTCACGGTGTCGCTGCACGAGCATCCCCGGACCCTGTTCCCGCAGACCGGGTGGCCGGAGGAGACCGGGGCGGACAGCGCGCAGGGCAGCGCGGTCAATGTCGCCCTGCCGGCCGGGACCGGGGACGAGGGATGGCTTCGGGCGTTCCACGCCGTGGTGCCGGAGCTGCTCGCCGACTTCCGGCCGCAGGTGCTGGTGACGCAGCACGGTGCCGACACGCACTTCGAGGATCCGCTGGCACATCTGGCGGTGTCGCTGGACGCGCAGCGCGCGGTGCAGGTGGCGTGCCACGAGCTGGCGCACGAGTACGCCGACGGCCGGTGGGTGGCGCTGGGCGGCGGCGGTTACGCGGTGGTGGAGGTCGTCCCGCGGTCCTGGACGCATCTGGTGGGGATCGCGGCCGAGAAGCCGGTGGATCCGGTGACGATGATCCCCGAGAGCTGGCGGCAGGAGGTGTACGCCCGGACCCGGCAGCTGGGGCCGATGCGGATGACCGACGGCCGGTGGCCCGTGTCCTGGGCCTCCTGGGAGGACGGCTACGACCCGGCGGACCGGCTGGACCAGGCGGTACTGGCGACCCGGCGCGCGGTGTTCCCGCTGCGGGGGCTGCTGGCCTAGTGCCTCGCAGGCAACGTCTGCCCGTCAAGGAGCGGCGTCATGGGGGTGCCCCCTGCTCATGGGGGTCCCCCCGCTCGAGCGAAGCCGAGAGCTTGGAGGAGCGTGCCGGGCGTCGCGACGGGGCGAACGTTGCCTGTTGCGGCACCAGCTCGGCGGCCGTGGCTGTATCGCGGCCCTGCGGGGTCGGCCTGCCCTGTTGTCCCGGCGTGGTTACGCCGACCGTGCGGTGTTTCCCGGGTTCCCGGGGTGGGCCGGGGCAGGATCGCGCACCATCGCTGCCGTGCCGACCACGACCGACCCTCCCACCGCCCCTCCCACCGGCCTATCCACCGGTCTATCCGCCGACCCTCCCGCCGATCCTCCCGCCGATTCGCACGCCGCCCCTCCCACCGGTCTATCCACCGGTCTATCCACCGGTCTATCCACCGGTCTATCCGCCGACCCTCCCGCCGATTCGCACGCCGCCCCTCCCACCGGTCTATCCACCGGTCTATCCGCCGACCCTCCCGCCGACCCTCCCGCCGATTCGCACGCCGCCCCTCCCACCGGCCTATCCACCGGTCTATCCGCCGATCCTCCCGCCGGTCTATCCGCCGATCCGCACGCCGGCCCGAGCGTCGCCGGTCTTCGTGCGCATCTGCTGGCCGCCCGGCTGTCCGGGACCGTGGCCACCACGAGGGAGGAGAGCCTGCGGAGCTACCGGCTCTTCGCCGCCCGGGACCCGCGCGCACTGATCGGCCTCGACCCGGAAGGGATATGGGGGCAGCGGGAACTGATCGAGTTGATGTCGGTCAGGTGTGGTGTTTCGGCCGATCCTCATCACGTTTCCGGGCATGATGTGATCGCCCCGGAGCGGACTCTGGCCGCCCTGGATGCCTATGCGGAGCGGATCGCGGCCGCGGCCCGGAGCGGTGCGCCCGTGCTGCTCGGCACCGGTCACCCGCACCGGCTGCTCGGTTTCTACGGAGCTCTGGCAGACGCTCTGTCGGCGGCGGGATGTGAGGTCCTCACCCCCGCGCAGGGTCGCTGTGTCGACATAACGACCCGGTTCGGTCTACGCACGCACCACCTCGACTACGTACGAGGAGTCGCGCTGGTCCGGGGCGCACGTCCCGAACGCCCCGGTGGTGAACCCGGCGCACATACGCACTCCCCGCTCCCGGTTCGGACCGCGCTCGCCGCGGCCGCCGAGGCCGGCGGGCCGCTTCCCGGGCTGGTGATCGGAGATCACGGCTGGGCCTGCGGGGCAGGTCAGCTGGGGTTCGAGGCCATCGCGCTGGCCGATGTGAACGACCCCGCCCCGTTCGTGGGGGAGGCCGAGGGGTGCCTCTCGGTGGTCGTTCCACTTGAGGACGGCGCGCGGTCCGCTTACTACCTGCCGCTGACCCGCTACGTACTCAATCGAGCGTGTCTGTCACAGTAGGCCGCCGATGGGTGCACCTCTTCCCCACTCGCATCACCCGCCCCTACATTGGGGAGTGAGCACGCAACGACGAAGAGTCACCGGAAGGGGAAGCCGGTGCCCGTCGAGTGCGGAAGGTTCAGGTGTGTCATGGCTGCAGCTGGCGAGAGGCCTCTGAACGAGGTCCAATTCCTTACCGTGGCGGAAGTCGCCTCGGTGATGCGAGTGTCGAAGATGACCGTGTACCGCCTGGTGCACAGTGGTCATCTGCCCGCGATCCGGGTGGGGCGGTCCTTCCGCGTCCCGGAGCAAGCGGTTCACGAGTACCTCCGCGAGAGTTATGTGGGGGTGGAAACGGCCTGACGGTGAGCCGGGGAGATCCGAGCAAGGCACTCACGGGCCTCCCCGGCCGCCTCGATTACGACCTCAGCGCTCGGGCGGGTAGGCTGGCCCCTCGTAGGTCGTGTGGGCCCATGGCGCCCAAACACCGAGTGATGAGAAGTGAGCGAGGGTAGTCGTGGGCTCTGTTATCAAGAAGCGGCGCAAGCGGATGGCCAAGAAGAAGCACCGCAAGCTGCTCAAGCGCACGCGCGTTCAGCGTCGCAACAAGAAGTAAGCGACGACGCGGAAGCGTGTTCAGTGGCCCCCCACCGCATCGGTGGGGGGCCACTGTCATCACATGGGTCGGACTCGTGGCGAAGGCAAGAGGAAGGCGCTGTCGTGGGGAAAGTCGTGCTGGTGACCGGAGTGGCCCGTCCGCTGGGGGGCCGTTTTGTCCGGCGGATCCAGCGTGATCCGGACGTGGACCGGGTCGTCGCCGTGGACGCGGTCCGGCCCGCGCACCACCTCGGCGGCGCCGACTTCGTCCAGACCGACATCCGGCAGCCCACCGTCGCGCGCGTGCTCGCCGAGGCCGGCGCCGACACCGTCGTGCATCTCGACGTCACGGGCACGCCGCTCGGCAACGGCAGCAGCCGGACAGCGCTCAAGGAGACCAACGTCATCGGCACCATGCAGCTGCTCGGTGCCTGCCAGAAGTCCCCGACCGTCAAGCGGCTGGTCGTGAAGTCCAGTACGAACGTCTACGGCTCCGCGCCCCGCGACCCGGCGGTCTTCACCGAGACGACCGGGCCCAAGTCCCTGCCCAGCGGTGGCTTCGCGAAGGACGCCGTCGAGGTCGAGGGCTATGTGCGCGGCTTCGCGCGCCGCCGCCCGGATGTCGCCGTGTGTGTGCTCAGGTTCGCCAACATCCTGGGCCCCGCCGCGGACAGCCCGCTCGCCGCGTACTTCTCGCTGCCGGTCCTGCCGACCGTGTTCGGCTACGACCCGCGTCTGCAGTTCGTGCACGAGGACGATGTGATCGACGTCCTGCGCCTCGCCTCGTACGAACCCCGGCGCTCCACGCTCAACAGCGGCACCTTCAACATCGCCGGGGACGGCGTCCTGCTGCTGTCCCAGTGCTCGAGGCGGCTCGGCCGGCCGACCGTGCCCCTGCTCCTCCCGGCGGTCACCTGGGCGGGCTCGCTGGTGCGTACGCTGGGGATGTCGGACTTCTCACCCGAGCAGATCCGGCTGCTCACGCACGGCCGGGTGGTGGCGACGGACCAGATGCGCGAGACGCTGGGCTTCACGGCGAAGTACACGACAGCAGAAACGTTCGCGGACTTCGTGCGCAGCCGCGGCCCCGGGCTGCTTCCGCCGGAGGCCCTCGCGGGGGCCGTCGACCGGATCGCCGCGCTGTCCCTGCCGGGCACGGGCAGCGGTCACCCCCCGAAGCAGAGTGCCAACTGAGGAGCGCAGCAACGATGGCGGACGCCAAGGTCATTCCGTTCGACGACGACCGCTCCCGTGGGGGAGCAGGGGGCGTGGGGGGCGCCGCGCAGCGCCCGTCGCGCCGCCGGGGTGCGGGAAGCCGGCGCCAGGGCGCGGGGGCTGCCGCGATGGGCGACGTCCAGCCCCTGCCGGGGCGGGCGTCCGTCGGGGACGATGCTCCGGTGTCCCGTGAGTCCCGTGCAGAGCGTGACGGCGGTGCCGCCGCATCCGGCACTGCCCCTGGTGCAGAATCCGGTTCCGGGGACGAAGCCGACGGCCTGGAGCAGCGGGTCGCGAGCGGGCTGGCCTTCCTGCGCCGCCGGCTCACCGGGGACTACGCGGTGGACGACTTCGGCTACGACGAGGAACTCACCGACCAGGTCCTGATGTCCCTGCTGCGCCCGGTGTACGAGAAGTACTTCCGGGTCGAGGTGAAGGGCATCGAGAACATCCCCTCCGAGGGCGGTGCCCTGATCGTCGCCAACCACTCCGGGACGCTGCCGCTGGACGGTTTGATGATGCAGGTCGCCGTCCACGACCACCACCCCGCCGACCGGCATCTGCGACTGCTCGCGGCGGACCTGGTGTTCATGCTGCCGGTGGTCAACGAACTCGCCCGCAAGCTCGGTCACACCCTGGCCTGCGCCGAGGACGCGGCACGGCTGCTGGAGCAGGGGGAACTGGTGGGGGTGATGCCGGAGGGCTTCAAGGGCCTCGGCAAGCCCTTCGCCGACCGCTACAAGCTGCAGCGCTTCGGCCGTGGCGGCTTCGTGTCCACGGCGCTGCGCACGCGGACGCCGATCATTCCGTGCTCGATCGTCGGGGCAGAGGAGATCTACCCGATGATCGGCAACGGCAGGACCATCGCGCGGCTGCTCGGGTTCCCGTACTTCCCGCTGACGCCGACGTTCCCGTGGCTCGGCCCGCTCGGCGCGATCCCGCTGCCGACGAAGTGGACCATCCAGTTCGGCGAGCCGATCCACACGGAGAGCTACCCGCCGGAGGCGGCCGAGGACCCGATGCTGATGTTCAACCTGACCGACCAGGTCCGGGAACAGATCCAGCACACCCTCTACAAGCTGCTGGTGCAGCGACGGTCGGTGTTCTTCTAGGAAGCCCTGTACGTGGTGTTGGCGGGTCCCCCAGCGACTGGGGGACCCGCCAACACCACCGTACGGCTCTACAGCTTCCTGCTCGACGTCCTCACTCCGCGTCCTCGCTGTCGATGCCCAGTCCCGGGAGCAGGCCGGGGAGGAGGGGCGGGAGGGTGACGTCGGGCGGGGCCGGTGCGGTCGCGCCGCCGCCGGCCGGCGGGGAGGTGCCGGCGGCGCCGCTCTCTGCCGGCGGGTCGAGCAGCCCACCGGTGTTGCCGCCGAGCAGGCCCTCGCTCTTGTCACCGGAGTCGGCGGACCCGCTGGGGGCGCTGCTGCCGGTGTGGTCCTCGTCCGCGGTGCCGTCGGTGCCGGTGCTGGGCATCTGGGAGCGGTCCGTACCGGACGGGCCGCTCGGGGTGGAACCGGAGTCGCCGCGCCGTCCCCTGCCGTCGCCGCCGCCCTCCCTGGACGAGGGCTCGGGGAGCAGGGACTGCAGCGGGGCGACGTCCTCGTCTATGGCGTCGAACACCGA
Organism: Streptomyces chlorus; assembly: GCF_042655885.1. NCBI lineage: Bacteria > Bacillati > Actinomycetota > Actinomycetes > Kitasatosporales > Streptomycetaceae > Streptomyces > Streptomyces chlorus. The sequence goes on from NZ_JBHSOA010000009.1 coordinate 8,004, forward strand.
CGAGACCTGTTCGCTGACGTCACCGAGCTGCGGGGGCAGCCGGTCGCGGAGGGAGCCCCAGACCTGCCGGTGCGCGTCCGAGAAGGAGGAGAGGGCCTGCATGGGGCGCAGGGAGCCCGGGTCGTGCCGGTACGCCTCGCGCAGCAGTCGATGGCCCTCGGACGCGTCGTGCCGCATGCCGGACAGGGCACGGCGGATCTCGCCGAGGGATTCGTGGTCGAGGTGGCCGCTGCGGCCGCGCTCCATCAGCCGGCGGGCCTCGCCGAGGCGGGTGGAGGCGTGGTCGAGGAAGACGCGGCCCCGCTCGTTGTTGCCGTCGGCCAGGCCGAGCTTGACGTCCTCTATGCCGCGCTTGAGACCGTAGAGCGAGTCGCCGGGCAGGGCGTCGGAGCTGGCGGCGGCGACTCCGCCGAAGGCGCCCGCGGCCACGGTGATGCCGAGTCCGCCCGCGGTGAGGCCCTTGGCCAGGCGCGAGCGCGGTCTCAGCTTCCCCAACGGGGTTGCCCGGTGTGCGCCCCGGGCGCGGCGTGAACGCTGATCGGGTACGGACGAATCCGCTGCCTCGCCCGCGGCGGTGCCTTCTTGGAGCATGGCCTCGAACGCGGCCACCAGTCGGGCCCGCTGGACGACCTTGACCTCGGGATCCAGCTCCGGCTTGGGCAGCTCGCCGAGACCGGCGGCCAGCGTGAGCAGCCGCGCCTGTTCGGTCTCCGCGGCGGCCGGGGCCGATCCTTCGGACTGCTCGGCCGCCGTGCCCCGATCGGACTGCTCCTCCAAGGCCTGGGCGAAGGCGTTCGCCCGCCTGTGCGCCGATACGTTTGCGATCACTGGCGGCACCTCCTCTCATCATGACGGTCGACTCCCCAGGGGATCCTGAGGGTTCCACCCCCTGACCATGTCCACACGATCGGGTGATCGGAGTCGATCGGGGATTGACCACAGGGAGCCTGCATCCCGCACAACGAGCGGCACGGCACTTGGGTTACGCGCGCCGGTGGGCCGGTTCGGGAAGTCAACGGAGTGTCACTCAAAGTGTGTCGGATGTCACTGATAGTGACGCGTTGGTAGCGGGTCCGCTCCGTTCGGTGGGCCGCTCAACGCGTGTCCTCGGGGAGGAGCCGGGCGAGGGTACGGACGGCCCGGTACTGGAGGGTCTTGATCGCTCCCTCGTTCTTGCCCATCACGCGGGCGGTCTCCGCGACGGAGAGACCCTGGAGGAATCGGAGCGTGACGCATTCGCGCTGTTGGGGGTTGAGACGTTGTACGGCGTCGAGGAGGGCGGCATTGGACAGGTATTCGAGGACGGAGTCCTCGGGGGACCGCGCGACCTCGTTGGCGTCGAGCATCTCCCCGGTGGTGACCTCGAGGCGGAAGCGGCTGGACTTGAAGTGGTCGGCTACGAGATTGCGGGCGATGGTGACGAGCCAGGCGCCGAAGTCGCGCCCCTGCCAGGTGAAGGTGCCGATGCGGCGCAGTGCCCGCAGGAAGGTCTCGCTGGTGAGGTCCTCGGCGGTCGCCTTGCTGCCCACCCGGTAGTAGATGTAGCGGTACACGGTGTCGCTGTACTGGTCGTAGAGCCGTCCGAAGGCGTCGGCCTCGCCCGCCTGGGCGCGCTCCACGAGCTCCATCATCCTGGCGCTGTCACTGTCCGCGGCGGGACGGCGGGTGGTGGTGGCGGTGCCGGAGGAGCGTCCGCGTCTGCCCACAGCGGTGCTGTCCTCCGCGAGGGCGTAGCAAGGGCCGACGGGCGTGTCGGCGGCGGTGGGGCAGGGGTCGGCGGACGCGGTGGCGTAGGCGGGGGCGGTGTGTGCGGGGACGGCGTATGCGGGGACGGCGTATGCGGTGGGGACGAAGCCGCGCAGCAACTCCCGGGCCGCCGTGACTGCTGTGCGCAGTGCGGTCAGGCCCGGGTCGTCAACCCCGACGTGTGGGTACACGGGACTCCCAGAGGCAGAGCTTCCATCACGTGCAGTGCGGAACCTTTCACCCGTCGTGGCGACGGAGGGGCACCGGTTTGCGTCTGAGGAGAATAACGCTTCGTGCGGACCCTGCTACGCCGAGTTGCCAAAATCATCGATTACGTCGTTTCCGTGACCTATTGACGATTGGTCAAGCACCCGGCGGTGACCGAATGTTGACCGAAATGCTTCGCATTTCGGTTCGGTACGGGACGTGTTGTGGCCGTGTGCAGCCAAGAGGACTGGACAGCGGGGTTGTGGGGTGAGGCAGTTGGATTGGCCGGGTTTAGGGGTGGGGCGCCACTTCTGTTCCCCGTTGATCGGACCGGCGGCCGTACGGGTGTCCGTCGCCGCGGAGTTGACCGGTCGGCCGGGGGTGGCCGGGTCGGCCGGGGGTGGCCGGGTCGGCCGGGGGTGGCCGGCACCGGCACCCGGGCCGTGCCGCGCGCCGGATTCGGCGCCGGATTCAGCGCCGGCGTCGGTGCATCGCGATGGCGGCCGCCGTGCCGCCGGCCACCGCGCCCACACCCGCCGCCGCGGGAATGCCGACCTTCGCGGCCTTGCGCCCTGTGCGGTAGTCCCGCAGGCGCCAGTCCATGGCGCGGGCGTGCTTACGCAGCTTGGAGTCCGGGTTGATCGCGTACGGGTGCCCGACCAGCGAGAGCATCGGGATGTCGTTGTGGGAGTCGCTGTAGGCCGCGCAGCGGCTCAGGTCCAGGTTCTCCGCGGCCGCCAGTGCGCGCACGGCCTCGGCCTTCGCCGGGCCGTGCAGCGGCTCGCCCACCAGTTTGCCGGTGTACACGCCACCGAGGGACTCGGCCACCGTCCCGAGCGCCCCGGTCAGGTCCAGCCGGCGCGCGATCACCTGGGCGATCTCCACCGGCGCCGCCGTGACCAGCCACACCCGTTGGCCCGCGTCCAGGTGCGCCTGCGCCAGCGCCCGCGTGCCCGGCCAGATCCGCTCGGCCATGTATTCGTCGTAGATCTCCTCGCCGATGGACTTCAGCTCGGAGACCTGGTGGCCCTTGACGATGGAGAGCGCGGAGTCGCGCGCGTCCTGCATGTGCTCGGGGTCCTCGACGCCGGCCAGCCGGAACCACGCCTGCTGCCATGCGAAGCGGGCGAGGTCGCGGGTCTCGAAGAACTTCCGCTTGTACAGGCCTTTGCCGAAGTGGAACAGGGCCGCGCCCTGCATCACGGTGTTGTCCAGGTCGAAGAACGCGGCAGCCCGTTCGTCGCCGTGAACCGGGAACTCCGGTTCGCGGTCGGAAACTTCCTGGGTGGACTTGCGAGCGGCCTCCGCCGAGGCCTCGCCTGCCAACACGCTCCGCGCCGTGGCGGAGCGCCTACGGGGGGTGAGCCATCCGAGAGCGGCCATGGCGCGAGCATAACCAGTCCGCCCGGCAGTTCCGGAGTCGAGAGGTTTGGACACCGTGAACTCTGCACGTCCGTGTCGTTAAAGCACACCTCCCGGCCCACCGGGACCGCATCGTGGGAGCCGGTCCGTACAGCACTTCATACGCCGCTTCGCGTGCCGCTTCGTGCGCCGTTCCGGACGCCGGCGGGCACGCCCTCGTACACCGCTTTGCGTCCCGGTGGTCGCAGGGGGGTTCCCCTGTCCCGTCGCGGGGCGAGAATGGCTGACATGAGTCCGCTCTTTGGCCGCAAGGCTCCGCAGGATCGTCTCGTCACCCTCGTCCGCAAGCCCGGCTGTCATCTGTGTGACGACGCCCAGGCCGTGGTGGAGAAGGTGTGCGGTGACCTCGGGGTCGCATGGGAGGGGAAGGACATCACTCAGGACCCGGAACTGCACGAGCAGTACTGGGAGCAGATTCCCGTCGTTCTCGTCGACGGCCGTCAGCACACGTTCTGGCGCGTTGACGAGGTCCGCCTCCGCAAGGCCCTGGCCGACTGAGGGTGTGACTGACCGGCCAGTACAAAGCGGCTGGAAAGTCGCTTAGGATCGATGGTGGCTAGGTCTCGGGGGCGGGATACACAGAGGAGAGTGTGCGGTTTTGCCCCCAGAACAAAGGGAGCGATGGTGCTCGCGCGCCGGTTCCGTATGCGTGCGCCGGGGGCGCGTGACCCCGGTCACTTTGGGTGGACAAAACGGACACCATCTTTGTGCACGCGTTCACAAAGACATAGCCTGCATGCGACGGGGCGGTCCGGGGACGTGTGACCGCCTGAAGCCCCGCTCTACCCGCAGGAGCACCGTGGCAACTGGCCGAACTCACCGACCGGCGACCCGTAGCCGAGGGATTCCCGAGGCCACCGTCGCCAGGCTTCCGCTGTACCTCCGCGCCCTCACCGCGCTGTCCGAGCGCTCGGTTCCCACGGTCTCCTCGGAGGAGCTGGCGGCTGCCGCGGGCGTCAACTCCGCGAAGCTGCGCAAGGACTTCTCCTACCTGGGTTCCTACGGGACCCGGGGCGTCGGCTACGACGTCGAGTATCTCGTGTACCAGATCTCCCGTGAACTCGGCCTGACCCAGGACTGGCCGGTTGTGATCGTCGGTGTCGGTAACCTCGGTGCCGCGCTCGCCAACTACGGCGGGTTCGCCTCCCGCGGATTCCGGGTCGCCGCGCTCATAGACGCCGATCCCGCGATGGCCGGAAAGCCCGTCGCCGGGATCCCGGTGCAGCACACCGACGAACTCGAGAAGATCGTCCAGGACGAGGGCGTGTCGATCGGCGTCATCGCGACGCCCGCCGGTGCCGCCCAGCAGGTCTGCGAGCGTCTCGTGGCCGCGGGGGTCACCTCCATTCTGAACTTCGCGCCGACCGTGCTGTCCGTCCCGGACGGTGTCGACGTGCGCAAGGTGGATCTCTCCATCGAGCTGCAGATCCTCGCCTTCCACGAGCAGCGCAAGGCCGGGGAGCTGGCCGCCGCCGGGACCGTCGTCCCGGCCGCCGCCTCCCACCAGGGGCCCGCTGTCGCGCGCCGTGCGGCGGACCAGGAGCCCGTCACCGACCAGGGACCCGATGGGGACGTGCCCGCCGTGATGCCGACATGAGTCTCCTCGTCGTCGGACTGAGCCACCGCAGCGCGCCGGTCAGTGTGCTGGACCGGGCCTCGCTGAGCATGGAAGCGCAGACCAAGCTGCTGCAGGACACGGTCGCCGCCGAGCCGGCCACCGAGGCCGCGGTGCTCGCCACCTGCAACCGCATCGAGCTGTACGCCGACGTGGACAAGTTCCACGCCGGTGTCGCCGAGCTGTCCACGCTGCTGGCCCAGCACAGCGGGGTCGGCCTGGAGGAGCTCACTCCCTATCTCTATGTGCACTATGAGGACCGAGCCGTCCACCACATGTTCTCGGTGGCCTGCGGATTGGACTCGATGGTGGTGGGCGAGGGGCAGATCCTCGGCCAGATCAAGGACTCGCTGGCGCGTGCGCAGGGACTGCACAGCGCAGGCCGGCTGATGAACGACCTGTTCCAGCAGTCGCTCCGGGTCGGCAAGCGTGCTCACTCGGAGACCGGCATCGACCGCGCCGGGCAGTCCCTGGTCACCTTCGGCCTGGAGCAGCTGGCCCTCGGCACGCCCGTCGCGACCTGGGCGCAGGGCAAGAAGGCCCTGGTCATCGGCGCCGGTTCGATGTCGTCGCTGGCCGCGGCCACGCTCGCGCGGGCCGGTGTCTCCGAGATCGTGATCGCCAACCGCACCGCCGACCGTGCCGAGCGCCTCGCCGACCTGCTCGGAGAGCAGTATGGGCAACGCCTGGCCGAGGACGACGACACGGACGTGCTGGCCCGCGCGGTACCGATGGGATCGGTGCAGTTCGAGCTGACACGTGCCGACGTCGTTGTTTCCTGCACGGGCGCGACCGGGCTCGTCCTCACCGCCGACGCGCTCGCCGCCGGTGTCGAGGACCGGGTCGGGGCGCAGCCGGACACCGTGCGCGGCGAGGTGCCGGAGGCGCGGACGGCCCCCCTGCCTCCCGTGAGCACCGGTACCGACGAGGACTGCCCGCTGGACCTGGCCTCCGTGCCGCCCGGCTTCTCCGTGATGGGCGAGGCGGCCGTCGCCGGCATGGACGCGGCGACACTGGAGCAGCACGCGACGTGGGCCGCGGGCAGCGCCGTCGACCGCCACCAGAGCGGCCGGCGCGGCGTCGACGCGGACGGGACGGCCCAGGCGGACCCCGAGCTGATCGGCGCGCTGGCCGCGACCGCGGCGAGCGTCGGCCGGATCCCCGAGCGGCGCCGTCCGGAGCCGGTGGCCGAGCCGCCGCGCCCGGAGCCCGTGCTGCACCTGCTCGACCTCGCGATGCCCCGCGACATCGACGCTGCCGCGCACCGCCTCGCAGGGGTGCGGCTGGTCGACATCGAGACGCTCGCCCAGGCGTCCGCGGACGCTCCGATGGCTGCCGATGTGGACCAGGTCCGGCGTATCGTTTCCGACGAGGTGGCGGCATTCGGGGCGGCACAGCGGGCCGCGCACATCACGCCGACCGTGGTCGCCCTGCGCACCATGGCCGCGGATGTGGTGTCCGGCGAGATCGCCCGCCTCGAGGGCCGGTTGCCCGGCCTGGACGACAAGCACCGCGCGGAGATCACCCAGGCCGTACGGCGGGTGGTCGACAAGCTGTTGCACGCGCCGACCGTGCGGGTCAAACAGCTCGCGGCCGAACCCGGCGGCGCCGGGTACGCGGACGCGTTGCGCACCCTGTTCGACCTCGAGCCCGAGACGGTGGCCTCCGTCTCCCGAGCCGAGGAAAGTACCGAGAAGAACGCGACGAACGCGACGAACGCGAACATCGCAGAGAACCGAGGGCCGGCATGACTGGAAAGGCACTGAGGCTCGGGACCAGGCGGAGCAAGCTCGCCATGGCCCAGTCCGGGCAGGTGGCGGATGCCGTGAGCCAGGTGACCGGACGGCCTGTCGAGCTCGTCCCGATCACCACGTACGGTGACACGTCGCGCGAGCATCTGGCGCAGATCGGCGGTACGGGCGTCTTCGTGGCCGCGCTGCGTGACGCCCTGGTGCGCGGCGAGGTGGACTTCGCGGTGCACTCGCTCAAGGACCTGCCGACCACGCCGCACGACGAGCTGGTCCTGGCCGCCGTACCGGTGCGCGAGGACCCGCGGGACGTGATGATCGCCCGGGACGCGCTCAAGCTCACCGACCTCCCGCGCGGCGCCCGCATCGGCACCGGCTCGGCGCGTCGGATGGCCCAGCTGAACGCGTACGCGGCCGGCCACGGCCTGGAGTTCGAGACGGTGCCGATCCGCGGGAACGTCGACACCCGGATCGGGTACGTCACCAGCGGTGAGCTGGACGCCGTCGTGCTGGCCGCCGCCGGACTGAACCGGGTCGGACGCAGCGACGAGGTGACCGACTTCCTGTCGGTCGACACTGTTTTGCCCGCCCCCGGCCAGGGGGCCCTGGCGGTCGAGTGTTCCGTGCGCGACACGGAGCTGATCGCCGCGCTCGCCGAGCTCGACGACCCGTTCACACGGGCCGCCGTGACGGCCGAGCGGTCTCTGCTCGCCGCTCTGGAGGCCGGCTGCACCGCCCCTGTGGGGGCGCTCGCCGACCTGCTGACGGACGGGCCGATTGTCAAGGAAATGCGCCTGCGGGGCGTCGTCGGCACGACCGACGGCACCACGCTGGTGCAGTTGTCCACCACCGGTCCCGTGCCTGAGACGCATGAGGCGGCGATGGCGCTCGGTCGCGAACTCGCCACCGAGATGCTCGCGCAGGGCGCGGCCGGTCTGATGGGGGAGCGAGCACAGTGAGCCCCACCACCCTTCCACCTCCTCCGGAACACGGGCACGTCACCTTCCTCGGTGCCGGACCCGGGGATCCGGGGCTGCTGACTCTGCGCGCCGTCGAAGCGCTGGCGAACGCGGACGTTCTCGTCGCCGGGCACGAGGTGCTCGACGTCGTACGACGGCATGCCAGGCAGGGCGTCGCCGAGGTGCCCACGGAAACGGACTCGGCGGGTTCCTCCGCGCTGTCCGCTCCGGGCACAGGCACGCCTCAGCTCACGGTTGTTGACGGCGCGTCAACAACCGTAGGCGCACCCGCGGTGCGGGATGCGGCACATCTTGTCATGGAGGCCGCACGGGGCGGCAGGCGGGTCGTCCGTGCGGTGCCCGGTGATCCCGGCCTCGACGCATACGCCACCGAGGAGATGCTGGCGTGCGTGGCGGCCGGGGTGCCCTTCGAGGTCGTCCCCGGTATCGCGGCCGCGGTCGGCGTACCCGCGTACGCCGGTGTGCCGCTGCGGGACGCGCACGGCGCGGACGTACGGTTCGTGGACGCGCGCACCGCGTCCGACCGGTGCTGGACCGAGGTCGGGGCGTCGGACGGCACGGTGGTCGTCTCCACGACGCTCGACTCGGTGGGCGCGACGGCGGGCGAACTGGTGTCCGCCGGTCGCAAGCCCGACACCCCGCTGACGGTGACCGTCGCGGGCACGACGACCCGGCAGCGCACCTGGACGGCGACGCTCGGCACGATCGCGCAGACGCTGAAGCAGGCGAAGGTGCTGCCGTCGCCCGAGGGCGGCCGGCCGGTCATAGCCGTGGTCGGTGAGCGTTCCGCCCCCGCCCAGCGCGACCGGCTGTCGTGGTTCGAGTCCAAGCCGATGTTCGGCTGGAAGGTGCTCGTGCCGCGGACGAGGGAGCAGGCGGCGTCGCTCTCCGACCAACTGCGCTCCTACGGAGCGGTGCCGCACGAGGTGCCGACCATCGCCGTCGAACCCCCGCGTACCCCGCAGCAGATGGAACGCGCGGTCAAGGGCCTGGTCACGGGCCGCTACGAGTGGATCGCCTTCACCTCGGTCAACGCGGTCAAGGCGGTGCGGGAGAAGTTCGAGGAATACGGTCTCGACGCCCGTGCGTTCGCCGGGATCAAGGTCGCCGCGGTGGGCGACCAGACCGCCAAGGCGCTGATCGCCTTCGGCGTGAAGCCGGACCTGGTGCCGAGCGGCGAGCAGTCGGCCGCGGGGCTGCTGGACGACTGGCCGCCGTACGACCCGGTCTTCGACCCGATCGACAGGGTTTTCCTGCCGCGCGCCGACATCGCCACCGAGACACTGGTGGCCGGTCTCATCGACCTGGGCTGGGAGGTCGACGACGTCACCGCCTACCGCACGGTGCGCGCCTCGCCCCCGCCCGCGGAGACCCGCGAGGCGATCAAGGGCGGCGGCTTCGACGCGGTGCTCTTCACCTCGTCGTCGACGGTACGGAACCTGGTCGGCATCGCGGGCAAGCCGCACAACGTGACGGTCATCGCCTGTATCGGCCCGGCGACCGCGAAGACGGCCGAGGAACACGGGCTGCGGGTCGACGTCATGGCCCCGGAGCCGTCGGTGCACAAGCTGGCGGAGGCCCTGGCCGACTTCGGCGCCCGCCGCCGGCTGGCCGCACTGGAGGCCGGCGACCCGGTGACCCGGCCGAGCGAACGGCGCCCGGGGGCGCGCAGGCGCCGGTCGACGACCTGACGTTTCACCCGTGGTGACTCCGTGCCCCGGGAACTGCCGTCCGGCAGTTCCCGGGGCACGGAGTCGTTTCTCCGCAGCCCGCAGCCCGCAGCCCGCAGCCCGCAGCCCGCAGCCCGCAGCCCGCAGCCCGCAGCCCGTCCGGCATCTGCTCGCTTTCGACAGCCGTGGTCCCGGACTGGTCACCGAGATCCTCGGCGACCTCGCGCACGCCGACCGCGTCGCCGTCCTGGTCCCCGGTTCCGACACCACCGGCCTCGACGCCTTCGGCCGGTTCCGCCGTGGTGCGGAGGGGCGCGCGGGCTCGGCGTCCGGCCCCGTGGGGTCCGTCACCGGCACGGAGTACCAGCAACCGCTCGACGGCGTGGTGCCGTTCCGTCGTGCCGGGAACGCCGGGAACAGGCGTCCGGGCAGGGCCCGCGTGGCCATTCGGGCCCTGCCCGTCCCGGGATGGCCGAATATCAGGCGCGAAGCAGTGTCGTGCGATGCCGTTCGGTTGAGTACCTTTCAAGTGATCAGTCCGAAAAATCATGTGTGCCCCCTCTGGCGGAGGGTTCCGGGGCTGGGGTGTCCGCTTCATCCGTGAACGGCCGGCTCGTGGGCAGAGCCGATTCTTGAGAGAGCAGGCCAACGTGAGCGGCGGCTACGAGCTCCAACGAACCGACGCCAAGGGTGAAGGCGTGTTCGCCACCCGGTTCTTTCAGGCAGGCGAGACGGTGATGGTCGGCACCATCGACCATGAGCTGGACCACAACCATGCACACGCCTCCCAGGTCAGCGAGGGACGGTTCGTGCTGCACGGCGGGCTCATCCCCAAGGTGAACCACTCGTGCGAGCCGAACTGCGGAATCCGCCTCAACGCCGACGGTGCGCACGACCTCGTCGCGCGCCGGCCCATCCCGGCAGAACACGAGATCACGTTCGACTACGCCATGCGGAATTACTCGGTCGATCACTTCGCCGCCCACTGCCGGTGCGGCTCACCACGCTGTCGTGACCGCATCACCGGCTGGAAGGATCTCCCCGCCGAGCGCAAGGCGGCTTACCTGGGTTTCACCGCCCCGTATCTCACCGACTACGACAGCCGCCGCGCCACCGAGTCCGCCGGCCGACTCGCGCGGACCGCCGGGGCCGGTACCGACCGGCCACCACTGGCCGAGGTGGCCAACCACGATTGAGATCGTCGACGGCTCCCGCCAGCGCGGTCGCGCCGGTGCGGCGGGCGCCTGCCGCGAAAGAGCTCCGAGCCCTGCCGCTCACCCGAGACCTGCCCCGAACCGCCGGGTAGTGGCGGTTCGGGGCAGGTCTCGGGTGTTGGTAGTCCTTGCGGAATCGATGACACTTGCCACTCAACTGTTGGTTGTGCGCACATATGAGCGGGATGTGCACAAGGTGAGGCAAAGTGCTCACGCCGAACGAGGTGAGGGTGTCGGGGAGCCACTTGAGTTCGTTGGCGACCGCCGAACCCGGTCGGCCCGGTCGGCGGGACGTCGCCCGCAGCCGGGACTCTCATACGCCGGAGTCCGGAAGACGGTGCCGCGACTGCCGTAGCGCCGCAGTCGCGGCCGACATCAGTAGCTCGTTTCGCTCCGTCAGTGCCCGGAGGCGTACGGCAGGAAGGTCGCCCAGGTGGTGGGGGTGAGGATGAGCCGGGGGCCGCTGGGGTTCTTGGAGTCGCGGACGAGGATGTGGTCGGGGACGGCCGCGACCTCGACGCAGGACGGACCGTCCGCTGTGCTGTAGCTGCTCTTTATCCACTCCAGCTCGGTGATGTTTCCACCAGAGGGCTTGAGGGTCATGTCTCTCCCCGGATTTTCTCGATGAGGGCCAGCGACTCTTGAGGCGTGAGAGCTTGAGCCCGGATGATTCCGTAGCGCATGTCGAGGACAGTGGTCTCCTTGGGGTTACAGAAGACGCGGCTTGTGAGTGGCGCTTCGCTGAGTCCCACAGTGGCCCCGTCCTTGAGGTTGAGCAGTCGGAACGAGCCGTCGATCCCCGAGTTCTCCTCCCGGTTGAGGGGCAGGACCTGAAGATCGACGTTGCGCAACCGGGCCACCTCCAAAAGGCGTTCGAGTTGCCCACGCATCACCATCTTGCCCCCGATCAAACGGCGTAGCGTCGCTTCACACAGCACAAAACTGAAAAGCGGGCGTGCCGTTGCGGTGCCGAGGATCTCCTGACGAGCCAGCCGCGCAGTCACTTGCTGCTCCAACTCCTCCTCTGTGAACGGCGGGCGTCGGGAGCTGAACACGGCCCGCGCGTACTCCTTGGTCTGCAACAACCCGTCGATGACCGAGTTGTTGTAGGAGCAGATCTCGACGGCTTCCGCCTCCAGGCGCTTCACATCCCGCACCTTTTTCGGGTAGCGGGCTTCCGCCACGTCCCCCTTCATCGCAGCGATCTTGCCGCCCGCGCCCAACACCTCGTCCGCCGCGGCCAAGTACTCCGGCCGAGGAATCCGCCGCCCCCGTTCCACCGAGGACACCAGTTCCTCCCCGTACCCGATGGCCGTCCCGAACTCCGCCTGGGTGAGGCCGACCGACTCTCGCCACAGCTTCAACTGCCGTGTAACGGTGCGCATCACGGCGCCGGCCTCTTCGTCGTCCAGTCCCGCTTCCCACCCGTTCATGCCTGTCGCCCTTCCGCCACGCGCCCTTCCCCGGACCAACTCCGGACGCCCGCGCCCGGTCACCCCGTGCAGCCCGGACGGAACCGGACACCCCACGGACAGCCACCGGCCGTACGAGCTGTCAGGCTTCACAGATTACGCACGAGTGAACACACTCAGTGATGTGAATCAAGGAATCGCCGCACCGCGCACTGGTCGGGGTGGCAGCGAGCCGCCGATTTCGCTTATAGGGCAGCCACTCGGCTGCCTGCTCCCGCATCAGAGAAGGGACACCGCATGACACCGCTCGTTTCCGAGGCTCCGTGGGCGATGCGCCTGGTCACCGACCGGCTTCCGGTCGGTCCGCCGCCGTACGCGACGGTGACGCTCGACCCCGCCACGCAGACCGCCCGCTACGCCGACACGGCCGGGCGGCCGGTCAAGATGGGCAAGCACGGCACGTCGAAGACGACGGGCACCGCGTCGGTGTCCGGGGGCGGTGACGGGAACGGTCCGCAGCCCCAGAAGCAGGACGACAGCACCACCGACTACGAGTCGGACTGACCGATGGCCTCCACCGTCCTGGTCGTCACCGCGCTGGAGGACGTCACCGCGGACTGGGTGATCACCGCGCTGAACGAGCGTACGGTGCCCGTCGTGCGCGTCGACCCGGCCGACATCGGGCCCGCCCTGACGTTCGGCTTCCGCATCGGCGCGGACGGCCCGACGTGGAGCGGGCGGTTGCGTACGGCGAGCCGGGAGGTGGAGCCGGGGGAGGTGGCGGCGGTCTACTACCGCCGCCCCACTCCGTACGGCGCCCGGTTCGCGCACCTCCCCTGTCAGCAGCGGGACTTCGCCGCCGCCGAGGCGAGGCACGGGCTCGGCGGGGTCCTGAACGACCTGCCCGGCGCCCTGTACGTCAACCACCCGGCCGCCGTGGCCCGTGCGGACTTCAAGCCCGCCCAGCTCCGGACGTTCGCCCGACTCGGCCTGAGGATCCCGCCGACGCTGATCACCAACGACGTCAAGGCGGCGGAGGAGTTCGCCGCCGACCACGGCCCCGTCGTCTGCAAGACGTTCCGTGGTCTGCCCGGTGACGACGACGGGCACACCGGGGCGATCTGGACCCAGCGCGTCGCCCCGGAGACCTTCGACGACACGCTCGCCGTGACCGCGCACCTGTTCCAGGCCGAGATCCCCAAAACCGGTGACGTACGGGTGACCGTGGTCGGCCGTCGTGTCTTCGCCCAGCAGGTTGCCGCACCGGACGGCGCGCTGGACTGGCGTCGGGGCGACTGGGACGCCCTGCTCCACGCCCCCATCGTCGTGCCGTCTCCCGTCGAGGCGGCGCTGCACAGCTACCTGGCCTCGTTCGGTCTGGTCTTCGGCTGTTTCGACTTCGCGCTCACCGGCGACGGGGACGACCCGGAACACTGGACGGCGATCGAGTGCAATCCGAACGGACAGTGGGGCTGGCTTCCCGACGCCCCGGCCATCACCGAGGCGTTCGCCGACATCCTGGACATGGAAGGAGAGGATAGATCATGACGATGCCCGTCGATCCCGAGACCGATGCCGCGCGGATGCGCGGGGCCATGGCGGAGGACCTCGCCGCACGCGGGTTCCTGGACGACGATCCGGCCTGGCGTGCGGCGGTGGAGACGGTGCCCCGGCACCGGTTCGTGCCGGGCTTCTACCTGCCCGCCGACGAGCGCGACGGACGGGGGCTGACCGTGTGGCGGCCCGTCACCGCCCAGCTCGACCACGGGCGCTGGCTGGCCGCCGCGTACTCCGACACCACGCTCATCACCCAGTTCGACGGTGACGAACCCGACTGGAAGAACCCGGCCGAGCGCTGCGGAGGGGCCCCGACCTCGTCCTCCACCCTGCCGTCGCTCGTGCTGAGGATGTGGGCCGACGCCGACCTCCGGGAAGGGCACACGGTGCTGGAGATCGGCACGGGGACGGGTTACTCGACCGCGCTCGCCTGCGAGCGCCTCGGTTCCGCCGGCATCACGAGCATCGACGTGGACGCGCACCGGCTGGAGCAGGCCGCGAGCGCGTTGCACGCCTGCGGCTACACACCGACTCTCGCGGTCGCGGACGGGCTGTACGGATACTGGCCCGAGGCCTCGTTCGACCGGATCGTGGCGGCCTGCTCCTTCCGGGCCGTGCCGCCGGCCCTGGTCGCCCAGACCCGGCCGGGAGGCACGATCCTCCTGACGCTCTCGGGCTGGCTCTACGGGTACGCCCGCGTCCTGCTCACGGTCGCCGAGGACGGCACCGCCGAGGGCCGCCTGCTGGGCGGCACGGTCTCCTTCATGTCGGCGCGTACGCACGCGGCGCCGGCCTTCGGCAACCCCGGCCACTGGGCCGCGGAGCTGCCGGGCAAGCCGCGGGCCGGCCGGCACGGTCCCGAGCGGATCACCGCCGCGACCGAGGAAGCCTTTCACCTGCGTTTCCTCGTGCAGAGCGCCGTACCCGACGCACAACTGGTCACGGTCGGCGACGTCGTGCACGTGGTCGACGTGGTGAGCGGGTCGGCCGCCACCCTGACCCCGGACGACGGCGGTTGGCAGGTGCGGGAGAGAGGCCCGGTGGGACTGTGGGAACGCGTCGAGCGGGTCCTCGACGCCTACGACACGGCCGGACGGCCGGGACCGGAGACCTTCACCCTGTGCATCCACGAAGGCGGGCAGCACCTGCGGCACCCGCAGTTGCCCTGTCTGTCGCTGCCGTCGATCTGACGGGTCGAGGTTCTCACCTACAGATCTCCCTCGTGCTCAGCGACGGAGGGCGGTGCGACCTCGATGATCACGGCCGCGCCGACAACCGGCCTGCCCTCGTGCATGGTGATCACGTCCCCGGGCTCGACATGGCGCCATTGTTCGGGGCTGAGGGGAGCCAAGCGAACCGTCGCACTCTCTCCCGGGGCCAGCCCGGGCACGCCCTCCACCCACAGCCGCGCAATGCTCACCGCCTGCCCGCCATCGGGTGCTCGGTTACCGATGTCCCAGAGCGGCCGCAGCTGCCCCTGCCCGGAGAACGCGGTCCGGCGTCCACCCTCCTCCGTGCTCAGGAGACTCAACCTGGCCCGGAAGGTGCCGTGCTGCAACTCCCAGGCCCGCCAATCGCACCAGCAGGCGCTGTGCTCCAGCATCATCTGGCGGGCAGCGTCCGCGAGTAGCGACCAGAACCGTAAGGGAACAAGGTGCTCATCCCCGATCTCCATCAAGAGGTCGAGGACGAGCTCCCACTCTTGGTGCCGCTGGTAGTCGCGCACATCGTCGACCATCATGCCGTTTTCGGCCCGGGCACCCTCGGAGAGCAGATCAGTCGCTCGTCGAAGGAGCGTGAAAGCGTCGTCCATGAGGGCATTGTCCAAGGCCCCGCCAACATCCTTGTCGGGCACCTTGGCGAGATCGGCCTCAGCGACATGCCCGAAGGCCGCTGATCCTCAAGAATTCCGACCGCTACTCTCGGCGACCGCTTCAGCGGACGGACGGCCCCGGGCGGTCAGGTTGCCAAGTTCGGACAAGGCCAGATCGGTGCACTCGGCCTGGTCTTCAGCGCCGTCGTACTGTGGAACACCCGCTACCTGGACGCCGCCGTCACCCAGCTCCGCGCCGACGGCTTCGAGGTTCGCGACGAGGGCTTCCCCGTCTCTCCCCGTTCGTCTGTCACCACGTCAACATGCTCGGCCGATACTCCTCCCAACTCCCCGACCTGCCCGGCGGAATGCGGTCTTTGAGCGCCCCGGACGCCGACGAATGGTGATCTACACCTTGGAACGGGGCGGGCGGCAGCCGCTTCCACCGCATGCCCTGCAGCGGGGATCAGAGGCACACGTGGAGACCACCACGCCCTATGCCGGCGAAGCGCGGTCGGTTGACGGGCTCAATCCGGATGCGATGACAGATCACGCTCAGGCACACTGCGCGGATGAGCGCTGACACGCCCCGGCCATCGCAAGAGCGAGCCCTGCGTCATGTCCAGGCCTTGTCGTCGGGAAAGCCGCTCGACGCTCACCTGCGTGTGACGCTGAACTTTCATCCTGATCGACTGATCGGCGGCCTACCGATCCTTGCAAAGCTCGCGGACGATGGCGTCTACGTATCGCAGTTCGTCACGGGAACCAGCAACGGAGGGATGACAGCGCACCCGGGTGGAGACCGGTGGCGCTGGGAGAGCCGCATCTTCGGCGGCGCATATGACTGCGCACCCGCCCACGAGCGCCCTGTCTACGGAGCGCTGAATTTTCGACGAAAGCCCGTCGGTGCGGCTCCCCGATTCGGATCCGCCCACTTCCGGCTGGCTGCGGACACTCTTCCACGCTCCACATTCTGCTACCCGGACAGCTTCTTCGAGCCGTCCGCCTTCGGCGTCGCATCCCGCATGGCACTCATCGAGCTGGCCGAGGACGACTGCCAGGACGCGTTGGACGATTACATAGAAACCCAAGTGCACGGACCGGTCCGGCTCGATCGTGATGTGGAAGCTCTGGTGCTGGACCCGAGCTATCGGGGCACAGCCGTGGAAGCTGCGGCTCATCGGTTCCCGTGCCTCATCGAATGGCATGCCGGATTCCGGCTCACCACCGAGCACTTGCGACGCCATCCGGACTACCGCGGACAGCAGTACGTGGACCTGGGCACCGAGATAGCCGAGAGCGGGCGCCTCGATCCCAGGGTCATAGGAGAAGCGGCCTGTACAGGACGCTATGACCCGCAGGCGCTCAAGAAGGTGTGGCACTACCTGGCGCGATTCGGCTCGGTGGCCTCGGCCGAGGCGCCGACTGCGATCAGCGCCCGCCGTTCCCAGGAGCCGGCAAGCTCGTGAGCTCGGCGGTCTTGCCGACCCCGATCCCGTAGTTCCGGACCGTGTTCGGGTTGCCGAGCGAGTCGAGGAACACGTCGGCCGCCGCCCGGACGGTCAACGCCTTCCCGGTCGGCAGTTGCACGACGGTGGACACCACTTCCCCCTTTCCCCCTTGCCGCAGATAACAGGGGCGCTTCACCCCCAGACCGCGCTGGAGGAGTTCGCCGCGATCTTGCCGCCCGCGCCCAGGACCTCGTCCGCCGCGTCCAGGTACTCGGGGCGGGGGATGCGGCGGCCCCGTTCCACGGAGGAGACGAGTTCCTGGCCGTAGCCGATCGCCGTGCCGAACTCCGCCTGGGTCATGCCGGCGGCCTCGCGCCAGAGCTTCAACTGCCGGATGACCGCCCGCATCACGGCACCGGCCTCTTCGTCCTCCGGGTCCGTGTTCCACTCGCTCACGTCCCTCACCGCCCTTCGCCGAACCTGTATGTCCAACTTCGGCCGTACGCGGACCGTCACCACGGACGGACCGGACGGAAACCGGGCCGGGCCCGGACGGTCGCGCTCCGCACGGACACGGGTGCTTCACAGGCTAGGCATACGCGAACACGCTGGGTGACATGAGTGGAGAAATCACCCGAACCGAAAGTTCCGTTACGGGCCCCGCATTTTTTGGGCCGCGCTTCACGGTTCCGCTGTCCGCCACCCGGCGCGGGGCCCGGCTGGCGAGGCTGCTGGCGACGGAGCAACTTCGGTCATGGGGCATGCCGGTGGATCCGGCCCGGCTGATCGTGGCCGAACTCGCGACGAACGCCGCCCTGCACGGCCGTGTACCCGGCCGTAGTTTTCGGCTCACCCTCGCCATCGCGCCCGGCACGCCGATCGTGCTCCGCGTCGAGCTGACGGACACCCGGGGAGACCGTTGGCCGGAGCGCGGGGAGAAGGGCGACGACGAGGCGCCCCGCGAGTCCGGCTACGGACTGTTGCTGGTCGAGGAAATGGCCGATCGCTGGGGCGTGTGCGACGGCCCGGTGCCCTCCAAGACGGTGTGGGCGGAGTTGGATCTGAGTAGATGACCTCCCACGTCGTCATGTGGCGGAGTCATCACCGATCGGGCGTTCGTTCACCCACTGCTGTGCTGCGGTGAGGTCGTCGGCTGCCCCGACCACCTGATGGGTAAAGCCGTCCCATTCCTCCAGGGCGCGCGGCTCGTCGGGCCGACGGTGGCCGGCGCCGTCGTGTACGGGACGGTGACGGCGGTACTGGTCCATCGGCGGCCGGCGTCGCTTGTCGAACGCGGCGAGCGGGGCGTTGGCGTCAATGTGAGGGACGGCGCGGGACGGCTGGTTCGGAGGTCCGGGGCGGTGGTGTTTGCCCATGGGCTCGATGGTCTCAGGCGGCGATCGTGGTCAGTCGTGCGGCGGCGAGATCACGTGCCCTGTTGTGTACGTCTTCCACTGCTGACGTCTTGTACGGGTAGGCCGACCGGAACCTCTACGACGCGAAGGAGGCGTTGAGGTGAGCTCGGGCGCGGGTTCGTCACCCCAAGTGTCCGAGAACCGACAGTCCAGGTCCTTCAGCTGGATCGGCACTGGCGTGTGTGCGGTCGTGCTCGCTCTGGACCCTGGTGACGGGCTATGTCGTGCTCATGGCTCACGTGGTCGAGCCGGATGGTCCCTGGGATGAGCAAGCCGTCACCCATTTCGGTTTCGCGGCCGGCTTCGGCTTGGCGTTCTCCGTCGTGATGGCGCTGCTGACATGGGTGTTCGTCAAGGCTGAGTGGCTGCGCAGGTGGTGGTAAGCCATCCCCGTGGTGCCGGCCGTCGCCGCGTTGCTGAGGCTTACCCTGCTCGCACCGGTGCTCCGCCCCTCACGGCTCAGCGGCAGAGTTCCTCGATGTTGTGGGTGAAGGTCGGGAATTCGGCACGGGCCTCGGTGATGATGTCCTGGGCCGGACGGCGCGGGGTGGTGGCGTGTCGCTCGGCGCGCCGGGTGAGGCTCGCGTCCGGACGTGACTCGTGCTCCTCGTACAGCACGGACTCCAGCGGTCCGATGCCGTCGGCCGGCACCCACCGGAAGTCGGACAGATTGCCGGCCACCACGCCGCACTCACCCTCCGACCCCATGAACACCACCGGCTGTTCGGCCAGAGGACGACCGGGCCGTCCGTACCAGACGGCCGCGAGACCGCCGGTGCCGTCCTGCCCGAACAGCCGGTAGGCGTCGCCGTCGAGTTCGGGGTTTCCGGTCCATTGGCGTAGCCGGTCGGTGGTTTCCTCGGCCGTGTCGAAGGCGCCGTAGGGCTCGAAGTCGATCCCGTCACCGTCGGCGTAGTCGAACTCGACGCGGGCCACGTCGGCGAGGGCGGGCGGAAGGCGGCGGTCGTCGCCGGTCATCTCGGTCACGGGCGTACCGTAGCTGCCCGCACTGACGTTCGGCCTTCGCGTCGGCGTGCCGGGCAGGCGGCCCATCGGCGCCGGGAAACGCAGGCTGACGAGCCGTCCCCGGCCGTGGCGACTCCGCGTCGGCGAGTGCTGGTGCGCCCCTGGGACACGCCGCGGCCCGTCCTCTTTCCGAGGGGCAGGCCACGCGTGTGGTGGAAAGAGGTGTCAGCCGAGGCGGCGGATGGGTGCGCCGGCCAGGTAGGCCTCGATGTCCTCGACGGCCTGGCCGTAGTAGGTGCGGTAGTTGAGCTGCGAGACGTAGCCGAGGTGCGGGGTGGCCAGCAGTCGGGGTGCGGTGCGCAGGGGGTGGTCCGCGGGCAGCGGCTCGATGTCGAAGACGTCGACGCCCGCGCCGGCGATCCGGCCCTCGTGCAGCGCGGTGAGCAGGGCGTCCTGGTCGACGAGCGCCGAGCGGGAGGTGTTGATCAGGTACGCGGTCGGTTTCATCATGGCCAGTTCGGCGGCGCCCAGCAGGCCCCGGGTGCTCTCCCCGAGTACGAGGTGGACCGAGATGAAGTCATTGCTGTGCAGCAACTCCTCCTTGGAGGAGGCCAGTTCGACGCCCACCTCGTTTGTGCGCTCCTTGGTCAGATGCCGGCTCCAGGCGGTGACCTCCATACCGAAGGCGAGCCCGACCCGTGCCACCCCGCTGCCCACCTTTCCCAGGCCGAGCAGGCCGAGGCGGCTGCCGTGCAGATCGGCGCCGACGGTCGACTGCCAAGGACCACCCGTGCGCAGGGCGCTGTTCTCGGTGACGAGGCCACGGGCGAGGCCGAGCAGGAGCGCCCAGGTCAGCTCCACCGGCGGGGTGGAGGAGCTCTGGGTGCCGCAGACGGTGACTCCGTTGCGCTCGGCGGCCGCGTAGTCGATGACCGAGTTGCGCATGCCGGAAGCGATGAGCAGCCTGAGTCGGGGGAGCCGGTCGAGCAGGGAGGCGCGGAACGGGATGCGCTCCCGCAGCGTCACGGCGATGTCGAAGTCGGCCAACGCCGCGACCAGTTCGTCCTCCGAAGCGAAGTGCTCGGTGAAGCCGACGACCTCCACCCGGTCATGGACAGGGCTCCAGTCGACGATGCTGGTGGCGATGTTCTGGAAGTCGTCGAGCACGGCGCAGCGAAGCCGCATGTCGTTCCTCTCCGTGGATTCTGTGGGCGGGCGCGGACGGGGGGATCCGGGTCAGCCGGTGAAGCCCTGGTCGCTCAGCGCCTTCTCTATGCGGGCGCGGTGGTTCTCCTCCCAGGCGTCGAGGGATTCCTCGGCCTCCTTGGTGAGCCTGGACCGAGCGGCCTCGAGGACTTCCTCTTCGCGCGCGGCGGGGACGACGACGATGCCCTCCTCGTCGGCGACCACGATGTCCCCGGGGTGCACCAGGACACCGCCGACCCGGGCCGGCTCACCGAGCGCGCCGATCTTCTTCTTGGTGCCGGGGATCGGGATGACGCCGCGCGAGAAGACCGGGAAGCCGGCCTCGCGCACCTCGCCGAGGTCGCGTATGACGCCGTCGACCACGAAGGCCGCGATGCCCCGGCGCTGGGCGACGGCACAGACGTTGCCGCCGGCGAGCGCGTGGTCCGCGTCGCCCGACTCCACGACGATGACCGAGCCCGGTTCGGCCCGGTAGATCGCGGCGTGCAGCATCAGGTTGTCGCCGGGTTCGCACCGCACCGTGTACGCGGGTCCTGCGACGCGCGGTGAGTCCCACAGCGGGCGGATGCCGATGTCCATGACCTGCGCGCGGCCCAGCAGGTCGGCGAGGGTGGTGGGGGGAACGTGCGTGAATGCGTGGTCCATTGCTTCCTCTGTTTCAAAGACGCCGCGGTCAGGGAACGGAGCATTCGGAGCGTACGGGAACTGGTTACGGCGTTAGGTGAGGACGACCAGTTGCTGGGTCGCCCGGGTCATCGCCACGTAGCGGTCGACCGCCCCCTCGATGCCCTTGCCGAACCTCTCCGGGTCGACGAGGACCACCAGGTCGAACTCCAGGCCCTTCGACAGTTCCGGGGTCAGTGACCGGACGCGGGACGTGCCCCGGAACGTGGGGTCGCCGATGACGCAGGCGATTCCGTTGCCGTCGGAGTGCTCGGCGAGCCAGGTGTCGAGGATCGTCTCCAGGTCGGAGACCGGGCCGTGGACGACGGGGAGGCCGCCTGCGCGGATGGAGGTCGGGACGTTGGCGTCCGGGAGGGCGGCGCGGATGACCGGCTCGGCCTCCGTCATCACCTCCTGCGGGGTGCGGTAGTTGATGTTCAGGGTGGCGACATCGATCCGGTCGAGGCCGATCCGCTCGAGCCGTTCCCGCCACGACTCCGTGAAGCCGTGCCGGGCCTGGGCACGGTCCCCGACGATGGTGAAGCTGCGGGACGGGCAGCGCAGGAGCAGCATCTGCCACTGGGCGTCGGTGAGTTCCTGGGCCTCGTCCACGACGACGTGGGCGAACGGGCCCGCGAGCACGTCCGGTTCGGCCGTGGGCAGGGCACTCCTGTCGATCAGGCTGTCCCGCAGGTCCTGGCCGTGCAGCATCGTCACCGCGCCCTCGCCGTCGTCGTCGGAGGCGATGACGTTGTCGATGACGCCGGCCATGCGTTCGCGCTGGGCGGCGACGGAGGCGTCGTGGCGGAGCTTGCGCAGGGACGCCTTCGGGTCGCCGAGCCGCTGCCGGGCCGCGTCCAGGAGCGGGAGGTCGGACACCGTCCAGACCTGGGCGTCCTCGCCCACGCGCCGCAGGCGCTCGACCTCGTCGGGGCCGAGCCAGGGGGCACACATGCGCAGGTAGGCGGGGACCGACCAGAGGTCGGAGACGACGTCGGTGGGTTCGAGGAGCGGCCAGGCGTTGTTGAGGGTGGTGACCAGTTCGTGGTTGCTTCGCAGGGCTCGCCGGAACAGGTTCGGCGGGACCTCGCCGTCGTGCTTGTCCCCGAGGATCGTGACCAGCTCGTCCCAGATCTGGGCGCGTGCCTCGTTGTGCGGGGTGCCCGGTTCCGCCGCCTGGAAGGCCTCGGCCCAGTCCTCGGCGGTCAGGGGGACGGAGGCCCAGGGGGTGGTCACCGTCATGCCCCGGGCGGGCGGGTCCTCGTAGAACCGTACGGCCGTCTCGATCGCCTTCACCATGTCGGCGGACGACTTCAGGCGGGCCACCTCGGGGTCGGTCTCGGCCACCGCCCCGGCCCCCTCGGGGACGAGGTCGCGCAGTGTGCAGGTCTGCACGCCCTCCTCGCCGAGGCTGGGGAGGACGTCGGCGACGTACGCCAGGTACGGCTGGTGCGGGCCGACGAACAGCACGCCGCCCCGACGGTGACCGAGGCGGGGGTCGGAGTAGAGCAGGTACGCGGAGCGGTGCAGGGCGACGACGGTCTTGCCCGTACCCGGGCCGCCGTCGACGACCAGGGCGCCGCGCGAGCCCGCGCGGATGATGGCGTCCTGGTCGGCCTGGATGGTGCCGAGCACGTCCCGCATCCGGGCCGACCGGTCGCCGCCCAGGCTGGCGACGAAGGCGGAATGGTCGTCGAGCGCGGCGGCGTGATCCTCGAGTCCGTCGGCGGTGAACACCTCGTCCCAGTAGTCGCTGATCCGGCCGCCGGTCCAGCGGTACCGGCGGCGACTCGCCAGACCCATCGGGTCGGCGTGGGTGGCCGCGAAGAACGGCTCCGCCGCGGGGGAGCGCCAGTCGAGCAGGAGGCGGCGGCCTGTGCTGTCGGTGAGGCCGAGCCGTCCGATGTATACGGGCTCGGGGTCGTCCGCGCTCACGATGTGCCCCAGGCACAGGTCCAGGCCGAAGCGGCGCAGGGCACGCAGGCGGGCGGACAGCCGGTGCACCTCCAGGTCCCGGTCCATCGCCTCCCGCCCCACGCCGCCGGGTGCCCTGAGCGTGGCGTCCCGGAGGTCGGACAGCTCGGCGATCGCCTGCTCCAGGCTCTCCGCGATGGCCGTGAAGTGCACCTCGTCGCCGGAGATCAGCTTCGGGTCGGCCTTGGCGGAAAGACGCTCGGGGAGATCGAACACGCTGGTAGGGCTGATGGTCGGGTGGTTAATCGGCTTCACGAGGATCGATTCTGCGCCATGCCGGGGGCCTTGCCGCAAGCCCCCCGGTGCGCTATACGTTGAGAGTGGCAAGGAGTGGGTTCGCCTCCTTGCCTTCTTGCAGCCCTTTCGCAGGGCTCCCTCGCCGGCCCTCCTCACCGCCTCGATCGTCACCGCGGGTGGGCAAGCCCTCCTCGCCGTGGCGCGGTGCCTCGGGCGTGCCTCCTGCGCTCACGTCCTTCAGCGCTCATTCGATGTCTCCGGACACGGCGCGCTCTTCGGCACCGGGGCCGCAGCCCGGGATCGGTCCGGCGACGCACGCCGTTCCTGTCCCTGCGGAACCGGGTGAAGGGAAGGCGTCCACCCCCCCGTGCCCCGCCGGCCTTGTTACCCACTTTCTGGTGAACGTCAAGGTGGCGCGCGCAGTGGCGCACCAGGGCGCGACCCTGGCTGAACGACGACGGACCCGCACAGGCCACGGGTCGATGCGTGGCGCATTGATTCGAACTCTGTATTCGAACGATATATGTGCATCTGGCAACCGAGTGTTGTGGATATGTCCGCATTCTGTCACCTGTAGGGGGGCTTCCTACGAAAGAACCTGCTACGGCGGCAGAGTGTGGGACCTCGGCAGTCAGCCGGGACGTACCACTCGGAGAGCGCCGCCCGTCCGTACGCTGGGTGGGCCGGCGCACGAATGCGAAGGGGACCACGTGTCTGCTTCTTCCGCCGCTCGCCGTCTGACCGCTGTCGCCCTGGTGACCGGTTCCGTCGTGGCGGCCGCCGCCCTGCCGGCGTCCGCCGCCCAGGACAGGGCCCCCGACCGTCAGCAGGTCGTCATCAGCGACGTCCAGTACAACGCTCCCGGCCCGGACACCCGCAGCAACCGTTCGCTGAACGGCGAGTGGGTGAACATCACCAACCGGTCCCGCCAGAGCGTCGACCTGAAGGGCTGGACCCTGCGCAACAGCGAGGGAGACAAGTACACCTTCCGCCACCTGCGGTTGGACGGCCGTTCGACGGTCAAGGTGCACACGGGATCCGGCCGTGACACCCGCCATGACGTCTACCAGGACCGTCGCGAGCACATCTGGGACAACCGCTCCGACCGGGCCACCCTGTCGAACCGCCGTGGCTCGGTCGTCGACACCGAGAGCTGGGGGCGTGACCGCGGCCACGACCGTGACCGTGGCAACGACCGTGACCGGGGCCACGACCGCGACCGTGACCGTGGCAACGACCGTGACCGGGGCCACGACCGCGACCGTGACCGTGGCAACGACCGTGACCGGGGCCACGACCGCGACCGTGACCGTGGCAACGACCGTGACAGGGGCCACGACCGCGACCGTGACCGCGGCAGCGACCGCGGCCACAACCAGCGCTGATTCACCGTCCCGAGGGCGTGTCACGGCAGCCGGCCGTGACACGCCCTCCGGCGTTCCTCGGGCCGCCCTGCGACGGGCCTACCCCGCACAGCGGGGGAAGCTCAGTGGCGCTACGAAGCACGGCCACGCACGTCGAACAGGCGCGATTACGGCGCTTCTCTTGGGACGTCTGCCCGTTGCGGGCCCGGGCCCACGGCTGACAGCCCGGCTAGGCCACCGTGCGGATCAGTTTCTTGTTGACGAACTCCTCGGTGCCCGGGCGGCCGAGTTCGCGGCCGAAGCCGGAGCGCTTGATGCCGCCGAAGGGGAGTTCCGCGCCCTCGGCGCCGACGCCGTTGACGAAGACCATGCCGGCCTCGATGCGGTCGGCGACGCGTTCGGCCTGGGCGGGGTCGTTGGTGAAGACGTAGGAGCCGAGACCGTAGGGGGTGTCGTTGGCGATGCGCACGGCGTCATCCTCGTCGGCGGCCGGGAAGACCATGGCGACGGGGCCGAAGAGTTCCTGGCGGGCGGCCGCGTGGTCGGTGGTGAGGCCCGTGAGGACACCGGCCGGGAAGTACGCGCCGTGGCGCTCGCCCTCGGAGTGCAGCGTGGCACCCTCGGCGACCGCCGCGTCGACCTGGCGGCCCAGGTTCTCGGCCGCCGCCACCGAGGACAGGGGCGCGCCGGTCGCGCCGGCCAGGAGGCGGGCGGTGAACTTCTCCACGAAGGCGTCGTAGAGGTCCTGGACGACGACGAACCGCTTGGCCGCGTTGCACGCCTGACCGGTGTTGTCGAGACGGGCGGCGACGGCGGAGTCGACGACCGCGTCCAGGTCGTCGGTGGACAGCACGAGGAACGGGTCGGAGCCGCCCAGCTCCAGGACGACCTTCTTCAGGTGGCGTCCGGCGATCTCGGCGACGGCCGAACCGGCCCGCTCCGAGCCGGTGAGCGAGACGCCCTGGACGCGCGGGTCGGCGATCACCTCGGCGATCTGCTCGTTGGTGGCGTACACGTTGACGTACGCGCCCTCCGGGAAGCCCGCCTTCGTGAACAGCCGCTCCAGCAGGGCCGCGGTGGCCGGGCACTGCGGGGCGTGCTTGAGCACGATGGTGTTGCCGATGGCGAGGTTCGGGGCGGCGAAACGGGCCACCTGGTAGGCGGGGAAGTTCCACGGCATGATGCCCAGCAGTACGCCCAGCGGGCTGCGCCGGATGACGGCGGTGCCGGGGCCCGAGGTGACGTCGAGCGGTTCGTCGGCGAGGAACTCCTCGACGTGGTCGGCGTAGTAGTGGTAGATGTCGGCGCAGAAGCCGACCTCGCCCTCGGCCTCCGCGAGCGGCTTGCCCATCTCGCGCACGATGCTCGCCGCCAGTTCGGCCTGGTGCTCCGTGTGGAGGTCGCCCAGTCGGCGCAGCAGGGTGGAGCGTTCGGCGACGGTGCTCGTACGGCCCCACGCGGTGGCGGCGTGGGCGGCGGTGAGGGCCGCCTCGACCTCGGCGTCACTGGCGGTCGGGTAGAGCTCGGCGACTTCGCCGGTGGTGGGGTCGGTGACGGCGTACATCAGCGCTCCGGAGAAAGTGGGGTGCGGGGGTGGCGTGGCAGCGGTGCTGTGGGGCGGCTGAGGCCACACATATTGGTGTATGCCCCATTGTTTTATTGGTCGCTTACTCAATAACATCTCCGGCATGACGTCAAGGGGTCCGGAAAAGCGTGTCCGCAAGGCGCCGGCCGAGCGCCGCAGCGAGATGGTCACCGCCGCCGCACGGGTCGGGCTCACCGAAGGGCTGGAGTGCGTCACCCTGCGCCGGGTCGCCGACGAGCTCGGCGTCCGGTCCGGGCTCGTCGGCCACTACTTCCCCGCGGCCGACAGGCTCGTCGCAGAGGCCTTCACCAACGCCACCATGGCGGAGCTCGACAGCCTGCTGCCGGAGATGTCCGCCGACCCCGGCCCCGGCGGTGCGGTGCGCGCGTTGCGGCGGCTCTTCTCGCTCACCTCGAGCGCCGACTTCGACAACGTCAGCAGGCTCTGGCTCAACGCCCGGCATCTGGCACGCTACCGGCCCGTGCTCCGTGATCACGTCGTCGAGCAGGACACGCTCTGGTGCCGGCGTATCGAGCGGGTCGTCGCCGCCGGGGTGGAGGCGCGGGACTTCCGCTGCGCCGACCCCTGGGCCGCGGCCGCGCGCATCCTCGTCGCGATCGACGGGACCAGCGCCTACGTCAACACCGGCGCCGGGCACCGTGCCGCCCCGATCGCCGGCATGGCCCGTACGTTCGCGGAGACCGAACTCGGCCTGCCGGTCGGCACGCTCGAGTCCTCCTGACGCGGTGTCAGTCAGGCTGACCGGCCCCTGACTCGGTTCTCCGCCCGGTGGGGATTTCACCCCTGTCGGGGCGTCCCGGCGGGCGGCTGCAGCTCGCTCGCCGGGCGGCGGCCCTCGTCACCCGGGTACGGGTTCCTTGCTGTCACATGCCTCCGCCCGGCTCTCCGGGGGCCGTTTTCGGCGAGCCCCGTTGTTCCGGCGAACCACTCCTCGGTCGACCTCTTGACACCCGGATCGGCGCTCAGGAGGATGTGAACCGTTGGTTCGCTTACTGAACCAAAGAGCCTGATCCTTGGAGGAGAGCCGTGCGCATTCGGGTCCGCAAGATCATCAAGCACATCGACGAGACGAGGCTGGAGAACGGCCGTGTCGTGGACCCGGTGCACCGGGTCGCGTTCGTCGGGGCCGTCATCGAGAACCCGTACCCCAGCGAGTACGTCCAGGACCTCGTCACCCTCGCCGACGAGCTGGGCGAGGAGATCGGCAAGCTGATCGGCCCCGCCTGTGTGGAGCTGCTGGGCGGCGAGGTCGAAGCGTTCGGCAAGGCCGCGCTCGTCGGCATCGAGGGGGAGGTCGAGCACGGTTCGGCGCTCATCCACAACCTGCGTTTCGGCAACGTCTTCCGTACCGCCGCCGGCGGCACCGAGCTGCTGCCGGCCGCCGAGAAGGTCGGCCTCCCGGGCAGCCCGATCGACATCCCGCTGAAGCACAAGACGGATGCCAAGACCCGTTCCCACCACCAGACGGTGACGCTCCAGGTCGCCGATGTCCCCCGGCCGCGCGAGATCTTCGTCGTCTGCGCCGCCGCGAACGCCGGCCGCCCTCTGGCCCGTCTCGCCGCCTTCGGCGCCGAGACGAAGAACCAGTAGCCGACCCGGTGCGCAGCAGCAGTCGACGAACGACGAGAACGACGAGGAGGGCAGTCCGTTGACCATCACCGAGACCGATACGTGGACCGGGCAGCGCGTCAAGGAAGCCGACACCGAATACGTCATCCACTCCTGGTCCGTCCAGGGCGCGCTCAACCCCATCCCGGTGGCCGGCGGTTCCGGGTCCTGGTTCTGGGACTACGAGGGGAACCGATACCTCGACTTCCAGTCCCAGCTCGTCAACCTCAACCTGGGCCACCAGCACCCGAAGCTGGTCGAGGCCATCCGCGAGCAGGCGGACAAGCTCTGCTACATCGGCCCCGGGTTCGCCGAACGCTCCCGCGCCGAACTGGCCGAGATGCTGGCCGGGCTCACCCCCGGTGACCTGAAGATGAGCTTCTTCACCACCGGCGGCGCCGCGGCCAACGAGAACGCGATCCGGCTCGCCCGCCATGTGACCGGACGCCACAAGGTGATCGCCCGCTACCGCTCCTACCACGGCGCCACCGCCGGGGCGATGTCGCTGACCGGCGACCCCCGCCGCTGGTCCGCCGAACCGGGCGGGATGCCCGGCGTGGTGCGGATGCTCGACCCGTACACCTACCGCTGCCCGGCCGGACACCCGGACCCGTGCCCGGTCTGCTCCGGGGGGCCGCACCTGGAGGAGATCCTCCAGTACGAGAACCCGAACACCGTCGCCGCCGTGATCGTCGAGCCGGTCACCGGGACCAACGGACTGCTCTACCCGCCCGACGGCTATCTGCGCTCGCTGCGCGAGGTCTGCGACCGGTACGGCATCCTGCTCATCTTCGACGAGGTCATGGCCGGCTTCGGCCGCACCGGTGAGTGGTTCGCCTGCAACCACTGGGACGTCACCCCCGACATCCTCACCACCGCCAAGGGCCTCAACTCGGGATACGTGCCGCTCGGTGCGATGACCGTCTCGGCCCGCGTCTCCGAGTGGCTCAGGGACAACATGTTCTGGGGCGGACTCACCTACGCCGGACATCCGCTGGCCTGCGCCTCCGGCGTCGCCTCCCTGCGCATCATGCAGGAGGAGAACATCGTGGAGAACGCGCGGGCGCGCGGCGAGCACCTCGGTGCCGGGCTGGCCAAGCTCGCCGAGAAGCACCCGAGCATCGGCGAGATCCGCGGGCGCGGCCTGTTCTACGGCGTCGAACTGGTGAAGAACCGGGAGACCCGCGAACCGCTGGTGCCGTTCAACGCGAAGGGCCCGGCCGCCGCCCCGGTCGGCCGGATCGTGAAGGAGGCCATGGCCCGCGGCCTCTACCTCACGGCCAACTTCAACGTGCTCCGGCTGACCCCTCCGCTCGTCATCACGGATTCCGAGATCGATGTCGCGCTCGGTGTGCTGGACGACGTCCTGAGCCTCGCCGACGAGCACTACGTAGGGTGAGGCGTAGTGGTCAGGAGCACGCAGAAGCGCTCTGGGAAGGGGAGGGCAGCATGGGGTCCACGCTGATCAAGGGCGGTACGGTCGTCAACGCCGACGCCGCCGTCCGGGCCGACGTACTGATCCGCGACGGGGTCGTCGCCGCGCTCGGCACGGGCACGGACGACTGGAGCGCCGACCGGGTGATCGACGCGGAGGGGATGCTCGTGATGCCCGGCGGCATCGACGCGCACACCCACCTCGAATATCCCATCGACGGCTTCACCACCCGCACCGCGGACGACTTCCACAGCGGGACGGTGGCCGCCGCCCACGGCGGGACGACCACGGTCCTGGACTTCGTGAAGAAGGAACCGGAGCGGAGCCTGCTCGACACCTACCGCTCCCGGCGCGACGTCGCCGCGGCCAAGGCGGTGGTCGACTTCGGGCTGCACGCGATCGTCCCGCCCCGCGAACAGCAGCCCGACGTCCTCGACGACCTGCGGAAGCTCGCCGGGGAGGGCGCCACGAGCTGGAAGTTCTTCATGGCCTACCCCGGCACCCAGATGGTGGACGACGGGGAGCTGCTGGAGGGTTTCGAACTCGCCCTGGAGCACGGCGTACTGCCGATGGTGCACGCCGAGAACGGCCACATGATCGCCCGGGAGACCCAGCGGCTGCTGGCCGACGGCCGCACCGCCGAGGTCTTCCACGCCACCGCCCACGGCCACGACGCCGAGGCGGAGGCCGTGCACCGCGCGGTGGTGCTCGCCGAGTCCGTCGGCGCCCCGCTCTACGTCGTGCACGTCTCCAGCGCCGCCGCGGCCGACGAGATCAGCCGGGCCAGGGCAGCCGGGGCCCGGGTGTGGGGCGAGACCTGCCCCCAGTACCTGGCCGTCGCCTACGAGGACTACGCCGAACTCGGCGAGAAGGCCGCCGCCTACCTCTGCTCGCCCCCGATCCGGGAGCGCGGCAACCAGGAGGGACTGTGGCGGTCCCTGGTCACCGGGGCGATGTCGACGGTGGCCACCGACCACGCCGGCTTCTGCCTCCACCAGCCCGAGGACCTGCCGCCGCAGAAGCTGCGCAGCCCCGGGTACTTCCCGAAGGTCCCCAACGGGGTCCCCGGGATCGAGGACCGGCTCATGGTGCTCTGGCAGACCGGGGTCGCGAGCGGCCGGTTCGACGCCTGCCGGTTCGTGGACCTGGTCTCCACCCGCCCGGCCAAACTGTTCGGGATGTTCCCGCACAAGGGCGCCGTCGCCGTGGGCGCCGACGCCGACCTGCTCGTGTGGGACCCGGCCGCCGACCATGTGATCACCGCGGCCGGCAGCCACATGCGCACCGACTACAACCTCTACGAGGGGATGCGCGTGACCGGCCGTCCGGTCCGCGTCTTCTCCCGGGGCGAGCAACTCGTGGGCCCCGACGGGTCCTTCGACGGGGCCGCGGGCCGAGGACGCTTCCTCACCCGGGGTAAGCCCCAGCTGCACTGAGAACACCCCCCCACACTCTTGACGCGTACGCCAACTGACACGTGTCCGTGGTTGCGGAATCCCCGGCAGGTGGGTTCCGCGCCCCGGCGCGCGTCACGCAACACGAACGGAACGGTGGCTCGATGAAACTCCCCCTGGGCATCCACGTCGGCGAACGGCTGAGCCTGGAGCAGACGTACTGGCAGGCCGAGCTGGCCGACCAGAACGGGTTCGAATCCGTGTGGGTCGCGGAGGGACGGCTGGCGCGCGACGGCATCGTCCCCGCCGCCGTCATCGCCAGCAAGACCCGCAACGTCAAGATCGGCACCGGCGTCGTCAACAACAAGAGCCGGAACGCCTCCCTGATGGCGGTCACCTTCAAGACCCTCGACGAGCTGGCCCCCGGCCGTGCCATCCTCGGCATCGGCGCCTGGTGGGAGCCGCTGGCCACCAAGGTCGGCCAGCCGCTGCGCAAGCCCGTCGCCTCGATGCGCGAGTACATCACCGTGCTGCAGACCTTCTTCCGTAACGAAGTCGTCTCCTTCGACGGCGAGTTCGTGCAGATGCAGGACGTGCGCTTCGACAGCATGTACCGGGAGAACAAGCCGGTCGACATCCCCATCTACATCGGAGCCGTCGGCCCGCGCATGCTGGAGCTGGCCGGTGAGATCAGCGACGGCGTGCACATGGACTTCCTGCTGCCGCCCTCGTACCTGGTGGGCGCGAAGGAGGCGATCGACAAGGGCATTGCCAAGCGGACCGACGGCAAGGACTCGATCGACCTCACGCAGATCGTCGCCTGCAGCGTCAACGACGACGACCCGCAGGAAGCGATCGACGCCTGCAAGGCGTTCCTCACCCTCTACCTCGCCCAGCAGCCGCACATCGCCGAGCACTGCGGCGTGGAACGCGAACTGGTGGACCGCATCCAGGAGCGGGCCGGCTGGCCCGCCACCCCCGAGGCGATCAAGAAGGCCATGCCACTGGTCCCCAACAGCCTGGTGCAGAACGTCACCGCCTGCGGCACCACGGACGAGGTATTCGCGAAGCTCATGGAGTACCACGAGGCCGGGGTCCGCTGCCCGGTCGTCTCCACCCTGGGCGACAAGGAGCAGACCCTGACCCGTATCGCCCAGGCTGCGAAGGGCTGAGGACGATGAGCGACTTCTCCTCCGCCGCGATCGCCGTGGTCGGGGGCACCGGCCCCCAGGGCAAGGGCCTGGCCTACCGGCTCGCCCGCGCCGGCCACCCGGTGGTGCTCGGTTCGCGCGACGCGGGCCGGGCTGCCGAGGCGGCCGAGGCGTTGCGCGCCCTGCCGGGTGTGGCCGCGCCGATCGAGGGGACCGGCAACGAGGACGCCGTCCGGCAGGCCGGAACCGTCCTGCTGGCCGTCCCCTACCAGGGCCACGCCGAACTGGTGACCTCGCTGGCCGACGGCCTCGCCGGCAAGGTGGTCATCTCCTGCGTCAACCCGTTGGGCTTCGACAAGGGCGGCCCCTACGGTCTGCCCGTCGCGGCCGGAAGCGCCGCCGAGGAGGCCGCCGGGATTGTCCCGTCCGCCACCCTCGTCGGCGCCTTCCACCACCTGGCCGCCCCGCTGCTGCTCGACCCCGAGGCCGATCTGCGCCATGAGGACGTCCTGGTCTGCGGGGACGACGCCGACGCGAAGGCCCGGGTGCTGGCCCTGGCCGCCGACGTCACCGGGGGCCGGGCGGTGGACGCGGGCCGGCTGCGGCTGGCCGCCCAGCTCGAACCGCTCACCGCGGTGCTGATCTCCGTCAACAAGCGCTACAAGACCAGGTCCGGTGTCGCCCTCACCGGCCTGGCCCCCGCCGCCGCCAAGGAGGAAGTGGCATGAAACTCGCCGCAGTCCAGCTTCGGGCCACCGACGACCGGGCCGAGACCGTCGAACGCGCCGGCGACCTGGTGGACGCCGCCGTCGACCAGGGCGCCGGGATCGTTCTGCTGCCCGAGCTGTTCGCCGTCCCGTTCGTCCAGCCCGACCCCGACCCGGAGTACTTCCGGCTCGCCGAGAGCATCGACGGACCGTCCAACACCATGGCGGCGGAACGTTCCCGCAGGGCCGGTATCACCGTCGTCTCCTCCATCTTCGAGGAGGGCGAGGTGCCCGGCGTCTACTACAACACCGCCTGCACCTACGTACGCGGCGAACTGAAGTCGGTCTACCGCAAGTCCCACCTGCCGTTCTCCAACGGCTTTCCCGAGAAGTTCTACTTCCGGCCCGGCGGGACCGAGCCCGAGGTTGTGGACACCGGCGAGACCGGCGTCGGCACGATCATCTGCTACGAACGGCACTTCCCCGAGCTGAGCCGGATCGTCGCCCTGCGCGGCGGCTCCGTGCTCTGCGTGCCGGTGGCCTCGGCGAGCGCGCCGATGCGCGAGGTGTTCCAGCTCGAACTGCGCGCCCACGCCGTCTTCAACGGGATGTTCGTCATCTGCTCCAACCGCGTCGGCACGGAGGGTGTCAAGGAGTACTTCGGGCTCAGTGCCGTCTACGGCCCCGACGGTGACGTCCTCGCCCAGGCCGCCGACGACCGCGACGACGTCGCCGTCGCCGAGGTCGACCTGGAGCGCGTGGCG
Source organism: Streptomyces chlorus (assembly GCF_042655885.1). Lineage (NCBI taxonomy): Bacteria > Bacillati > Actinomycetota > Actinomycetes > Kitasatosporales > Streptomycetaceae > Streptomyces > Streptomyces chlorus. Next base: position 41,329 of record NZ_JBHSOA010000009.1, read on the forward strand.
GCCACCCGGCGCAGCCGCCCGTTCCTGCGCGACCGCCGCCCGGAACTGTACGGCCGACTGACCGGCATGGGCCCGGCGACGTCATGACCGTGCCGCGGACCGCGCCATGACCACCGAGTGGATCGCCCTCGTACCGACCAAGGCCTTCACCCGGGCCAAGAGCCGGTGTGTCGGGCTCACCCCCGACGCCCGGCGCCTGCTGGCCAGGGCCATGCTGACCGATACGGTGCGGCGGCTGCGTGCGGTGCCCGCTGTCCGCTCGGTCGTCGTGGTGACGACGGACCCCGAGGTGACGGGCCTGGCCCTCGCCGAGGGGGCCGCCGTCACCGGCTCGGGACGCTTCCCCGGACTCAACGGCGAGGCCGGGGAAGCCCTCGAGCTGATCGGCGGTACCGCCCCCGCTGCCGCGCTCGCCCTGATCATGGGCGACCTCGCGGGGGCGGGCACCGCCGACTACACGAGGGCCCTCACCCTGGCCGTCCGCCACCGGCGGGCGGTCGTCGGGGACGCCGACGGCACCGGGACGACCCTGCTCACCCTGCGCGAGGCGGCGGACTTCCGGCCGTTCCTCGGCCCCGGCTCCCTCGCCCGGTTCCACGCCGCCGGATACCACCACCTCGGCGTGGGACCCGCGTCCCCGCTGCGCCGGGACGTCGACACCGTCGACCACCTGCTGGCGCTGCCCCCGCACACGCTCGGTCCCGCCACCCGGGAATGGCTCGCCGCCTTCCGGCCCGGCGGACCCCAGCCGCGCACGACCGCGCACGAACGAAAGGTCGGAGCACTGTGAACGGCCTTCCCAGCCCCACCCGCTCAGCGATGAACCGGGCACTGCGCCGGGCCACCGACGCCGTGACGCTCGACGCCGCCGAGGCCGAGGTCCTGCTGCACGCCCGCGGCGCCGACCTCGACCGGCTCTGCGCCGCGGCGAGCCGGGTACGCGACGCCGGCCTCGAGGCCGCGGGCCGGCCGGGCGTGATCACCTACTCCCGCAAGGTGTTCATTCCGCTCACCCGGCTGTGCCGGGACCGCTGCCACTACTGCACCTTCGCCACCGTCCCGGGGCGGCTGGCCGCGCCCTACCTCAGCCCCGACGAGGTGCTGGACATCGCCCGTGCGGGAGCGGCGGCGGGGTGCAAGGAGGCGCTGTTCACCCTGGGCGACCGGCCCGAGGAACGCTGGCCCGCGGCCCGCGCCTGGCTGGACGCGCACGGCTACGACGACACGCTCAGCTACGTACGGGCCATGGCGATCCGGGTGCTGGAGGAGACCGGCCTGCTGCCGCACCTCAACCCCGGGGTGCTGTCCTGGACCGACCTCCAGCGGCTGAAGCCGGTCGCGCCCAGCATGGGCATGATGCTGGAGACCACGGCGACCCGGCTGTGGTCCGAGCCCGGAGGCCCGCACTACGGCTCACCCGACAAGGAGCCCGCCGTGCGGCTGCGGGTGCTCGAGGACGCGGGCCGCAGCAACGTGCCGTTCACCACCGGCATCCTCATCGGCATCGGGGAGACCCCCGCCGAACGGATCGACGCGCTCCGGGAGATCCGCCGGATCTCCCGGACGTACGGCGGGATCCAGGAAGTGATCGTGCAGAACTTCCGGGCCAAGCCGGACACGGCGATGCGCGACGCGCCCGATGCCGCCCCGTTCGAACTGGCCGCCGCCGTCGCGGTGGCGCGCCTGCTGCTCGGCCCTTCCGCCCGCATCCAGGCACCGCCGAACCTGGTGGGCGACGAGTTCGCCCTGATGCTGCGGGCCGGCATCGACGACTGGGGCGGGGTGTCCCCGGTGACCGACGACCACGTCAACCCCGAGCGGCCCTGGCCGGTGATCGAGGAACTGGCCGCACACACCGAGGCCGAGGGCTTCACCCTCCGCGAGCGGCTGACGGTCCACCCCGAGCACCTGCGGCGCGGTGAGCCCTGGCTCGACCCCCGGTTGGCTCCCCATGTGGCGGCGCTCGCCGATCCCGTGACCGGCCTGGCGGCCGAGGGAGTGCGGCCCCGCGGCCTGCCCTGGCAGGAACCGGAGACACCGCTCGTCGCCGCCGGCCGCACCGACCTGTTCGCCGCCATCGACACCGAGGGCCGCACCACCGACCGGCGGGCGGACTTCGACGCGGTGTACGGGGACTGGGCGGCGATCGCCCAGGCGGTGCCCGAGGCCGCGCGGGCCTCCGGACGGCCGGGCGGCGAGGACGGGCCCGTGCCGTCCCCGGCCGGCCGGCCGGAGCGGCTGCGTCCGGAGTTCGCGGGGGCGCTGCGGGCGGCGGAGGCCGATCCCGCGGGGCTCGCCTCCGCGTCCGCCCTGACCCTGCTCGGTGCCGCGCCGGGAGCGGAGATCGAGGCGCTGGCCGCGCTCGCGGACGCACTGCGGGCCGAGGCGGCCGGGAACGAGATCACCTATGTGGTCACCCGGAACATCAACTTCACCAACGTCTGTTACACCGGCTGCCGCTTCTGTGCCTTCGCCCAGCGCCGCACCGACGCCGACGCCTACACCCTCTCCCTGGAGCAGATCGGTGTGCGGGCCGAGGAGGCGTGGGCGGTCGGGGCGAGCGAGGTCTGCCTGCAGGGCGGCATCCACCCGGACCTGCCGGGCAGCGCGTACTTCGACATCGCCGCCGAGGTCAAACGGCGTACCCCGGACCTGCACGTGCACGCCTTCTCGCCGATGGAGGTCGTCAACGGCGCGACCCGGATGGACCTGTCGGTACGGGAGTGGCTCCAGACGGCTCGGGAAGCAGGTGTCGACTCGCTGCCCGGCACGGCTGCCGAGATCCTCGACGACGAGGTCCGCTGGGTGCTCACCAAGGGGAAACTCCCCGCGGCGCAGTGGATCGACGTGGTCACCACCGCCCACACGCTGGGCATTCCGACGACGGCGACGATGATGTACGGCCATGTGGACACTCCGCGCCACTGGGTGGACCACATCAAGCTGATCGGACGCCTGCAGGAGGAGACGGGGGGCTTCACCGAGTTCGTCCTGCTGCCGTTCGTCCATACCAACTCCCCGGTCTATCTGGCCGGAATCGCCCGGTCGGGGCCGACCGCCCTGGAGAACCGGGCGGTGCACGCCCTGGCGCGGATCCTCCTCCACGGCAGGATCCGCAACATCCAGACGAGCTGGGTGAAGCTGGCGCGCCACAGCGTCCTCGACGTCCTGCGGGGCGGGGTCAACGACCTCGGCGGAACGCTGATGGAGGAGACCATCAGCCGGATGGCGGGCTCGGAGCAGGGCAGTCACAAGAGCATCACCGACCTGGAGGCGCTGGCCCACGACGCCGGCCGCCCGGCCCGGATGAGGACGACCACCTATGGCACCGTCAGCGCGGAGCGAGAGGCGGTGGCCCGCACGCACGACGGAGTGTGGCGGCCGTCGAGGCCACCGCTGACCCTGCTGAATTCCTAGCGGACGGCCGTCCCGCTCAACTGCCGGGACGGCCGTGCTCCACCATGCGCCACGGAAATCGGGCAACCCCCGTGGATTCGCCCGGGTATCCCGGTGGATTCCCTTCGTCGACGCCCCGCGGATTCTCTGTGCATCGTCCTGCCCATTGTCCCTGGAACGGTGGCCGACACGTATGGCCGTGCCTTGATTCGACCGTGTTCCGAGGCTCCGGGAACGCGGGATTCAGTTCCTTGCAGAAACCGGTCGCGCATTTCGGCCAAACCGTTGACGGGGACCAGACCTGGCTCTAGCGTGAACCATCAGTTCACTCAGTGATCCAGTGGCTGAGTGCCCCGACAGGTTGGCAGGGCGACGTGGATCCCCTCCCTGGACGACACATCCGAAGGATTCGGAGAGTGCCTGAGCATGACTGCGACCAACATCTCTGCATCGCCCAGACCACCCGCGGCTCGTGAGGAGCAGGCGGATCCGGCGGCACTCCGTGGGCGGGGGCGCGGCGGCGCCCTCGCGCGTCGACTCGTCGATCCGCTCGGCGCGCTCCTTGTCGTGGTCGTCCTCGCCGGACTGTGGGAGGGGTATAAGGCGCTCGGCCGGGCCGTCGACGACCGGATCCTCGGGATCGGCCTGCCGGTCGCCACCGACGACCTGTCGATGCCGCACCTGTGGACGATCTTCGGCTCGCTCACCGCGCCGGCCCGCGCGGGCGACCCGACCTCGCTCGCGGTGTACCTCATCGGCGAGACCACCGTGACGCTCCGCGAAGCCCTCTACGGCCTGGCGGCCGGATCGCTCCTCGGTCTCGCGCTCGCGGTGCTCTTCCTTCATCTGGCACCGGTGAGCAGGGGCCTGATGCCCTGGCTGGTCGCCTCCCAGACGGTTCCGCTGGTCGCCATCGCCCCGATGATCGTGATCTGGGGCGGCAAGGCCGGTCTGCAGCCGTGGGTCGCGGTCACCGGCATCGCCGCGTACCTCGCGTTCTTCCCCGTCACCATCAACTCCCTGCGCGGACTGAAGTCCCCGCCGAAGGTGCAGCTCGAGTTCATGCGCAGCGTGGGCGCCGGGCGCGCCCGTGTGCTGTGGTCGCTCCGGTTCCCCGCGGCCCTTCCGTACGTCTTCGCCGGGCTGCGGCTCGCCGCCACCGCGAGCGTGGTGGGCGCCATCGTGGGTGAGTTGTCGGCCGGCACCGGCCGCGGTATCGGCCGCGCCATCCTCACCTCCGCCTACTACTACTCGAACGGCCCGGAGAAGCTGTACGCCGCCGTTCTCGTCGCCGCGATCGCCGGAATCCTCTTCGTGCAGGTCCTTGCCCTGCTGGAGCGGTTCGCGCTCCGCAACCGGCACGCCCGCTAGCCGAGCATCCACAATCTCTGGAGCCTCTGATGGCCGAGCATGCAATCATCTCCGTCCGCGGAGTCGACAAAGTCTTCAACGGCGGTTCCGACCGCGCGGTCACCGCTCTGCAGGACATCGACCTGACCATAGGGCGGGGCGAGTTCATCTCCCTGCTCGGGCCCAGCGGCTGCGGCAAGTCCACTCTGCTGCGGGTGATGGCGGACCTCACCGGACCCACGAGCGGCACCGTCACCGTCAACGGCAAGACGCCGGGTGCGGCCCGCGCCGGCCGCGACTACGGCATGGTCTTCCAGCAGGCCGGACTCTTCGAGTGGCGCAATGTGCTGCGCAACGTCGAACTGCCGCTCCAGGTGGCAGGGGTGAAGAAGGAGGTCCACCGGGCCAAGGCCCTGGAGATGCTGGAACTGGTCCGCCTCAGCGATTTCGCCGGGCACTATCCCTGGCAGCTCTCCGGCGGTATGCAGCAGCGCGTCGCGATTGCCCGTGCCCTCTCCGCAGACCCCGAGATCCTCTTCATGGACGAACCGCTCGGGGCCCTCGATGAGATGAACCGCGAACGGCTTCAGGGAGAGCTTCTGCGTATCTGGGGCGACACCCGCACGACCGTCGTGTTCGTCACGCACAGCATCTCCGAGGCCGTTTTCCTCTCCTCGCGGGTGGTGGTGATGTCCGCGCGGCCCGGCCGGGTCGCGGCCTGTATCGACGTGGACCTGCCCCACCCCAGGACCGCCGAGACCCGCACCACGCCGGAATTCTTCGAGAAAGTGAAGGAAGTCCGCCAGGCCCTCCACGGGGCTCCGAGTGAGCAGGCGGCGGCATGAGCACCGTCCGGCTCTCCCGCCCCGGCCGCCCCGCGCTCACGTCACGGGCCCTGCGGCTCACGCCGGTCGCGGTGACCGCCGTACTCCTGCTCGGTCTGTGGCAATCGGTCGTCGTGCTGTTCGACGTGCCCGTGTTCATCATGCCGAGCCCGGTCATGATCGCCGAAGCGTTCCAGCAGGACTTCGGGGTGATCATGTCCGCATCCCGGTCCACTGTCGAGGCCGTCCTGCTCGGACTCGTCCTGGGCTCCCTCGGGGGCGTCGCCGTGGCGCTCGTCGTCAGCCGCTTCCCCCGGATGTCGGGCCCGGTTCTCAACGCCGCCGTGCTGGTCAACTGCGCGCCCATCGTGGCCCTGGCCCCGATCTTCAACAACTGGTTCGGCGTGACCAGCATGCTCTCCAAGGCGGGGGTGGCCGCCGTCATGGTGTTCTTCCCGGTGTTCGTCAACACCACCCGGGGGCTCCTCCAGATCGCGCCCCTGCACGTGGAGATCATGGAGTCCCTCGCGGCCCGCCCGCGCCAGGTGGCCCTCCTGCTACGACTGCCCAATGCCCTCCCGTTCATCTTCAACGCACTGAAGCTCGGCACCACGCTCGCCGTCATTGGCGTGATCGTCAGCGAATACTTCGGTGGCAGCACCGAGGCGCTCGGTGTGTACATCGCCTATCAGGCGGCCCTTCCCCGTTTTGATTACGCCTGGGCCGGAATTCTGGTATCCGGTGCGCTCGGACTCGCCATGTTCGGAGCCGTGACTCTCCTGGAGCGATTCCTCATGCCCTGGCACGAATCCCTGCACGAAGAAGAATCCTGACCGCGGCAGCTGCATTCCCGATTCCCCTCTCTCCGTTCTTCCCATCCCTTCCTCTTTTCCTTCCCCTGCGGAGGTAACGTGTCCAGAAAACGAGCACCATTTCCCGGAACAGGCCGCCGTCGCGTCCGGGCGACCGCGGGTCTCTCCGCCGCCGTGCTGCTGCTCTCCGCCTGCGGGGGCATGTCCGAGCCGACCAGCGAGGCCGCTGCGGAGGCCGGCAAGGACTGCGAGTCCAGGACGAAGGTCCGAGTCGTCCTCCAGTGGGTCGCCCAGGCCCAGTTCGCTGGTTACTACGCGGCGAAGGAGAAAGGCTTCTACGACAAGGCGTGCCTGGACGTAACGATCCAGGAGGGTGGCGTGAACATCGTGCCCCAGCAGGTCCTGTCGGCCGGCAACGCCGAGTTCGCCGTCTCCCACGTCACCAAGACCATGGTGACCCGTGAGCAGGGCGCCGACCTGGTCAACATCGGCCAGGAGTTCCAGCGCGGCGCCTACCTCCAGGTCGCCTGGGCCGACTCCGGCATCAAGACCCTCGCCGACCTCAAGGGCAAGCGGGTCGGAAGCTGGGGCTACGGCAACGAACTGACCCTCTTCGCCGCGATGCAGGGCTCCGGCGTCGACCCGAAGAAGGATGCCGAGATCATCCAGCAGCCGTTCGACATGTCGCTGCTGCTCAAGCGCGAGGTCGACGCGGCCCAGGCCAAGACCTTCAACGAGTACGCGCAGCTCCTGGAGACCACGAACCCGAAGACCGGGAAGCTCTACCAGCCGTCGGACTTCGTCGCGATCAACCTCCAGGACGCCGGATACCAGACGCTGGAGGACGGCGTCTACGCCAAGGAGGACTGGCTGGCGAAGAAGGAGAACCAGGAGACCGCGGTCAGGTTCCTCAAGGCCACCTACGAGGGCTGGGGTTACTGCCGGGACGAACTCAAGGGCTGTGTCGACGTCGTGCTCAAGAACGGCAGCGCGCTCGGCGAGGGTCACCAGACCTGGATGCTCAACGAGGTCAACAAGGTCATCTGGCCCGCCAAGAACGGCATCGGGACGATGGACGAGGCCGCCTGGGACCAGACCATCGACATCGCGGTGAAGGCCGGCGTCCTCAAGGCACCGCCCACGGACGGGGCGTACCGCACCGACCTGACCGAGCGGGCGCTCAAGGAGCTGAAGGGCGAAGGGTTCGACATCACCGGTGAGTCCTACAAGCCGGAAACGGTCACCGTCACCCCGGGTGGCAAATAAGAGACGCCCCCGCCGCACGCCGGGTCCCGCGGCACACGGCAGCAGGGTCGGGCTTCCCTGCCAGGATGGTCGGACCGCCCGCAGTGATCTCGACGTGACAGACGGAGGAACAATGGCACCCAGTGAAGCAGGTCTCGTCCGAAGGACGATCTGGCTGCTACGTACGGTCGCGGCGCACCCGGACGGGGTCGGTCTCAGCGAGATCGCGCGGGAGTCCGGCATCCCCAAGGCCACCTGCTACCGGGTCCTCACCGTCCTCGAACGCGAGAGCTGGCTGAACCTGGACCCGGTCACCCGCCGTTACCGCGTCTCGCTGGGCCTGCTGTCCATCGTCGGCGGACTGCTGGACGGTGGCGGCGCCTACGGGCACATGCGGGACGTGCTGCGGGATCTGGCGAAGGAGACCAGGGAGACCGCCGGCTTCGACGTCTTGCTCGCCCCCAACGTCATGGTCGTCGCCCAGGTGCCGGGCCCGTCCCTGATCGGACAGACCCTCAAACCCGTACCGAGGACCCAGCCCGTCTGGGCCACCTCCACCGGCAAGGTCCTGCTCAGTGCGCTCGACCCGGCGCAAGTCCGCGCCGAGTTCGGCGAGGAGTTCGAGGCCAACGCGCCCGAACAACTCGGCGGGCTCGACGCGTTCATCGACTCCATGGCCGAGGTGCGGGCCCGCGGCTACGCCCTCGCCTACGACGAACTGGAGGTGGGTGCGGCCTCCGTCGCCGCCCCGGTCCGTGTCGGCGACGCCACCACCTATGCCGTGTGGATCGGTGGACCCACCTATCGGCTGACCCGCGCACGCATCGACGAGGTCGCCGAGTCCGTGATGAAGGCGGCCCGTCAGCTCAGCGAGCTGCTGAGCGTCACCGGCATCGAACTGCCCACGGGATTCACCGAGCACTAGGGCACCACAGAGAGCAACCACCGCCCAGCGCGGTGGCCCGATCAGGAGGAAGCGAATGGCGGCACTTCAGGAGCGGCTCCACGCCGCCCGAGCGGTCGTGGACCGGATACCCAAGGGCCTGCACGTCGACGGCGAATGGCGCCCGTCCCGCAGCGGTGCGACCGTCTCCGTCGAGGACCCGGGCACCGGAACGGTGATCGCCGAGGTCGCCGACGCCGGCCCGGCGGACGCCGTGGACGCCCTCGACGCCGCCGTACGGGCGCAGGCATCCTGGGCGGCGACGCCTCCCCGCGAGCGCGGCGAGGTGCTGCGCCGGGCCTTCGAGACGATCATGGCCCGCAAGGACGACCTGGCCCTGCTGATGACCCTGGAGATGGGCAAGCCCTTCGCCGAGTCCCAGGCCGAGGTGGCCTACGCGGCCGAGTTCCTGCGCTGGTTCGCCGAGGAGGCCGTCCGGATCGACGGCGGATACATGACCGCACCGGGCGGGGGCTCTCGGGTGGTGACGATGCGTCAGCCGGTGGGCCCCTGCCTGCTGATCACCCCGTGGAACTTCCCCATGGCGATGGGCACCCGCAAGATCGGTCCGGCGCTCGCGGCCGGCTGCACCGTCGTCGTCAAACCGGCCAAGCAGACCCCGCTGTCCATGCTGGCCCTGGTGGACATCCTGCGGGAGGCCGGGGCACCCGACGGCGTGGTGAACGTCTTCACCACCAACCGCTCGGGCGAGGTCACCGACCACCTGCTGAACGATTCCCGGCTGCGCAAGCTGTCCTTCACCGGGTCCACCGAGGTCGGCCGCGCGCTGCTCGCCGCGTCGTCGCGGAACGTGCTGCGTACCTCCATGGAACTCGGCGGCAACGCCCCCTTCCTGGTCTTTGCCGACGCCGACCTCGACGCGGCGGTGGAGGGCGCGTTCCAGGCGAAGATGCGCAACATCGGCGAGGCGTGCACGGCCGCCAACCGGTTCTACGTCCACTCCTCGGTCGCCGACGAGTTCGGGCGCCGCCTGGCCGAGCGGCTGGCCGCGCTGACGGTCGGGCACGGTCTCGACCCGGACAGCCACGTCGGCCCGCTGATCGACGCGAACGCGGTGAAGAACGTCACCGCCCTGGTCGCCGAGGCCACCGCCGCCGGTGCGACCGTGCTCACCGGGGACGGGCCGGTCCCCTCGGACGGTCACTTCTTCGCACCGACCGTGCTCGGCGGCGTGCCGCTCGGAGCCCGCACCCTCGCGGAGGAGATCTTCGGACCGGTCGCGCCGATCGTCACCTTCGACGACGAGGAGACGGCGGTGGCCCTGGCGAACGACTCCGAGTACGGACTGGCCGGCTATCTGTTCACCGAGAGCCTGAGCCGTGGCCTGCGGGTGAGTGAGCGGCTGGAATGCGGCATGGTCGGACTCAACCAGGGGGTCATCTCCAACCCCGCCGCTCCGTTCGGCGGGATCAAGCAGTCCGGGCTCGGCCGGGAGGGCGGAGCGGTGGGCATCGACGAGTACCTGAGCGTCAAGTACCTGGCGATCAAGGCGGACCGATGACGGGCTTCATTCTGGCGGGTCTCCAGTTCGAACCGGCCTTTCGCGATCCCGCGGCGAACATCGAGACGTCCTCGCGGCTCATTCGCGAGGCGGCGGCCGCCGGGGCCCGGCTGGTCGTCCTGCCCGAAGCCGCCTCGGCCGGATACATGTTCACCGACCGTGCGGACGCCCGCAGGAACGCCGAGCCCGTCCCCGGCGGTCCGGTCTGCTCGGCCTGGGCCGCGCTCGCCGCCGAACTGGATCTGTGGATCGTCGCCGGGATTATCGAGCTGGCGGGCGAGAAGGTGTACAACGCGGCGGTCCTGATCGGCCCCGAGGGGCACGTCGGCACCTTCCGCAAGGCGCACCTGTGGAACTTCGAGAAGGAGCTCTACGACCGTCAGGAGGACGGCTTCCCCGTCTTCCGCACCCCGCTCGGCAACATCGCCATCGGCATCTGTTACGACGCGTGGTTCCCGGAGACGTTCCGCAGTGCCGCGCTCGGCGGAGCCGACCTGCTGGCCCTCCCGTCGAACTGGGTGCCCGTACCCGGGCAGCCCGAGGACGCGCCGGTGATGGCCAACCTGATGTGCATGACCGCAGCGCACAGCAACCAGTTCTTCGTCGCCGGGGTCAGCCGTGTCGGCACCGAGCGCGACCAGCCCTTCATCGGCCGGTCGCTGATCGTGGGCCCGGACGGCTGGCCGCTGGCCGGACCGGCCGGCGGTGACGAGGAAGCCGTCGTCCTCGCGGAGGTGGACCTGATCGGTTCCCGCGGGGAGCGGCTGGGCAACCCCTTCAACCAGCCGCTCGGCGACCGGCGTACGGACGTCTACCAGACCGGCGACTTCGTCCCGGACCCCTCCCGCACCAGCGCCTGACGAACCGCCCCGCCCCCTCGGCGCGGGCTGTTCGGCCCTCTTCCGGGCGTCTCCTCACCCCATGGGGCCCCGGACGTCCTCCCGTGCCCGGAAACTCCCCGGCAGTCCTCGAGGCCCTGACACAGGCGTCCCGTAACACCCTCTTCCGCGTCCCTTGGTGGATACACCTACATCTCTTGACACGTTGGTGGTCCTACCAGAGACTCTTCCCACTCTCTGAACCCTTGGTTCACTCAATGGACCCAAAGGTGAAACGGCCTATGCGAGCGAACGAGCGCACCAGCGCACAGGTAGAGCTCTCCGACCCGAGTAGCATCGAGGGGAGCCCGCTCTACAACGAGGACCTGGCGCCCGTACCCCTCTCCCGCAGGACCTGGGGCACGTACAACTACGCGGCGCTGTGGATGGGCATCGCCCACGGCATCCCCACGTACTACCTGGCCAGTGGCCTCATCGGCCTCGGCATGAGCTGGTACCAGGCGGTCATGACGATCGCCCTGGGCAACCTGATCGTCCTGGGTCCCATCCTGCTCAACAGTCACGCCGGCACCAAGTACGGCATCCCCTACCCCGTCTTCGCCCGTGCCGCCTTCGGCACCCTCGGCGCCAACGTGCCCGCCCTGATGCGCGCCCTGTCCGCGTGCGGCTGGTTCGGCATCCAGACCTGGATCGGCGGCCAGGCCATCTACACCATCACCGGTGCCTTCGCCGGTGACGCGTGGCTCAACGCGGGCGAGGTGTGGGGCCACCCCAAGACCCTCTGGCTGTCCTTCGCGGTCTTCTGGCTGCTGCAGATCGCCCTCATCGTCCGCGGCATCGAATCCATCCGTCGCCTCGAGAACTGGTCCGCGCCGCTCATCCTGGTCGTTGCCGCGTTCCTACTGGTCTGGATGGTCCTCCAGGCCGACGGCTTCGGCCCGCTCGCCACCGAGCCGTCCAAGCTCGGCTGGGGCGCCGACTTCTGGCTGCTGTTCGCGCCCTCCCTGATGGGCATGATCGCGTACTTCGCCACCATGTCCGTCAACATCGCGGACTTCACCCGCTACTCCAAGGGGCAGCGGGAACAGATGATCGGCCAGTCGCTGGGCCTGCCCCCGACGATCACCCTGTTCTCCATGATCGGCGCCCTCACCACCTCGGCCACCATCGTCGTCTACGGACACGCGATCTGGGACCCCGTCGAGCTGGTCAGCCGCTTCTCCAACCCGGTCGTCGTCGTCTTCGCCCTGCTGTGCGTCATCGTGGCCACCATCGCCGTCAACGTCGCGGCGAACGTCGTGGGCCCCGCCTTCGACTTCTCCAACGCCCTCCCGCGCTTCATCAGCTTCCGCACCGGCGGCGTCATCGCCGGCGTCATCGGCATCCTGATGCAGCCCTGGCGGCTGCTGTCCTCGCCCGAGCTGTACATCTTCAGCTGGCTCGGTGTGACCGGCGCCGTCCTCGGCAGTGTCGCCGGGGTTCTCGCCGCCGAGTACTGGCTGCTGCGCAAGCGTCAGCTCGACCTCGCCGGGCTGTACACGCGCGGCGGACCGTACGAGTACGCCAAGGGCTTCAACTGGCGTCCCCTCCTCACGCTCGGGATCGTCCTGTTCCTGTCCCTCGCCGGCGCGTACTCCGAGAACGGGAACGGTCCCTTCCCCGCGGACGGATTCGTCCCCTTCCTCAAGCCGCTGTTCGACTACGGCTGGGCCGTCGCCTTCCTCGGCGGTATCGCCCTGCACACCGCGTTCAGCAGACTCTTCCCGCACCGTGCCGCTGTTCCGGCGGCGGTGGAGGAGGAAAAGGACCGGATCACGGTCTGATCCGACGGGGCAGGCCGGCGTGCGCCGGTCTGCCCCGTCCCGTCTGCCTTTCCCCGTCGTCTGTTCCACCGTTCTTTTCGTTGTGTACGTCCCTTTCACGGTGCCTACGCCGCCGTCTCCCCCTGGAGGGCCCCCGATGAAGACCCGTGCCGCCGTCATGACCGCCCCCGGCAAGGACTGGGAGATCACCGAACTCGAACTCGCCCCGCCCCGGGCGGGCGAGGTCCTGGTCCGCTTCACCCACGCCGGACTCTGCTACTCGGACGAGCACGTCCGCACCGGCAACATGGCCCCGCTGCCCATCATCGGCGGGCACGAGGGCTCCGGGATCGTCGAAGCCGTCGGTGAGGGCGTGTCCAAGCTCGCCCCCGGCGACCATGTGGCCGCCTCCTTCAAACCGTCCTGCGGGCACTGCCGCTGGTGCGCGGGAGGCCGGTCCAACCTGTGCGACGCCGCGGCCTTCGGCCCCGAGGGCAAACTCCCCGACGGCACCTACCGGTTCACCAGCCCCGACGGGCCCATCGGTGCCAACTGCTCGCTGGGCACCTTCGCCGAGCACTCCGTCGTCTCCCAGGACTCCCTGGTCCGGGTCGACCCCGACCTGCCGCTCTCGGTGGTCGCGCTGGTGAGCTGCGGCGTCCTCACCGGCTGGGGCGCAGCCGTGTATGCCGCTGATCCCGAGCCCGGTGACACCGTCATCGTCGTCGGCGCGGGCGGCGTGGGCATCAACGCCGTACAGGGAGCCCGGCTCTCCGGCGCCGGCAGCGTCATCCTGGTCGACCCCAACGAGGCCAAGCACGCCCTCGCCCGTGACCTCGGGGCCTCGCACGTCTGCCGCACCCTCGACGAGGCGGCGGCCCTCGCCGCCGAGCTCAACCCCAGTGCGATGGGAGCCGATTCCACCCTCGTCTGCACCGGCGAGACCACCGCCCCCATCGTCCGCGCCGCCTTCGAGGCCACCGGCAAGGGCGGCACGATCGTCCTCGCCGGCATGTCCGAGGACGTCCACGACATCAACATCCAGCTCCCCGGAACACAGCTCGTCTTCGCCGAGAAGCGCCTCCAGGGCACCATCTTCGGCTCGTGCAGCCCCATCCGGGACGTCCCCCGGGTGCTGTCCCTGTACCGCCAGGGCCTGATCAAGCTCGACGAGCTGGTCAGCCGCACCTACAGCCTCGACGAGATCAACCAGGGCTTCGAGGACCTGCGGTCCGGCCGCAACCTGCGCGGCATCGTCGCCCACGGCCCCGCGCAGTGAACCGGAGCCCGGAGCAACGAGAGCACCCCATGCGAGTACAGCAGGATCAGCGGCAAGAGCTGCACCTGAAGGAGCAGAAGGAGCACCCCGCCATGTCCCACGGGACCGACCGTGACACGCTCTACATCGACGGCGACTGGCGCACCCCCGCCACCGACCGCACGTTCACCGCGGTCAGCGCCGCCACCGAGGAGCCCTTCGGCGCCTTTCCCGAGGCCGACCGTGCCGATGTCGACGCCGCCGTCGCCGCCGCACGCCGCGCCCTGGGCGGCGTCCGCGGGTGGGGTTCGGCCGAGGAGCGGGCCGCCGCGATGGAACGCCTGGCCCTCGCCCTGGAGTCCCGCACCGAAGCCCTCGGCACCGTGATCGCCCAGGAGGTCGGCACGCCCCTGGCACGGGCGATCGAAGCCAACGTCGGCGCCGCGGCCGGACTGCTCCGCTTCTACGCCCCGCTCGCCGACGTCCTGTACGCGGAGGACCTGCGTCCCGCCGGGGTGGGCCACAGCCTGGTCCGCCGTGAGCCGGTCGGCGTGGTCGCCATGATCGCGCCGTGGAACTACCCGCTCAGCACCCTGTTCTTCAAACTGGCGCCCGCGCTGGCCATGGGCTGCACCGCCGTGATCAAGCCCTCACCCACCACCGGGCTCGACTCGTTCCTCGTCGCCGACGCGGTCCACGAGGCGGGATTCCCCCCGGGCGTGATCAACGTCCTGCCCGCCGAGCGGGAGGTGGGGGAGTACCTGGTCACCCACCCCGGAGTGGACAAGGTCGCCTTCACCGGCTCCACCGCGGCCGGACGCCGCCTCGGCGCGCTCTGCGGCGAACTGCTACGCCCGATCACCCTGGAACTGGGCGGCAAGTCCGCCGCGATCCTTCTGGAGGACGCGCCGCTTCCCCTCTTCCTCGACCACCTGCTCGGGCTGTCGTTCAACAACAACGGCCAGACCTGCACCAACAACACCCGGCTGCTGGTGCCCCGCTCGCGCTACGACGAGATCGTGGACGCCGTCACCGCGACGGTCGAGGGCTGGACGGTCGGCGACCCGCTGGATCCGTCCACGGTGATCGGCCCGGTCGCCGGGGCCGCGCACCGCGACCGGATCGAGGGCTACCTCCGCAAGGGCCGAGAGGAAGGGGCGCGCGTCACCACCGGCGGCGGCCGTCCCGCCGGCCTCGACCGGGGCTTCTACATCGAGCCCACGGTCTTCGCCGACGTGGACCCCGCGATGGTCGTCGCCCGGGAGGAGATCTTCGGCCCCGTCGTGACCATCTCCGCCTACGACGGCTCCGTCGAGGGCGCCGTCGTCATGGCCAACGACTCCGACTACGGCCTGGCCGGCAGCGTCTGGACGGCCGACGAGGCGCTGGGGCGCCAGGTGGCCCGCGCGGTGGACACCGGAACCTTCAGCGTCAACCACGCCAACTTCGACATCGGCGCACCCATGGGCGGGCGGAAGGACAGCGGTCTGGGCCTCGAACTGGGGCGCGAGGCGATCGAGGCGTACATCCAGTACAAGACGATCTTCGTGACCGAGCCGCCCACGGACAACGACGCACGGGCGGCCTAACGCACGGTCAGCACCGCACCCTCGGGCAGCAGCCGGCGCACGATCGGATGGGACAGCGAGATGCCCGGGATGCCCGGGTTCCAGCGAGCGCGGGAGAAGAAGGCGTGCGCACGGTCGTGGGACCAGGCCCTCGTCGACCCCGCGCCGGTGAGCACCCCGGTCACCGTGCACCGCCCGGTCTGCGCGATCAGCCCCGTGGCCAGCGCGGCGAAGGTGCGAAAGATCGGCGCGGTGAAGGTGCCCCGCACCAACTCCAGGACGGCGAGGGGTGAAGCGGGTACGGTCGGATCCGGAAGCATCGGCGGGTCCCTCACAGCAGGCGACGTAAGCACTGCCGATGCTTCTCTGCTGTCCACACCCCCCGCGGTCGGATGACGTCACATCACCCACCTGAGCGACCCCGACGGCGATCAACGAAAACGTCGAAAGCCGAGGATGGGCATGGGTGGTCGTGAATCCATGCTGACCAGGGACAAGTCCGTCTTGCCCTGGCGGGCGGCCTCGGCGATCAACCCCTCCAGCAGGGAGGTGAAGACACCGGCGTTCCGCCAGACCCGGAAGCGTCCGTAAACGGTCGACCAGGGCCCGAACTCTCCCGGTATCTCACGCCGCTGGGCGCCCGACCTGAACCGCCGGATCACCTCCTCGAGCTGATCCCGCAGTCGCTCGGGATGCGGGCCGTACTCGCCTATCGGCAGGTACGACTCGATCAACCTCCAGTTTTCATCGGCGAGTTGACGAAGCGCCAGGATTGACTTCCCGCCGGATCCGCCTTCCACGCGGATCCGGATCGGCAAGATTGATCACGCCTTCACACAGACCCTGGGCCCTGTCGTCGCAGCGGGGAAGCAGCAGGTGCGGGGCGGGTCGGGAGACCCGCCCCGCACCTTTCGTATGCCAAGACGCCTGTACGAGCGGTCCGTTGCCGGCCAACGCGGTGCCCGGATGCGTCCGACCGTGAGCGGAACCCGTCGGCCGGGGCGGCGGCGACCTTCCCCGTTCGGCGCCCGTCTTTCCGTGAAAGGAACTTCTTGTCCAAGGTCTTGACTCCCCGGGTAGCCGCCCGTACGGTCATCGCACATCGCGTGATAGAGCGTTATTACGCCTTGATAAGACGCCGCTCGACCGTTCCCCGGTTGCTCCCGGTGTGCAGGTAGGAGTTAGTGCATGGAAAACATGAGTATTTCTGCGCGTCATATCGGGATGCGTTTCGGGCGTCGCGGCTCGGAACAGACGGTCTTGGAGAGTCTCGATATCGACATTGCGCCCGGAAGTTTTGTGACTCTACTCGGGCCTTCCGGTTGTGGAAAAAGCACCCTGCTCAAGATCCTGGGCGGGATCCTTGCTCCCACCACGGGCGAGGTGCTCATCGGCGGGCAACCGGCGGCAGCCGCCGTCCGCCGCCGGCAGATCGGCCTGGTACCGCAGCGTCCGGCACTGCTGCCCTGGAAGTCTGCCCTGCAGAACGCGAGCATGCTGCGCCAACTCGCCACCGGCGAGCGGCTCGCCGACGCCGCTCCGGCCGCGGAACGCGCCCTTGAACTGGTAGGCCTCGTCGAGGCACGCGACAAACTGCCCCACGAACTGTCCGGCGGCATGGCCCAGCGCGTGTCCATCGCCCGGGCCCTCGCCATGGACCCGGCCATCCTGCTGATGGACGAGCCCTTCGGGGCACTGGACGCCATCACCCGCGACCAGATGAACGAGAACCTGGCCGAGATCTGGGCGGCCACGGGCAAGACCATCCTCTTCGTCACCCACTCGATCTCCGAGGCCATCTTCCTTTCCGACACGGTGCACGTGATGGGCGTCAAGCCCGGACGCATCGTGGAGACGCTGGAGATCGGCCTGGGCAGGCCGCGCACCCGCCAGGTCTTCGACGACCCCCTGTTCAGTGAGTACGCCGCTCGGTCACGCGAGCTTCTCGAACCGAAAGTGACGGTCTGACATGGCGACCGCACAGCAGACCCGCCCGAAGGCGGAGACCGCACCCAAGGGTCCCGGCGGCGAAGAGTTCCGCGCGTGGCTCTCCCGGACCTGGCCGAGCGTTCTGGTACTCATCGGCGCTTTGCTCGCCTGGGAACTGGCCGTGGAGATATTCAATGTCTCCAGCTTCGTGCTCGCCAAGCCGAGCGAGTTCATCGCCGCCACCATCGAACAGCACGAATTGCTGCTTGCGGCCACATGGGTGACGACCGAGGAAATCCTCTATGGATTCCTGTTGAGTGTTGTCGTCGGCGTCGTACTCGCCGTCGCAATCGCCCGGTTCCCGTGGCTGGAGCGCGCGGTCTACCCGTTGGTCGTCCTTTTCCAGGTCGTGCCGAAGGTCGCTCTGGCGCCCATCTTCATCCTCTGGTTCGGCTACGGACTCGCGCCCAAACTTCTGCTGATCGTGGTGATAGCGTTCTTCCCGATCACACTCAACATGATCGTGGGACTGAAGGCGGTCGACCAGGACCTGCTCCTGCTCATGAAGTCGGTGGGCTCCAGCCGCAACCAGATCATGGCCAGGATCCAGTTTCCCACCTCACTGCCCTACCTCTTCGCCGGCATGCGCATCGCCATCACCCTGGCCGTCATCGGCGCTGTGGTGGCGGAGTTCGCCGGAGCCAGGGACGGACTGGGCTACCTCATCCAGTTCGCCTCCACCCAGCTCGACACCCCGCTGATGTTCGCCGCGCTCACGCTCGTGTCTCTGCTCGGGCTCGTCCTGTACTACGGGATGTCTCTCCTGGAGTTCCTCCTGCGCAGGCGGTTCCCCCACATCAAGTCTCCCGAGAGCGCCTGACCGGCTGAGCCCTCTTCGCATCCACCCTCGAACACCAAGGAGCGCCCATGCCTTCGTCAAGCATGCCTTCAACAAGAAAGAAGAGAGCCGTCGCGTTCACCGCCGCAGCGATGCTGGCCCTTTCCGCCTGCGGCGGAGAGTCGGGAAGCGACGGCGAGTCCGCCTCGTCCGGCAAGCCCGACACCGTCACCGTCCAACTCGACTACCAGCTGCGCGGCAACCACGGAATCTTCCACGTTGCCAAGGAGATGGGCTACTTCGAGGACGAGGGCATCAAGGTTGAGGACATCGCCACCGGCACCGGCTCGCCGGATGCCCTGCGCATCGTCGGCGCGGGGAAGGCCGACTTCGGCTTCGGTGACCTTCCCTCGCTGGTGACCGCGCGTTCCCAGAACGTCCCGGTCAAGGCCTTGGCCGCCGTCAACCAGGTCTCGCCACTGGGCATGTGCTCGGTGAAGAAGCGGACCGAGCTGGGCAAGATCGACGACCTCAAGGGCAGGACGGTGGGTGTGCACCCCGCCGGTTCGACCTTCATCTTCTACCAGGCGCTGCTCGCCACGAACGGCATGAAGCGCAGTGACGTGGAAGAGGTCACGGTGACTCCGCCGTACGAGAACTACCTGGTCTCCGGCAAGGTCGACGCCGTCGTCTGCTACATCGACGCCGAGGTTCCGCTGCTGGAGGACGCTGCGGGCGGACCGGGATCGCTCAGTATCCTTCTCGGCTCGGACGCCGGCTACAACGCCTACGGCTCCGGCCTGTTCACCAGCGACAAAATGATCAAGGAGAGGCCGGACGTCGTCCAGCGCTTCACCAACGCCTACCTCAAGGCCTTCGACTACGTCCTGAAGAACCCGGACAAGACGGCTGACCTGCTCGCCAAGACCTCCCCGGAGTTGGCCAAGAAGGCACCGGTGTTCAAGCGCCAACTGCAGGCGGACGTCGATCACTCCTTCACCAGTGGCGCCACCGACAAGCAGGGGCTGGGCGCGATGGACGAAGCCCGGTGGAAGGCGACCATCGACGTCCTCGCCGACCAGGGAGTACTCAAGGGCGAGGCGCCCGCGACCAAGGACGTGTACGACCCGACCTTCGTCGAGAAGCGCAACACCGGCAAGTGACGGTGCATCAGCCGCAGCTGGAATACCGGGAGATAGCGAGAGCGAGAGAATGAGCAGCACGATTGACCGCAACGGGCGCCACGCCGAGATCTCGGGGGCGGGTTTCGCCGGCCTGACCGCCGCTGCCGCGCTGGCGCAGCGCGGCTGGACGGTACGGGTCCATGAGAAGGGCAAGGAGCTTCGGGAACAGGGCGCCGGCATCGTCCTGTGGCACAACAGCCTGCAGGTACTGAAGGCCATCGGCGCCTGGGACCGGGCCCTGGCCGACTCGATGGTCCCGCCGTTCTACGAGACGCGGGTGCAGGGCAGGACCGTCTCCCAGGAGGACTTCAGCGGTCTGCCCTGGCGCACAATGACGCGCCCCCACCTGCACAAGACACTGCTGGAGACGGCACTCGAGGCAGGGGTGGAGATCCGCACCGACTCGGAGGTCGTCTCGGCGGACCCGCGCGGCGAGGTCACCTTGGCCTCGGGCGAGATGCTGAAGGCGGATCTGGTCGTCGGTGCCGACGGGGTGAAGTCCGCGGTGCGCGAATCGATCGGGTTCGAGCAGGAGCGGTGGAAGTCACGGGACGGGATCACCCGGTTCCTGGTGCCCAGGTGCAAGGACGAGCTCGGGCCCGGCGAGTGGGACAACGTCATCGACTTCTGGAACCTGGAGCCCCGCTACCTGAGGGTGCTGTACGTCCCCTGCAATGAGCGCGAGCTGTACATCGCGCTGGGCGCGCCGCGGGACGACGAACAGGGCAGCCGCACGCCGATCGACCTCGACCTGTGGACCTCCGCCTTCCCGGAGCTGACCCCCGTTCTGAAGGAAGCCGCGGTGGCCGACGACCCCAAGTACTACGGCTACGAGACCACAGTGGTGAGCGAGTGGAGCCGGGGCCGAGTGGCCCTGGTGGGCGACTCGGCGCACGCGATGTGCCCGGCCCTGGCCCAGGGCGCCGGTACCGCGATGACCAACGCCTACACCCTCGCCGTAGCGGCCTCCGAGGCGGCCGACGCCGACTTCGAGGACGCGCTCACCCGGTGGTGGCACACCGAGAGGCCGATCACCGACCGCGTGCAGAAACGTTCCGCCGACTACGCGGCAACCCGCGGGATGTCCAAGGGCAACCAGTTCGACGAGGTGAACCTGGAGACCGCCCAGTACGACCCCACGGACATCAACCGCCACGCCACGGCATGAGAAACAGGAGTGAAGCGATGAACGCCGACGAAGCTGTTCGCAGCGCCTACCAGGTTCGCCGCTGGGTGGGCCTGGTCGAGGAGACCTATCACGAGGGAGGCGCGGTCGGAAACGAACCGCTGGTCAAGGCCGTCGCCGGCGTGGTCGTCAAGAACCCGTTCGCCGGCCGCTACGAGGCCGACCTGTCCCCGCTGATCGACCCGAGCCCGGCACTGGGCACCGCACTGGGCAAGCGGGCGGTCGCCCTGCTCGGCGGGCGCGAGGTCCAAAGCTACGGCAAGGCCGGGATCGCCGGCCTGGCCGGCGAGCAGGAGCACGTCGTGGCCTGCGTCACCACCGTCTTCGGCAACGCCTTCCGTGAGGCCGTGGGCGGCGCCGCCGCCTGGATCTCCTCGACCACCAAGACCGCCTCGGCCGGGGCGGGCATCGACATCCCGCTCGCCTTCAAGGACGAGGTCTACGTCCGCTCGCACTACGACGCGATCCACGTGGCCTTCCCCGACGTGCCGCGCCCTGACGAACTGTTCATCTGCGTGGCGGTCGCCAGCGGCGGCCGGCTCCACCACCGCGTCGGCGGGATGACCGTCGAAGAGACACACGCCGCCAAGGCCTGAGAGTCCACGGCACGTCCATCCGGGCGCCCGCCGCCGTCGGGCGCCCGTACAGCACACCACCACTGATCGCGAGAGGTTCCACGTGTCGGACAACGACAGCCTGTACCACCAGGACGAATCCATCGAGAACGTCCTCCACCACCTTGCCCGGGCCCACCGGATCCTGGAGCTCGAAGGTCACGGCGACATGTCGATGGGCCACCTGTCCTACCGCGACCCGCACGGGCGCGGTATCTGGCTCAAGCGCGGCAACCTGGCACTGCGCGAGGTCACCGCGGCGGACTTCATCCTCATCGACTTCGACGGCAACGTCCTGGAGGGACAGGGGCTGCGCCACCTGGAGTGGCCGCTGCACACCGAGATCATGCTCGCCCGCCCCGACGTCAACGTGGTGGGACACTCGCACCCCCACTACGCGACCGTCTTCGGCGCCACCAAGGCCGAGTTGGGCCCGTACAACAACCACGGCGTGTGGTTCGCCGACCACGGGGCCCCCCGGTTCGACTCCACCAGCCACATCATCACCACGCAGGACCTCGGCAAGGAGCTCGCCCTGACCCTCGGGTCCGCCTACGCGGTGCTGCAGGCCAACCACGGTGCCTCGTTCGTCGGCGCCGACGTCAAGGACGCACTGCTGTCCGGGATCTTCCTGGAGAAGGCGGCGAAGTTCCAGCTCGACCTGGCCTCCTCCGGCCTCGAACACGACCGGCCGGACCACGACGAGACCGTCGAGAAGAACCGCAGGATCTACCCCGAGCGGGCCCGGCAGAACTACTGGATGTATTTCAACCGCACGCTCGACGCCCACGAGGGCCGCGCCTGACGGCTCCTCGCGCTCTCCACGGCCGGCGGCGCGTCACCGCCGCGAGCGCGCCGCCGCCACCGCAAGCAGACCACCCAGAAGAAGAGGGATCAGTCATGAGCATTCCCAAGGTCGCTACCGTCATCGGTGCGGGAAGCATGGGACCGGGCATCGCCGCGCTGCTCGCACGCCACGGCTCCCAGGTCCGCATCAACGACATCAGCGAGGAAGTCCTCGCCCGAGCGGAGAAGATGGCCGCGGGTGCGAGTGCGACGCTGGACGAGCTGGACGTCCCGACGGTGCCCGGCGGCTCGGTCGCCTTCGAAGTCGACCAGGCCAAGGCGCTCGACGGCACCGAGCTGGTGATCGAGGCGATCCCGGAGAAGATCGAGCTGAAGAAGACCCTGCTGGCGCAGGTCGAGGCGGTCGTCGGCGACGACGTCATCATCGCCACCAACACCTCCGGCATCCCGATCTCGGACATGGGCAAGGAGATGGCCCATCCCGAGCGGCTGATCGGCATGCACTGGTCCAACCCGCCGCACCTGATCCCCATGATCGAGGTGATCAAGGGCGAGCACACCACCGACGCGGTGCAGGACAAGCTCATCGAGATCGTCAAGGCCTTCGGCTACGAGGCGGTCGTTGAGAAGGAGGTGCCCGGCTTCATCGAGAACCGGGTGCTGTACGCGATCATGCGCGAGTGCCTGTCCCTCATCGAGCAGGGCGTGGCCACCCAGCGGGACCTGGACACCTGCATCAAGTGGGGCATCGGCTACAAGCTCGCCGTCATCGGCCCGATGCGCCTGCTGGACATGGCCGGACTCGACATCTACGAGTCGGTGGCGAGCTACCTCAACCAGGACCTGTCGAACGAGTCCGGTGTCTCCACCCGAATCACCGAGCTGACCAGCCAGAAGAAGCTCGGCATGAAGACCGGGGAGGGCATGTACACCTACGGCGAGGGCGAGGTGGACACCAAGCGGGACGACATCGTCCGCGGCCTTGTCGCCACGCGCAAGGTGCTGTCCGAGATCAAGCCGGTCTGATCGGCATGACGACCGGCACCCCGGAGGAGGGGAGCATGCTGAACGGCCTTCGGCGTATCCGCGTGGGAGAGGCCGAGTTGTGCCTGCGCGACCGTGGATCAGGGCACGTGGTCGTCCTGCTCCATGGAACCACGGCGAATCTCGGGGTGTGGGACGCGGTCGTGGACCGGCTGGGCGACGGCGTCAGGACCATCGCCGTCGACCAGCGCGGCCACGGCCGCAGCTCCAAGCCCGCCTCCGGCTACGGCGCGGCCGAGTACTGCGGTGACGTCATGGCGCTGATCGAGGCGCTGGGATGCGGCCCGGTGGTCCTGGCCGGTCACTCGCTGGGAGCCCGCAACTCCGTGGTCGTCGGCGCGCGGCGGCCGGACCTGGTCACGGGCGTCGTGGCGGTGGACTACACCCCGTTCGTCGAACCCGAAGTCCTGGACGAACTGGGGACCAGGGTGCGCGGCGGGGACCGCACCTTCGCCTCGGCCGGCGAGATCGAGGAGTACCTGCGGGCCCGCTACCCCCTCATGCCCGCCGACGCCGTACGGCGCCGGACCGCCTACGGGTACGTCCGGGAGGGGGAGGCCTACCGACCGCTGGCCGACCCCAGGGCCATGGCGGGCACTGTCGAGGGCCTCAGGGCGGACTTCGACGGTGCCGCCCGGGACATCGGGGTGCCGGTCACCCTGGTCCGCGGCGAGCACAGCAGGATCGTTTCCGAGCGGGCGTTCGCCGCCACCGGGGAACTGCGCCCGGACTTCCGCGCCGTCACCGTCCTGGGCGCCGACCACTACGTACCCGAGGAGGCCCCGGACACCGTGGCCGACGAGATCGCCCGAATGCTCAAGCAGGTCGGCTGAGCACGCGACTGAGCGTGCGTCGCCGACCGTCCGTTCCACCCGTTGTGAAGTGAGGACAATGCCACTCAACATCAAGGACCTTGCGATCAAGGCCCGTGACTTCGGTACAGGAGAGCGCATCCCGGACCGGTACGCCGCCGACCACGGCAACCTGGTACCGGAGCTGGAGATCAGCGGAGTGCCCGAGGGCACGGTCGAACTCGCGCTGGTCGTGAACGACCCCGACGCCCCGCTGCCCAACGGTTTCACCCACTGGGTCGTCTACGGCATCGACCCTGCTGCCAAGACCATCGGAGGCCAGGCGCGGGGAACGTGGCGCGAGGGCCCCAACGGGATCGGGCAGAAGGCCTACACAGGTCCTCAACCGCCTGCGGGGCACGGCACCCATCACTACTATTTCTGGCTGTACGCGCTTGACACCTCCGTCTCCGGAGAACCCACACGGGAGGAGTTCCTGGCCGCGTACGGGAACAACATCATCGAGCAGAACAGGACAGTGGGTACCTTCTCCGCCTGACCCAGCGGGCCGGCCCGCAGACTCGGGCCGGCCCGCCGCCGTTCCGGCGCCCAGACAACGAGGAAACGAAGCGTGAAAGGCACAACGGAGCCCCGAGGCCGAACCCCCGGCGTGGACAGCGCCAGGCGGGTCCTCAAGATCCTCCTGCTGTTCTCCGAGGAACGGCCAGGGCTGAGTGTGGAGGAGATCGCCCAAGAGGTCGACATCTCCATCCCCTCCGCTTACCGCTTCCTGTCCCTGCTGCGCGAGATGGAGCTTGTCGAGGACAACGGCGACGGTACCTGTATCCTCTCGCCGAGGATCCTTCTGCTGGCCCGAAGCGCGGAGAAGGGCCTGCAGATCGGCAAGCCCCTGCGCCCGCTGATCGAACGGCTCACGCGGGCCACCGGTGAGGCGGCACTGGTGATCCAGCGAGT
This sequence comes from Streptomyces chlorus, assembly GCF_042655885.1. Classification (NCBI taxonomy): domain Bacteria; kingdom Bacillati; phylum Actinomycetota; class Actinomycetes; order Kitasatosporales; family Streptomycetaceae; genus Streptomyces; species Streptomyces chlorus. The sequence continues at coordinate 66,256 of NZ_JBHSOA010000009.1, forward strand.
CGGTGACTACGCCACCTGCGTGGAGATATGCCAGACCGACAACCTCATCCGACTGTCCTTCACCCCCGGCCAGATCATGAGCCTGTACCGCGGCGCGGGACCGAAGGTCCTCCTCGCGGCCATGGGCGAAAGCTGGGCGCTGCGCTGCTTCGAGCGGCTCAACCCGTTCCCGCCGCAGCAGGAACGGGAAGCGTTCCTGGCGGAGATCGCCGCCATCACCGCACAGGGATGGTCGAAGAGCGCGGCCGAAGTCGACGAAGGCGTATGGGCCGTGGCGGCACCGATCAAGATCGCGGACAAGGTGGTGGCCGCCTTGTCGGTCGCCGGACCGCAGTTCCGCATCGACGAGCAGCGTGCCGACCACATCCTCAAAGAGGTGCTGTCGAGCGCCGCTGAAGCATCGCGGACCCTGACTACTCGGACCGGCTGATCCGCAAGCACATCCGCGGCGCCGACGGCAGGCCCTGGAGCGGGGACGACGGCACGGGGTGCCGGTGGCCATCCCGGGCCGACTCGCCGTCGGCAAAGGCAGGGGGCGGGCGGGCGTAGCGTGGGAGGTATGACGACGTACGGATCTTTTCCCGGCACCCGCCCCCGGCGTCTGCGGACCACCCCCGTCATGCGCCGGATGGTGGCCGAGACCCGGCTGCACCCCGCCGACTTCATCCTCCCCGCCTTCGTGCGCGAGGGGGTCGGTGAGCCGGTGCCGATCGAGGCGATGCCGGGCGTGGTGCAGCACACCCGGGACACCCTGAAGAAGGCGGCCGCGGAGGCCGTGGCGGCCGGGATCTCCGGGATCATGCTGTTCGGCGTGCCCGAGGAGTCCAAGAAGGACGCCCTGGGCACCCCCGGCACCGACCCGGACGGCATTCTCCAGGTCGCCCTGCGGGACGTACGGGCCGAGGTCGGGGACGACCTGCTCGTCATGTCCGACCTGTGTCTCGACGAGACGACGGAACACGGGCACTGCGGAGTCCTGGACGAGAAGGGTCGCGTCGACAACGACGCCACCCTCGAGCGGTACGCCGAGATGGCGCAGGTCCAAGCCGACGCGGGCGCCCATGTGGTCGGGCCCAGCGGGATGATGGACGGGCAGATCGGCGTCATCCGTGACGCTCTCGACCAGATCGGCCGCGAGGACGTCGCGATCCTCGCCTACACCGCCAAGTACGCCTCCGCCTTCTACGGGCCCTTCCGCGAGGCCGTCGGCTCGTCGCTCAAGGGCGACCGCAAGACGTATCAGCAGGACCCGGCCAACATCCGTGAGTCGATGCGCGAGCTGGCGCTCGACCTGGAGGAGGGTGCCGACATGGTGATGGTCAAGCCGGCCGGGCCCTACCTCGACATCCTCGCCAAGGTCGCCGACGCCGTGGACGTGCCCGTCGCCGCGTACCAGATCTCCGGCGAGTACGCGATGATCGAGGCCGCCGCCGAGAAGGGCTGGATCGACCGGGACCGTGCGGTCCTGGAGGCTCTGACCGGCATCAAGCGGGCCGGCGCGCAGAACATCCTCACCTACTGGGCCACCGAGTTCGCCCGGAAGCTCGACGTGTAGCGCGGAGGACGGAGGGCGGAGGGCAGGACGGCGGCGCGGGTCAGCGTACGGTCGCCTCGAAGCACTCCTCCCGCCGTGTCTGCCCGGCGGGGTGGAAGCAGGCCCGTACGAGAGTGCCCGGAGCCGTTCTCGTCATCGGGGTGTAGATGTACGCCTTCGCGTCCAGGGCGTCCGCGATCTCGGCGGAGCGGAGCGGGTCGGGCCGGCCGCGGTCGCCCACCCGGGTGCCCCGGACGCGGCCCCAACTCGTCCCGCACTTGGGGCTGTACCGCACTTGCAGGTGGGCGCCGGAGGCGGTGCGGTGCTCGAGGAGGGTGTCCAGAGGGATGCCGCAGAGCGTGTTCACCGGGTCCCTGCCCTCGCAGGCGGTTCCCTGGCAGCGGAGCGGGGCAGGGGTGGTCCCGGTCGCGGTTCCCGTGCCGGTTTCGGCTCCGGTCGTGGGTGGTGTCCGTGCTGCGTCGGGTGCCCGGTCCGATGGCAGGAGGAGGGCGGCCGCGGTCACGCCTTCGGCCGTCACCGCCGGCACGGCCGGCTAGGACGGACGCGGAGCGCCAGGGACGCCTGCGGGGCTCCGGCCCGTCTGCCGGATACGGGGCGGCCGGGTCAGGTGCCGGGGGTGCGGCCGCTGCCGGGGCACGGGCACGGGCCTGGGCCGCTCGGCCGCTGCTCTCCGACTCCGCGAGCTCCCACAGGGCCAGGCAGTGCGCGTCCGGTTCACCCGCCAGGCGGCACAGCTCCCGCACGGCATCTCGGGGCGGCAGCGTTTCGCCCTCAAGATAGCGGCCCCAGGAGGACTTGCTGAACGGCGTGTGTTCCTCCAGCCCGGTCAGGCTCAGGCCCGCGCGTTCCTTGAGGCCACGCAGGGCGGCGGTCAGCCGGGCGCGCTCCGGTGACGGCGTACTCGGCGTACTCGGCGTGCGCGGTGTACCCGGAGTACCTGGTGCGCCCGGCGGGCGCCGCGTGTCCCCGGAACCGTTCGGCGACCTCATCCCCGTAAGGCCCCCCAGGCGTACGGGCCGACGATGCCGTCCACGACCAACTCGGCGTCCTTTTACAGGCGTTTGACGGCGCGCTCGGTCAACGGGCCGAAAATGCCGTCGATGTCGCCCGGTGAGTGACCCGCTCGTTCCAGCAGGCACTGCACCTCGGCGACCTCCGGCCCGGCGTAGCCGTTCGCCAGGATCTTGTCCCGCGTATCGCTCTGGCCCGCGTACCAGAGGCCGTCGATCCGCTCCACCCGGCAGGTGTACGCGGGTACGGACCGCGGTGACGCCGCCGCCGGTGCGGCCGACGAGGCGAGCGGCGCGACGGCGCCGTGATCGCGGTCCGCGCCCGTCCTGGCGACCAGCCCCGCCACCGCCGACGAGGCCAGCGCGACGGCAACCACTCCAGCGGCGACCGCCACGTGGAAGGCCCGCCCGCGCGTCGGTTCAGCCGCGGGGGCGGCGGGACCGATCGGATCGGTGGGTTCGACGGGTTCCGTCCTGCCGGGTTCCGCCATGGATTCCGGAGCCTGAGTCTGAGCCCCGGCCGGAGCGGCAGCCGCGATCGGGCCCGGAGGCACCGTCGCCGTGCGGCCGCTCCATGCCTCCGCCGCGACCTCCCACACGGCCAGCAGCCGGGTCGGCTCCTCGCCGATGACCGACGCCAGCGCCTCGACAGCGTCCCGGGGCGGCAGCGACCTGCCGCCGAGGTAGCGCTCCCACGACGAAGAGCTGTACCCGGTCTTCGCCGTGAGCTGACGCAGACTCAGCCCGCTGTGGTCCTTCAGCCGCCGTAATCGCACCACCAAGTTCCGGACGCTCGGGTCGAGTTCCGCAGGCAGGCCCTTCCAACGCGACATGCTCCCCCCACTCGCGTGTGCTTGGTTCCGTACGCCTGTCGCATGGTGCGACAGCATTCACAGTGTGCCCGGTGATGCGGTTCTCGCACCCGCGTCGATTCGGCCATCGCTCGTCCCGCTCCGTCCCGCGGCACCGTCCCGGTGGGGCGAGGCCCCGCAGGTCGCGGGAGAGGGTGTCCCATGCCGTCGTCACTTCTGCGGCAATCATGGCCGGACCCGGCACCGACCCGGCAGTCTCGTTGCCGAACCGGCCGCTTCGGCCGGCACCGCCCATTCGAAGGGGGATAGGCATGCGAGCCATGACCAAGGCGCTCGTCAGTGTCACTACGGCCGTGGGGATCGCCGCCGGCGGCCTGGCCACCGCGGGCACCAGCTTCGCGGCTCCGACGCAGGACACCAAGGCCGTGGCGAGCGCCGAGGCGGTCGCTCCGCTCGCGGTGGTCAACCTCGGTCTGAACGCCACCCAGGCCAAGGGTGTCCAGCGCTGGCTGCGGGCGCACTGGAGCTACACCGACTCGATCGACGGCGAACTCGGCCCCAACAGCTGGAAGGCCTTCCAGCGCATGCTCAAGGCGCACCACGGCTACACCGGCGCCATCGACGGATCCGTCGGCAGCGGCACGGTCTCGGCGCTGCAGCGCTTCCTGAAGAACAACGGCTGGGGCTACACCGGCGCGATCGACGGAGTCGCCGGCTCGGGCACCCAGGCGGCGTTCAAGACCTTCGCCGACTGGTGCGTCAACACGTACTAGGCACCACCGGCACCGACGGCCGCGGCCCGTCCTCCCAGCGGGGGAGAGGACGGGCCGCGTGCGTGCGTGTGCGTCGTGCTTTCAGGGCGCTCAGAGCCGCTCGGGCGTCCTGATGCCCAGCAGTGCCATGCCCCGGTGCAGCGTGCGGGCCGTGATGTCGCACAGGAACAGGCGGTTGGCCACCTGGTCCGGCGACTCGGCCTTCAGCACCGGGCACTTGTCGTAGAACGACGTGTACAGGGACGCCAGTTGGTACAGGTACGCGGCCAGCTTGTGCGGGGCGTACTCGCGTGCCGCGTCCGCCACCGTCTCCGCGAACGCGTCCATGTGCAGGCCCAGCGCCCGCTCGGCCTCGTGCAGGGCCAACTCCGGGTGCGCGGAAGGGCGTACGCCTTCGGGAGCCTTGCGCAGGATCGACCGGATACGGGCGTAGGCGTACTGGAGGTACACCGACGTGTCGCCGTTCAGCGAGACCATCTGGTCGAGGTCGAACTTGTAGTCCCGGTTCGCCGACGTCGACAGGTCCGCGTACTTCACCGCGCCGACGCCCACCTGGGTGCCCCGCTCGGCGATCTCCTCCTCGGACAGGTCCTGCGCCTTCTCCCGGACCACCGCGGAGGCGCGGTCGATCGCCTCGTCGAGCAGGTCCACCAGCTTCACCGTCTCGCCCTCACGGGTCTTGAACGGCTTGCCGTCCTTGCCGAGGACCGTGCCGAACGCGAGCTGGACCGCCTTCACGTCCTCGCCGAGCCAGCCGGCCCGGCGCGCGGTCTCGAAGACCATCTTGAAGTGCAGCGCCTGCCGGGCGTCCACCACGTACAGCAGGGTGTCCGCCTTCAGGTGGAACACGCGGTCCCGGATCGCGGACAGGTCGGTCGCCGCGTAGCCGTAGCCGCCGTCCGACTTCTGGACGATCAACGGGACCTGCTTGCCGTCCGGGCCCAGGACGTCCTCGAAGAACACGCACAGCGCGCCCTCGGAGCGGACCGCGACACCCTTGTCCTCCAGCAGGCGGCAGGTCTCGGCGAGCATGTCGTTGTAGCCGGACTCGCCGACGATGTCCGCGTCCCGGATCTCCATGTCCAGCTTCTCGAAGACGGAGAAGAAGTAGATCTTCGACTCGTCGACGAACTTCTGCCAGATGGAGAGCGTGTGCGCATCGCCCGCCTGGAGGTCGACCACCCGGCGCCGGGAGCGCGTCTTGAACTCCTCGTCGGAGTCGAACAGCTTGCGCGCGGTCTTGTAGAGGCGGTCCAGGTTCGACATCGCCTCCTCGCCGGAGATCGCGCCGTCCTCGGAGGACTTGTGGTCCAACTCGTGCGGGTGCTCGTCCAGATACTGGATGAGCATGCCGAACTGGGTGCCCCAGTCGCCGATGTGGTGGCGGCGCACCACGGTCTCCCCGGTGAACTCCAGGAGTTGGACCACCGAGTCGCCGATCACCGCGGACCGCAGATGGCCGACGTGCATCTCCTTCGCCACGTTCGGCTGGGCGTAGTCGATCACCGTGGTGCCGGGGTTCGCGGCCACCGGCACGCCGAGGCGCTCGGGGTCCGCGTACCGCGCGGCGAGGTTCGCGGTGATCGCCCGGTCGGCGATCGTGATGTTGAGGAAGCCGGGGCCGGAGACCTCGACATCCTTGATCAGCTCGTCACCGGTGACGACGTGCGAGACGACCTCAGCCGCCAGTTCCCGCGGGTTCGCCTTCGCCTTCTTGGCCAGCGCCAGGATGCCGTTGGCCTGGTAGTCCGCCCGGTCGCTTCGGCGCAGCAGCGGGTCCGCGCCGGCGGCCTCCGGCCGGGTGGCCGAGAGCGCGGACGCGAGATGCTGCTGGACGGAGTCGCTGAGGGACGTGACCGAGGCCATGGAGTGGCTGCCGTTCTGCTCGGATTTCGGAGCTGTTGACTTCTACGGATGGTTACTACAGGTGACTACTACTGAAGCCGAGTATCCCACGCGGTGAAAAGCGGTTTTCGCAGATGCGGTCCGGACTGGGAGAATGGAGAGGCCAGCCGTGCGACCGTACCGGCTGCCCGAGCAGAAAGAAGGACGTGCCGATCGTGGCTCAGAGCACCGAGACCACCGACTGGGTCTCCCGTTTCGCGGACGAGGTCATCGCCGAGTCGGAGCAGCGTGCCCCGGGCAAACCTGTGGTCGTCGCGTCCGGACTGTCCCCGTCGGGCCCGATCCACCTGGGCAACCTCCGCGAGGTCATGACCCCGCACCTGGTCGCCGACGAGATCCGCCGCCGCGGCCACCAGGTCCGCCACCTGATCTCCTGGGACGACTACGACCGGTACCGCAAGGTCCCGGCCGGGGTCGAGGGTGTCGACGAGACGTGGTCCGAGCACATCGGCAAGCCGCTCACCTCGGTCCCCGCCCCCAAGGGCTCCCCGTACCCGAACTGGGCCGAGCACTTCAAGGCCACCATGGTCGAGTCGCTCGCCGAGCTGGGCGTGGAGTTCGACGGGATCAGTCAGACGGAGCAGTACACCTCCGGTGTCTACCGCGAGCAGATCCTGCACGCCATGAGGCACCGCGGCGACATCGACGCGATCCTCGACCAGTACCGCACCAAGAAGGCCCCGGCGAAGAAGCAGCAGCAGAAGGCGGTCGACGAGGCCGAGCTGGAGGCGGCGGAGGGCTCCGGCGCCGCGGCCGAGGACGACGGCAGCATCGGCTCCGCCGGCTACTTCCCGTACAAGCCCTACTGCGGCAACTGCGAGAAGGACCTCACCACCGTCACCTCCTACGACGACGACACCACCGAGCTGACCTACTCCTGCACCGCCTGCGGCTTCTCCGAGACGGTCCGGCTCAGCGAGTTCAACCGCGGCAAGCTGGTCTGGAAGGTCGACTGGCCGATGCGCTGGGCGTACGAGGGCGTGATCTTCGAGCCGAGCGGCGTCGACCACTCGTCGCCCGGCTCGTCGTTCCAGGTCGGCGGGCAGATCGTCGGCATCTTCGGCGGCAAGCAGCCCATCGGCCCCATGTACGCCTTCGTCGGCATCAGCGGCATGGCCAAGATGTCGTCCTCGCGCGGCGGCGTGCCCACGCCCGCCGACGCGCTGAAGATCATGGAACCCCAGCTGCTGCGCTGGCTGTACGCGCGGCGCCGGCCCAACCAGTCCTTCAAGGTCGCCTTCGACCAGGAGATCCAGCGCCTCTACGACGAGTGGGACCGGCTCGACGCCAAGGTCACCGAGGGTTCCGCACTGCCCGGCGACATCGCCGCGCACTCCCGCGCGGTGGGCACGGCGAGCGGTGCGCTGCCCAGGACGCCCCGGCCGCTGCCGTACCGCACCCTCGCCTCCATCGCCGACATCACCGGCGGGCACGCGGACCAGGCGCTGCGCATCCTCAGCGACCTCGACCCCGCCCGCCCGCTCGCCTCGCTCGACGAGGCCCGGCCGCGCTACGACAAGGCCGAGGCGTGGATCTCCCTCCACGTCCCGGTCGACCAGCGCACCATCGTGCGTACGGAACCGGACGAGGAACTGCTGAAGTCCCTGGACGAGCAGGGCCGCCGGTCGCTGCGACTGCTCCTCGACGGGCTGGCCGACCACTGGTCCCTGGACGGGCTCACCCACCACGTGTACGGCGTCCCCAAGGTCCAGGCCGGCTTCCCCGCCGACGCCACGCCCAAGGAGCTGCCGGCGGAGATCAAGACCGCGCAGCGGTCGTTCTTCGCGCTGCTCTACCACCTGCTGGTCGGGCGGGACACGGGCCCGCGTCTGCCCACCCTGCTGCTCGCGGTGGGCCAGGAGCGGGTGCGGCGGCTGCTCGGGGACTGACCGGCGTATCGACGCATACGACGGCGGGGCGCCCGGTGTTTCACCGGGCGCCCCGCCGTCGTCCTACTGCGCGCTCGTTCGCGTGCGGGTCACACGAACGTGGTCTTCCTTCAGCTCGGCGAAGTGTTTCTTCGGCGTTGTCACGTTGGCTGACCGGCCTGGGATGATCTTAGAGTTGGTCGTGCCGCGCAGCGGACCGCGCACGACTGGGCCGCCGTGCGGGGGCCGAGGGCCGGGTTCTGGGATCTGGTGCCGACGCTGTGCTTCGGCGCGGGCGCGGGCGCGGGCCTGGTGATGGGACTGCCTGTGTACGCCGCGGCGGTCAGGGTTCGGCGGCGGGCCCGGACTCCGGGGCTCGCCGTACGAGGCGGCCCCGACCGCTCCTACCTGTATCTCCCGCACCACGGCACGCAAGCCGGTCCGTATCGGCTCCGTTGGCCCGGGACAGGGCCAGCGCTGCCAGAGCCTCGGGAGCGCCCGACTGGCCCCGGATGCCGGGGAAGGCGTTGATGTCCACGATCAGTGGGGCGCCGTGGCCGCGGTCGATGATGTCCACGCCGTAGACGTCGAGGGAGAACACCTCTCCGACGCGGTGCACCAGGGCCGGCCATCCGGGCGGCAGGTCGTCGAGGCGGAGCGCTCGTGTGGGGCCGCGTCCCTCGGGGGAGAGTTCGGAGCGGCGCAGGCCGGCGAAGAGCCGGTCGCCGATCGCCCAGAGCTTGTAATCCCAGCCGTCGTTGGGGGCGAAATCCTGGACCACGACCGGCTCGTTCGGATGGGCGGCGGCCAAGTCCCGCAGGTGCGAGGGGCTGTCGACGCGGGCCACCACATCGTGCCGCCGGCTGTGGCGGCTCTTGACCACCGCGGGTCCGGACAGCGCCGGCCCGGACGCCAGCCGGGCGAGGGTGGTGAAGGTGCGCGTGGCCGCGAAGGGGAGGTCGGCACTCAGGGCCAGTGCGGCCATGGACGTGCGGTCCTGGCACAGCGCGGTCGCGGTGGCCGAGTTGATCACGCAGGCGCGACGTTGCTCCAGAACCCGGGCGAGTGCGAGAGCATGTGGCGTACGTGCCTTCAGCAGGTAGACGTCAGCGAGCGGTTCGGGGACGGGCAGCGGCGTACGCGGATCCAGCACATCCACGTGGTGGTCGGGCGCGAGCAGGGCCGTAGTGAGGCTCAGTAGCGGATGGCTGGGCTCGGACGTGATCAGGCCGATTCTCATGCCGTCTTGCCTGCCGTCATGGGGACCGGAACGGCGCCGAGCGGCGGCTGCGCGGCCGCGGTCGCCCCGCCCGCGCCGGCCGCCAGGGCGAGGACGGCTCTTGCCAGGCGTACCGGCGCGTCGGGGACCTGGCGGAAGCTGGGAAAGTCGTTCACGTCGACGACCACAGGGCCATTCGGTCCCAGGACCACGTCCACACCGTACAGATCGAGGCCGTAGACCACGCCGACCTGACCAGCAATCGCGGCGATCTCGGCCGACAGCGGCACGCGGCGCTCCCGTACAGCGTGGTCCGGGTGGAGCGGGGAACGGCGCTCGGTGGCGTACAGCTCGTCGCCGACGCTGTACACCTTGATGTCAACGCCAGAGTTGGGCACGTACGGTTGGGCAATAAGCATGCCCTCCCCCGCCAGTTCGGGGAGCATCTCGGCGAGCCGGCGCGGGGAGGACACCAAGTGCACGGCCCGGCCCGAACTGCCGTCAGCGGGCTTGACCACGATCGGATACTCCGACTCGGGTATCTCCACGAGCAGTTCGGGCAGCGCGGCCGCGTAGGTCGCAGGCAGGGGCAGCCCGCGGCTGAGGCCGATGGCGGCGGCCAGTGCCTTGTCCCTTACGCCTCGTATCGCCCGGGCGTTGTTGATCGTCGTCAGGCCGACCGAGGCCGCCGCTTCGAGAAGGGTGAGGCCCGGGCCGCCGGAGACCGTCTTGAGTACCCATGCGTCATGGATGCTCGTCTGTACGGCCTCTGTCAGGCGCAACAGGGAGCCGCCGGGGCGCAACACGTCCACTTGGTGTCCCCAGGAGGCGAGTTGGCGGATCACTCCGACGGGCATACCGTCGTGGCGATACTGCTCCTCCACCAGAAAGCAGAGTTTCATCGTTCTTCCCCGTCACCGCCGGGCGCCCGTCTTACCGCCTGTCGTCCGGCATTCCATAATGTCTTGTGGCGTTACAGGATGTCATGACCGGGCGTCCAGGAAGTCGTCTGCTGTCACGGAGGCACTGTCACGTTGGTGAGGGTGGGGTGTCTGATGATGTGTCGGGGTGTGGGTCGGCCTCGGGCGGCGGTCCGGGGCAGGCTGTTGTGGGCAGGGCGGCGGCGCCGGTGACCTGGTCCCAGATCGTGAATCGGGCGTTCATCTCGGTGCGGTACTCGGCGGCGGTCATCAGGTCGCGGCGGGGCCTGAAGTGGGGTGAGATGCCGCTGAACGCGGACAGGAAACTCTGTGCCCCGCAGACCGAGCGGAAGCCCTTCATCGCGCGTTCGCGCTGCCGAGTGGGCTGGTGGGAGTTCTCGGCCCGGTTGTTCAGGCCCTTGTGGGAGCGGTGCTCCACCGACGGCATCGCCTCGCGGTGGGCGGCGCCGTAGGAGCGGAGCTTGTCGGTGACGATCACTCGTGGCACCGACCGGGTGGCCTTCATCAGCTTCCTGAAGAACCGCTTGGCCGCGGGCCTTGGCACGGCGATTCTGCGCGAGTATGTCCAGCACGTTGCCATCGGCGTCCACCGCCCGCCCCGGGGCCTGTGCGGCGTATGGGGCGGTGGGTCGGAGGTACGGGCGGCGACGCGCACCCGGTTCGAAGCGAGGACGCGCCTCGGCCAGGTAGTGCTCCAGCACCTCCACGATCCAGTCCATCTCCGGGGACGGGGGTGCCCGGTGAGAACACCGGGCACCCCCTCGCCGTTCGCGTGCGGTCACGCGATGCGGCTCACGCGATGTGGTCTTCCTCCAGCTCCGCGGAGTGGCGGTTCTGGAAGTCCAGGACCAGGCGCTTGGCCTCGGCGTCCAGCAGGGTGTGGCCGTACGTCGCCCGGACGTTGTCGCCGAACTCGCGCGGAGTCGGGTAGCCGCTGCCGCTTATCGACTGTTTGAAGACCTGGTAGTAGGCCTCCTCGTCCGGGAGCGGGGCCTCCGGGGTGCCGCCGCCCTCGCCCAGCTCACGGGTGCGGCCCGGTCCGACCGGGATGGGGAAGGTGCCGGTGTCCTCCGGGGACGGCTCCTGCACCGGGGGCGCCTCCTCGAACTGCCCGCGGTACTGCTCGGCCCGCTCCTGTTCCGCGGCCCACTCGGCGTACTGAGGGTCGTTGGCGGGGTCGTAGGAGGGGTCGTAGCCGCCGTGGTACTCGACGGACTGCGGGTCCCGGGCGTGCAGCCACGAGCTCTGGTCCGGGTCGGGCGGCTGCTGCTCGTACGGCGCGTTCGGGTCGTGCTGCTCGTACGGGGGCATGAACTGCGCGTCCGGGACGTCCCGGGGGCCAGGGGCGTTGCGGGGGCCGCGGGCGTTGCGAAAGGCCCGGGGGTCCTGGGCGTCGCGGTGGTCGCCGTCGCGGTGGTCCTCGCCGTACGCGCCGCCGTCGTTCTCGTCGCCGAAGGCGCCGTGGTTACCGCGGCCGCCGTGGCTGCCCGTCAGCTCGGGGCGCTGTTCGGCGGGCGGGGCCGCCTTCTGCAGGGAGAGCGCCGGTGCCCCGGTGGCCGGGCCGTCCACGGTGGCCCGGTGCTCGGGGGCCGGCGGGATCAGCGCCGGTTCGATGCCGGCCGCCGCCAGACCCGCCGGGGCCGTCTCGGCGAGGGGGACGCCGAACTTGGCCAGGCGCAGCGGCATCAGGGACTCCACCGGGGCCTTGCGGCGCCAGCTCCGGCCGAAGCGGGAGCGCATCCGGGCCTGGTAGACGAGGCGTTCCTGCTCCAGCTTGATGACCTGCTCGTAGGACCGCAGTTCCCACAGCTTCATCCGCCGCCACAGCAGGAACGTGGGTATCGGCGAGAGCAGCCACCGGGTGAGGCGGACGCCCTCCATGTGCTTGTCGGCGGTGATGTCGGCGATCCGGCCGACCGCGTGCCGGGCGGCCTCCACGGACACCACGAACAGGATGGGGATCACGCTGTGCATCCCCACGCCGAGCGGATCCGGCCAGGCGGCCGCGCCGTTGAAGGCGATCGTCGCCGTCGTCAGCAGCCACGCCGTCTGACGCAGCAGCGGGAAGGGGATACGGATCCAGGTCAGCAGCAGATCCAGGGCGAGCAGGACGCAGATGCCCGCGTCGATGCCGATCGGGAACACGTAGCTGAAGTTCCCGAAGCCCTTCTGCAGGGCCAGTTCGCGGACGGCCGCGTACGACCCCGCGAAGCCGATGCCGGCGATGACCACGGCTCCGGCGACGACCACGCCGATGAGGACCCGGTGCGTCCGTGTCAGCTGAATGGGCTCGGCCACCCGTACTCCCCTCTTCAAGCGTGTTGTTGCGCGCAACAGAGTGGCACATGTGTGCGGAGAACGAGTGGCCGGTTCCGTATCGGGGCTTCACCGTCCGCCTTCAGGCCCCTCTTCGGGCCCGGCTTCGGGCCCGTCGCCGTGGCCGCCGGACCTCAGTCCTTCGCCGGCGCCGAGGAGGACGCCGGCTTCGACGGCGAACCGCTCCCGGCGGCCCCGCCGGAGCTCTTGCCGCCGTTGGACTCGTCGGTCACGGACTTCACCGCTTCCTTCGCCGCCTTCTTCGCGTCCTTCATCAGGTCGTCGGCGCTCGGCGCCTTGTCACCGGCGAGACCCGCCCCGTTGTAGTCGAGGGTGATGACCACGTTCTCGACGCGGGCCACGACCGTCTGCTGCTTGAAGGAGCCTTCCTTCTTCTTCAGGTCGTAGCGCACGGCCGTCGCCTCGTCGCCGGTGCCCGTGACGGGTTCGGACTTCGTGCCCGTGGCGTCCTCGGCGGCCTGGACGTCCTTGACCTGCTTGTCGTAGTAGCCCTTGGCCAGTTCGTCGCCCGCGCCACGCGTGGTGTCCGACTCGAAGCGCAGCATCGACACGCTCAGCCAGCGGAACTGCGAACCGTCCACACCGTTGTTGGCGAGGCTGTCCCAGGAACAGCCGGCGCGCGTCGAGATGTCGTCGGACAAGCTCTCCTTGCCCGGCTTCGCCTTCGGTACGAGGTCGTCCAGGGTCTTCTTCGACAGGACGTCGCACGCGTCCGGCAGGTCCTTGTACACCGCCGCCCGCACCGTCGGGGAGGGGCTCGCGGACGCGGACGCCGTCGCCGAGCTGTCGGCCGCCTTGTCCTTGCCGTCGTCGGAGCCGGAGTCCGAGGAGCAGCCGGCGACGATCAGCATCGCGGGGACGGCCGCCGCGCCGGCAAGGACGCGGTGGAGGCGCTTGGCTCTCCCCCACTGTCTGGACGACGTGGGTGGTGCCCCCATGTCTCGCTGTGCTCGTCGCTGCATGGTTCCTTCACTCATGACGCTTGTGTTCCCTGCGGTCAGAACGGGGTCCAGGGGGTCACGGTACGCGGTGAGCCATCCGGGTGGTCTTCCTTCGGATGCTTTGCGCAGGGCTGTGAAGGAGGCGCGTACGGGACTCAGCCGCCCAGCGAATCGGCCAGCAGGGAGGCCAGTTTCCGCGCCCTGTCCTGCATTTCCTTGCTGTCGGGGACGGTGCCGACGGTCGCCGGCTGCTCCGCGTACTCGATCGTCACGATCACGTTGGACGTGCGGAACGCCACAGTCACCGAGCGCTGCTTGACGGTCGATCCGGAGCTGCTCAGCTCGTCGTCGATGAAGGCCTCGTCACCGAATCCGTCCAGGATGCGGGGCTGGAGGTCGACGGGCGGGACGGACGGCGACGCGGGGGAGGACTCACCCTCGGACGGTGAGCCGGAGCCGGAGCCGGAGCCGGAGGGCTTGGTGACCGCCGCGGCGTCGGCACTGGAGGAACCGGAGGAACCGGAGGAACCGGAGGGTTCGGAGGGTTCGGAGGAACCGGAGGGGCGGGCCGAAGGGGACGAGGACGCGTCCGGATCGGTGGACGGGCTGCCGTCGTCCTTGTCGGCGTCGTCGTCCGTGTCCGTGGAACCGGACGCGGTGGCCGTCGGCTCCGGAAGGTCCGCCGCCGTCCGCTTCGTCGCGAAGAGCTCCTCGGCCTGGCTGTCGTCGCTGACGGAGTTGTCGTAGGAGACGACCCGTTCGAGGGCGATCACCAGGCGGTTGGTGGCGTCGGCCGACTCCACCTTCCAACTGCAGCCCACCTTGCGGTCGGTGTCGTAGGTGAGCGCCGCCTCGCCCACGTACGCCTTCTTCCGCTGGGCCTCGTCGGTCAACTCCCTGATGCCAGGGAGTAGTTCGTCGAGCGTCCTGGTGCTGACCACGCCGCAGGGCTCCGGGAGCGTGGCGTACCTGCCGGGCTGGGCCGCCTGTGAGGCCGTATCGGCGTTGCCCAGGTTGGAGTGGTCCGACTGGCTCCCGTCGTCCGAACTGCCGGTGCATCCGGCCAGCAGGGCCGCGAGGAGCGCGGCGACGCCGGGTACGTAGGCCCTCCGTTGCACGGCCGGGCTCCTCTCGACGGTGGGCGCGGGCCTCGGCCCGCCGGGTCTACCAGTGTCCCCGCTGGTTAATCGCTTGCCGCACGGGGGCACCCCAGGCAGACAATGTGTATCGCACGCACTGCCGTGAACGCCGGTCCGAAGTCCCTTTCGTCGATCCTGGCGCCGGTTTTTGCGCTTTTTGCACTTCTGCTGCTTTCCGGGGGAATGAGGAAGATATGTCGTACGTGGAAATGCCGGGTGCGAAGGTGCCGATCCGCATGTGGACGGACCCGGCGTCGGTGGAGGAGGTCGCCCTCCAGCAGCTGCGGAACGTGGCGACCCTGCCCTGGATCAAGGGCCTCGCCGTGATGCCGGACGTGCATTACGGCAAGGGGGCGACGGTCGGCTCGGTCATCGCGATGCGGGGTGCGGTGTGCCCGGCGGCGGTGGGGGTCGACATCGGCTGCGGGATGTCGGCGGTGAGGACGTCCCTGACGGCGAACGACCTGCCGGGCGACCTGTCCCGGCTGCGCTCGAAGGTCGAGCAGGTGATCCCGGTCGGGCGCGGGATGCACGACACCCCCGTGGACCCGGCCCGCCTGCACGGGTTCGCGACCGGCGGGTGGGACGACTTCTGGGGGCGGTTCGACGGGGTGGCGGAAGCGGTCAAGTTCCGTCAGGAGCGGGCCGGAAAGCAGATGGGAACGCTTGGATCCGGGAATCACTTCGTTGAGGTGTGCACGGATACGACCGGTGCTGTCTGGCTGATGCTGCACTCCGGTTCCCGGAACATCGGCAAGGAACTCGCCGAGCACCACATCGGTGTGGCCCAGAAGCTCCCGCACAACCAGGGCCTGGTCGACCGTGACCTCGCCGTCTTCGTGGCGGACACCCCGCAGATGGCGGCGTACCGCAACGACCTGTTCTGGGCGCAGGAGTACGCGAAGCGCAACCGTTCGATCATGATGGCGCTGCTGAAGGACGTCGTCCGCAAGGAGTTCAAGAAGGCGAAGCCGACCTTCGAGACGGAGATCAGCGCGCACCACAACTACGTGGCCGAGGAGCGCTACGACGGCATGGACCTGCTCGTCACCCGCAAGGGTGCGATCCGCGCGGGCTCCGGCGAGTTCGGGATCATCCCGGGCTCCATGGGCACGGGTTCGTACATCGTCAGGGGCCTCGGGAACGCCGCCTCCTTCAACTCGGCGTCCCACGGCGCCGGCCGCCGGATGAGCCGCAACGCGGCGAAGCGGCGTTTCTCGACCAAGGACCTGGAGGAGCAGACGCGGGGCGTGGAGTGCCGCAAGGACTCCGGTGTCGTGGACGAGATTCCGGGCGCGTACAAGCCGATCGAGCAGGTCATGGAGCAGCAGCGGGACCTCGTGGAGGTCGTGGCGAAGCTGAAGCAGGTCGTCTGTGTGAAGGGCTGAGCAGGCATCGGCGCTGCCCTCAGCGCTCCCGGTGGACCTTGCTGTTCGACGCCTGGGCGCGGGGGCGGACGACCAGCAGGTCGATGTTGACGTGACTGGGGCGGGTCACCGCCCAGGTGATGGTGTCGGCGACGTCCGCCGCGGTGAGGGGCTCGGCGACGCCCTCGTAGACCTTGGCGGCCTTCGCCTCGTCGCCGCCGAAGCGGGTCAGGGCGAACTCGTCGGTCTTCACCATGCCGGGCGCGATCTCGATGACGCGGACAGGCCGGCCGACGATCTCCAGGCGGAGGGTCTCGGCGAGGACGTGGGCGCCGTGCTTGGCGGCGACATAGCCGGCGCCGCCCTCGTAGGTGGCGTGCCCGGCGGTCGAGGACACGACGACGACCGTGCCGTCGCCGCTCGCCTCCAGCCTGGGCAGCAGGGCCTGGGTGAGGTGCAGGGTGCCGATGACGTTGGTCTCGTACATCGTGCGCCAGTCCTCCGGGTCGCCGGTCGCGACCGGGTCGGCGCCCAGCGCGCCGCCGGCGTTGTTGACCAGGACGCCGATGGTCTTGAACGCGGTGGCGAACTCGTCGACGGCCGCGCGGTCGGTGACGTCGAGCGGGTACGCGGTCGCCGTGTGGCCCGCCGCGTTCAGCTCCTCGGCGAGTACCTCGATCCGGTCCTTGCGGCGGGCGGTGAGGACGACGCGGTATCCGGCCTCGGCGAGTCCGCGTGCCGTGGCGGCCCCGATCCCGCTGCTCGCGCCGGTGACGACGGCGATACGCGACGCTGCGGACGGTGGTGCGGCGGCCATGGGGTTCCTCCATGCGGGCGACTGCGGTGCCGGGCCCGGCCAGGATATGCGGGAGCGGGCGGTCCGGCGGGGCGGCCCGGGCCCGCGCGGGCGCGGGTGCGTCGGGTGGTGCGGGTGCGTCGGGTGTGCGGGTGCGCGGGTGTGCCGGGTGTGCGGATGTGGGGGTGCGCGGGTGCGGTCGGGTGTGACTGTGTGAGGGCGGTGGCCGTGTGGGTGCGGCGGGTACGTGCGGGCGGCTGTGTGCGGTGGGCCTGTGGGGTCAGCCGTTGCGTGGGGTGGGTCCGTGGGGTCAGCCGTTGCGCGGGGCCCACATGATCACGGCCATTCCGGCCAGGCAGATCAGCGCGCCGGCGATGTCCCAGCGGTCCGGGCGGTAGCCGTCGGCGACCGCGCCCCACAGGAGCGAACCGGCGACGAAGATGCCCCCGTACGCGGCGAGGACCCGGCCGAAGTGCGCGTCGGGCTGGAAGGTCGCGACGAATCCGTACGCGCCGAGCGCGAGGACACCGCCGGCCGCCCACATCCAGCCGCGCTGGTCCCGTACGCCCTGCCAGACCAGCCAGGCGCCGCCGATCTCCAGGATCGCGGCGAGGACGAAGAGGGCGGCGGAGCGGGCGATCAGCATGCGGGCAGCTTCGCACGCGGGGTTTCGGAATAACGGGAGCAGGGGACCCGTTTACGGGTATAGTTGAACCGTCAACAACCTGGAAGGTGAGCGACCATGCAGTTCGGGATCTTCAGCGTCGGTGACGTCACGCCCGACCCGACCACGGGGCGTACCCCCACCGAGCGCGAGCGGATCAAGGCCATGGTCGCGATCGCGCTGAAGGCGGAAGAGGTGGGCCTGGACGTGTTCGCCACCGGCGAGCACCACAACCCGCCGTTCGTGCCGTCCTCGCCGACGACCATGCTCGGCTACATCGCCGCGCGCACGGAGAAGCTGATCCTCTCCACCTCGACCACCCTGATCACCACCAACGACCCGGTGAAGATCGCCGAGGACTTCGCGATGCTCCAGCACCTGGCCGACGGCCGGGTGGACGTGATGATGGGACGCGGCAACACCGGGCCGGTCTACCCCTGGTTCGGCAAGGACATCCGCGAGGGCATCAACCTCGCGGTCGAGAACTACGCCCTGCTGCACCGCCTGTGGCGCGAGGACGTCGTCAACTGGGAGGGCAAGTTCCGCACCCCGCTGCAGGGCTTCACCTCCACGCCCCGCCCGCTGGACGACGTACCGCCGTTCGTCTGGCACGGGTCGATCCGCTCGCCCGAGATCGCCGAGCAGGCCGCGTACTACGGTGACGGCTTCTTCCACAACAACATCTTCTGGCCGGCCGACCACACCAAGCGGATGATCGAGCTGTACCGGGCCCGGTACGCGCACTACGGGCACGGCACGCCCGAGCAGGCCATCGTCGGCCTCGGCGGCCAGGCGTTCATGCGGAAGAACTCGCAGGACGCGGTGCGCGAGTTCCGGCCGTACTTCGACGCCGCCCCCGTCTACGGGCACGGGCCCTCGCTGGAGGAGTTCACCCGGCAGACCCCGCTGACCGTGGGCTCCCCGCAGCAGGTCATCGAGAAGACGCTGTCCTTCCGCGACTACGCGGGCGACTACCAGCGCCAGCTGTTCCTCATGGACCACGCGGGCCTGCCGCTGAAGACCGTGCTCGAGCAGCTCGACCTGCTCGGCGAGGAAGTCGTGCCGGTGCTGCGCAAGGAGTTCGCCAAGGACCGCCCGGCCGACGTGCCGGACGCCCCGATCCACTCCTCGCTGCTGGCCGGCCGGGAAGTGAGCACGGTATGAACATCGTCGTCGTATCGGCCGGGCTGAGCGTGCCGTCGTCCACCCGGCTGCTCGGGGAGCGGCTGGCCGCCGCGGCCACCGGGCAGGCCCCGGCGGGCACGCGGGTGATCGAGCTGCGGGACCTCGCGGTCGACATCGCGCACAACTTCACCAGCGGTTTCCCGGCGCCGGCCCTCGCCGACGCGATGGACGCGGTGACCGGGGCGGACGGGCTGATCGTGGTCACGCCGGTGTTCTCGGGGTCGTACAGCGGGCTGTTCAAGTCGTTCTTCGACGTGCTCGGCGTACGGGACCGGGAGGCGCTGGCCGGCAAGCCGGTGCTGATCGCCGCGACCGGGGGCACGCCCCGGCACTCGCTGGTACTGGAGCACGCCCTGCGCCCCCTCTTCGCCCACCTGCGCGCGGTCGTCGTCCCCACGGCGGTGTACGCCGCGTCCCAGGACTGGGGCGACAAGGGCCTGGACACCCGGATCGAGCGGGCGGCGGGCGAGCTGGCCGCCCTGACGGGCGCACTGTCGGCCGCCTCCGGCGGTACGGACGGCGGTACGGATGCCAGTACGGGCGGCGGCCCGATCAGCGTCACGCGCGGGGGCGCGGCCGACGACAAGTTCGACGCGCGCAACGTGGTGCCGTTCGAGGAGCAGCTGGCCGCGCTGCGGTCGGCGGGCTGAGCGCACCAGGGCGCCCGACGCGCCCAACGCGCCGCAGATGCTGAAGGCGCCGAGTACAGGACTCCCGGCGGTCTTCCCTGGACAGTGGCCGTCGGGTGAGGCGACCGGTTCCGTCCGGTTCCGGTCGCTCGCGAGGATCCGGTCGCGGGCGGGGACGCCTGCGACCGGCCCGCGGGCAGGGCCGTACGTCGGACCGCGACCGGATCACGGGTCGTACGGCAGTCCGGGTGGAGGGCGACAGGGCCAGGAAGGCGGCGGTGTCCGGGCCACCGGCCGTTCGCCGCGGCGGCGGTCCTTGGCAGACTGGCACCGTGCCCCCTACCGCGTCCCACACCCCCACCGTGCTGCTCGCCGAGGACGACCGTGCCATCCGCAACGCCCTGGAGCGCGCCCTGACCCTGGAGGGCTACCGGGTCACCGCGGTCGCCGACGGCGTCGAGGCGCTGGCGCAGGCCCACCGCAGCCCACCCGACGTCCTCGTGCTGGACGTGATGATGCCCGGCATCGACGGGCTCCAGGTGTGCCGGGTGCTGCGTGCCGAGGGCGATCGCACCCCCGTACTGATGCTGACGGCGCTGGTGGAGACCGCCGACCGGATCGCGGGGCTGGACGCGGGCGCCGACGACTACGTCGTCAAGCCGTTCGACGTCGAGGAGGTCTTCGCCCGGCTGCGTGCCCTGCTGCGCCGGGTGGCACCCGAGCCCGTGCCCGTCGAGTCGTCGACGCGGGAGACGGCGCCCGAGACCCCTGAAACGCCCGGGAACTCCGGGACGCCCGGGAACTCCGGGACGCCCGGGAACTCCGGGACACCCAGGACGCCGGACGGGCGGCCGGACGACCCGGCGGCAGGGCGGTTCGTCGACGCGGCCGGGCTGCGCATGGACCCGCGGGCGCGCCGGGCCTGGCGGGGCCGGCGGGAGCTGGAGCTGACCCGGACCGAGTTCGAGCTGCTGGAGCTGCTGATCCGGCACGCGGACATCGTCCTCGACCACTCGACCATCTACGACCGCATCTGGGGCTACAACTTCGGCCCCGGCTCCAAGAACCTCGCCGTCTACGTCGGCTATCTGCGCCGCAAACTCGACGAACCCGGGGCGCCGCAGCTGATCCACACGGTGCGCGGGGTGGGTTACGTGCTGCGGGAGGACTGAGTGGCGCGCGACACCGCTGACGCCCCGGGCGCCTCACGTACCCCGGGCGCCTCACGCCCCTCGGGTACGTCGCGTACTCCGGGTACGTCGCGCGCTCTGGGTGCCCCGGCCGGACGGCGTCGGCTGCGGTTGCTGTCGCTCGGCACCAAGTTCGCGGTGGCCTTCGCCGCCGTGACGGCCACGGTCACCGTCCTGGTCGGCATCCTGTCGTACAGCACCGCCGCCCGGCTGCTGCGGGTGGACCAGCAGATGGTGTTCGACGAGGTCGTGCAGGACCTGCGGGGCGAGGTCCGGGCGAACCGGATGTCACCGGTCGACTTCTCCTCCGCCGCCCCCGGCCACGACCTGGTGCGGCCCGCCCGGACGGACGTCCAGGTGCTCGGGCCGGACGGCCGGATCGTCGACCCGGGCGACCCGGGGCTGCCGGTGGTCGCCGCCGACCGCGCGGTCGCGGGCGCCGCCACGGCCGGGCGGGTGGTCGAGCACGCGGAGGTCGACGTCGGCGACGACATCTATCGCGTCGCGACCGTCGCGCTGGGCGACGGCCGGGGCGCGGTACAGGTCGCGCAGGAGTTCAGCGACACCGAGGACCTGCTGCGGGCCCTCCAGCGGCGCACGCTCGGCCTGATGGCGGCGGTGGTGATCGCGGCCGGTCTCTTCGGCTGGTGGCTGGCCCGGCGGATCACCCGCCGTCTGGTCGTCCTCACCGCCGCCGCCGAGGACGTCGCCCGCACCCGCAGGCTCGGCATCCAGGTGCCCGTCACCGGTCACGACGAGGTGGGGCGGCTCGGCCGCGCCTTCGACCGGATGCTCGGCCGGCTCGCCCAGTCCGAGGACGACCAGCGCCGTCTCGTCCAGGACGCGGGCCACGAACTGCGCACCCCGCTCACCTCCCTGCGGACCAACATCTCCCTGCTGCGCCGTATCGACGAGCTCCCTCCCGACACCCGTGAGGAACTCGTCGCCGACCTCACCCAGGAGGCCCGTGAGCTGACCGACCTGGTCAACGAACTCGTCGAACTCGCGGCCGGCCAGTCCGGCACCGAACCGCCGTGCCGGGTCGACCTCGCCGACATCGCCGAGGACGTGGCCGAACTGGCCCGGCGCCGGGGCGGACGCGAGATCACCGTCCACGCGAGCGGCGACACCACGACCGACGGACGGCCCGGAATGCTGACACGGGCGGTGTCCAACCTGGTCGAGAACGCCGTCAAGTTCGACCGGAACGGCACCGCGCCCATCGACATCACGGTCGCGGGGCCCGCGCGGCCGGGCACGGTACGGGTGGAGGTCCGCGACCGGGGGCCCGGCATCGCCGCAGGTGATCTGATCCGTGTCTTCGACCGCTTCTTCCGCGCCGCCGACGCCCGTTCCCTCCCCGGTTCGGGCCTCGGCCTGTCCATCGTCCGCGAGGTGGCCCTGACCCACGGGGGTGCTCCGTACGCCGTCCGCCGGCCCGGCGGCGGAACGGTGATCGGTTTCACGGTGGGCGGCGGCCCGCTGACGGACCCCGCCGACGAGGCCCTGGGCCCCTGACACGCCGGTGCCGGTGCCGGTGACATGCCGCCCCCGTCGCCGCGTACGGACCGTCGAAGGTGAGCATGTATGCGAGCGGGGGCGCTCCGCACGCGCCCCGGAAGGGGAGGAGTGGCGACGTGCTGACCGATGAGGAGGCCGCCGCGCTGGCGGCGATCGACGAGGCGGCCCTGGGGCGGACCCTGCTGGAGCTGATCGGTGTGCCGAGCGTGACCGGGAGTGCCGCCGAGTCCGAACTCCAGCACCAGCTGGCCGGTCGGCTGGAGTGGCTGGGGATGGAGGTCGACCTGTGGTCCATGGACCTGCCCGCGCTGCGCGCCCACCCCGGCTTCCCGGGCATGGAGGTGCCCCGCGAGGAGGCGTGGGGCCTGGTCGGGACCACCCCCGGCGGCGGTGACGGGCCCACCCTGATCCTTCAGGGCCATGTCGACGTCGTACCGCCCGGCGACCTCGAGGCATGGGGGGACGGCGACCCGTTCGTACCGCGCGTGACCGGGGACGTCGTGCACGGGCGCGGTGCCTGCGACATGAAGGCGGGGCTCGCCGCGCACCTCGCCGCCCTCGCCGCGATACGGGCGGCCGGGATACGGCTGCGCGGCCGGGTCGCCGCCCACTTCGTCGTCGGCGAGGAGGACGGGGGCATCGGCGCGTTCGGCACCCTGGAGCGCGGACACGGGGGCGACGCCTGCGTCATCGCCGAGCCCACCGGATCCACCCTGATCACCGCGAACGCGGGCGCCCTGACGTTCCGGCTCGCGGTGCCCGGCAAGGCGGCGCACGGCAGTGCGCGGGAGCAGGGGGTGAGCGCGGTCGACGCGTATCTGCCCCTGCACCGGGCGCTGGCCGACCTGGAGGCCGAACGGAACAGGAACCCGTCCCCGCTGCTCGCCGAGTACCCGATCCCGTACGCGCTGTCGGTGGGCACCGTACGGTCCGGGGACTGGGCGAGCAGCGTGCCGGACCTGCTGGTCGCCGAGGGCCGGCTCGGCGTACGCCTCGGCGAGGCCCCGGCCGAGGCGCGCGCCGGTCTGGAGCGGTGCGTGGCGCGGGCCTGCGCCGCCGACCCCTGGCTGCGCGACCACCCGGCGACGGTGACCTGGCCGGGCGGCCAGTTCGCGAGCGGACGGCTGCCGGAGGGCCACCCGCTGCCGGACGTCGTCGGCGCCGCGTACACGGACGCGACGGGCGGCCCGGCCCCCCGGCAGCGCGGCGCGACGTACGGCAGCGACCTGCGGCACTACACCGGCGCGGGGATACCGACGCTGCAGTTCGGGCCGGGGGACATCGCGGTGGCGCACAGCGCGCGCGAGCAGGTGTCCCTGCGGGAGACGGTGGCGGCGGCCCGGACCCTGGTGCTCACGGTGCTGCGGACGGTGGGGATCAAGTAGGTGAGGACCAAGTAGCGGCGCGTCGAGCGGGTACGCCTGGAGCACACACGGCGACTCCTCGAAGACATGGCCGACGGTATCGGGCAGACCTCCCGCGCCTGCGGCTGTGGCACCCCGGAGGCGATGCGCCGCGCCTTCGTGAAAGCTCCGGGCCCTCGCATTTCCATCGGTCCTGTGGGCGCGTCAGGCCGGCGCTGCGTGCTCCAGGCGTACCCTTCGCGAAAAGCGTGAGCACTCAACCGATCAAGTGTTCACGCTTTTCGCAGGACGTGCCGACCCCGCACACCCTGCCCGAACTCCATGAGGCCCAGGTCAGGGCCACACCAGGCAGTACGGCTGATGCCCCGCCTCGTGCAGCCGGTGGCTGAGGTCCTGCCATTCGCGCAGCGATTGGAGGCATGCGGGAGCTGACCTGGAGTTTCTGGGCTAAAGGCGGGTTGACCTGCGAAAACATGTCTCCGCAGTTCTCACTGGTCGACGCTGTTTCCCAGGCGCATGTGCCCTGGATGTGCCCTCGCCGGCTGCTGATGTCGTCAGCCGGGCGGCGGTGGGCCGCTCAGTCGGCGGCCTGTTCGGCGATCCAGGTGATGCGTGGTGGCACGACCAGTGCACACCACGACCAGTGCACACCACGACCCGTGCACGCAGGGCGCCGTCGCGCGTCGGTCAGAGCAAGGCGGCCTACCGGCAAACCGATGTCTGCGGCTGCGTCGAGGACCTCCATGCGGGCCACAGTCGAGGCGGTGGAGCACTACCGTGGGTCCATGACGGCACCCCTGGACGTGCTGGTGGTCGGTGGGGGCCCCACAGGGCTCGCGCTCGCCGCGCAACTGCGCACCTACGGCACGTCTTTCCGGATCGTCGACCGCTCCTTGGACCGGGTCCGTGAGTCGCGCGCGTTGGCCATCCAGCCGCGCACGCTGGAGATGCTCGCCGGGTTCGGGGTGACGGACGAACTCATCGCATGCGGCAACCCTGCCGTGGAGCTCAGGATGCATCTGCCGCGGCGGGTGGTGCGGATGCCGTTGTTCGACATCGGGCTGGCCGATACCGCGTACCCCTTCCTGCTGTTCCTTTCCCAGGCGGAGACCGAGCGTATTCTTTCGGAGCATCTGGCGGGGCAGGGTGTGACCGTGGAGCGCGGTACCGAGCTGGCCCGTCTGGAGCGCACGGGTACGTCCGTCTCGTGTCGGCTTCGGAACATTGACGGCGCCGAGGAGACGGTGGTCGCACGGTACGTCGTGGGCTGCGACGGCGCGCACAGCACGGTGCGGGCCCAGGCGGGCATCGGTTTCCAGGGGTACAGCTATCCGCAGACGTTCCTGCTCGCCGACCTGGAGGTCGACGGGCTGGAACCCGGGGCCGTCCACACCTACATGTCCGGAGCCGGGATGCTGCTCTTCTTCCCGCTCGGCTCACCGGCCACCTGGCGGATGCTCGCGATGCGCCCACCGAACGCCCCGGACACCGAGGTAGGGCTGCGGCTCCTGCAGGACACCGCGGACGAGTACACCGAGGACCGGCTGGTATTGCGGGACCCGGTGTGGATGACCGACTTCCGGCTCCACAACCGCGGCGCCGCCCACTACCGCTCGGGACCTTTCTTCCTCGCCGGGGACGCAGCGCACATCCACAGCCCGGCCGGCGCGCAGGGCATGAACACCGGCATCCAGGACGCACTCAACCTGGGCTGGAAGCTCGCCCTCGTGTGTCGGGGCGCGGCACCTGAGAACTTGCTGGAGACGTACGAGGCCGAGCGCACTCCGGTCGGCCGCAGCGTGCTGCGCTTCACCGACCGCGCCTTCACCCTCGGTACCAGCGGCAACCCGGTCATCCGCTTCGCCCGCACCCGACTTGCGCCGCGCCTGGCTCCGTTGGCGCTGCGCGCGAGCGGCCCGCGTGGACGCGTCTTCCGTACGGTGTCGGAGCTGGGCATCCACTACCGGCGCAGCCCTGCCACGGTCGCAGGTCCGCAGCTGCCGAGACGCGGTCCGCGGGCGGGCGACCGGCTGCCGGACCTGCCGAGCGGGCTGCAAGCGCGGACAGCCGGTCCGGGCTGGCACCTGCTCCTGTCCGGGCCGCCCGCGCTGTGGAGCGGCGAGCTGCTCGCCTCAGTGGTGCGCGGACGGGACGACCTGATCAGCGTGCACCGCCTCGGCCAGGAGAGCCCGTGGCCCGCCGTGGCTCATGGACTCGTACGTCCCGACGGCTACCTCGGCTACGTCGCTCGGGGGGCAGACCTGGAAAGGCTGCGCGCGTATCTCGACCGCTGGCTGCCCCCACAACGCCGCTGACCTCGTGTACGCGTCGTGGTTCCAGCCCCGCCCAGGCGCTTCAGGCGGCGCCGACAACTGCCTCAGCATCGCCGGGGCGGCCACTGAGGTCACGCCTCCTGCGTGGCGTCGATCTCGGCGATGAGCGCCTCGATGCGGGTCTTGATCTCGTCGCGGATCGGGCGGACGGCTTCGACGCCCTTGCCCGCCGGGTCCTCCAGGGCCCAGTCGAGGTACTTCTTGCCGGGGAAGACGGGGCAGGCGTCGCCGCAGCCCATGGTGATGACGTAGTCGGACGCCTGGACGGCCTCTGTGGTGAGAATCTTCGGCTGGGCGTCGGCGATGTCGACGCCGACTTCCTGCATCGCCTCGACGGCGGCCGGGTTGACCTGGTCGCCGGGGATGGAGCCGGCGGAGCGGACCTCCACGCGGTCGCCTGCGAGGTGGTTGAGGAATCCGGCGGCCATCTGCGAGCGGCCGGCGTTGTGGACGCAGACGAACAGCACGGAGGCGAGCGGGGCGGCGGACATGTGTTCTTCCTTCACGAAGTGGTGGCAGGTGGTGCGGGGCGGTTCAGGTGCTCGGCAGGCCGGCGAGCAGGTCGGTGATGCGGGTGTCGATGTCGTCGCGGATCTGGCGGACGACTTCGATCGGTGCGCCGTCGGGGTCGGCCACGGGCCAGTCCAGGGAGCGGCGGCCGGGCACGATCGGGCAGGCATCCCCGCAGCCCATGGTGATGACGATGTCGGCGGCCCGCACGACCTCGTCGGTCAGCGGCTTGGGGAACGCTCCGGCCGGATCGGCGCCGGCCTCGGTGAGGACCTGCGCGATGTACGGCTCGATCTCGGGCCCGGGGTGGGTGCCCGCGGAGGAGACGGTGACCCGGCCGGCCGCCCGGCGCTCCAGGAGTGCGGCGGCGAGCTGGGAGCGTCCGGCGTCGTGGCTGCACACGAACAGCACCCGCGGCAGCCCGGAACCCGGCGCGCCCTGGACGTGGGCGAGGGCGTCGAGGCGTTCGGCGGTCAGGCGCTCGGCGAGCACGACCAGGTGCGTGGTGATCGAGGCGGTCTCGGCCAGGCGCCGGTAGGAGTCGGTGAGCAGGAGCTGCACGGTCTCGGCCGCGAAGCGGCCGGCGTGCCGGGTGGCGTGCCGGGTGGCGAGGCGGGCGGTGCCGGTGGCCAGGCGCTCGTCGGGCAGGGCGGGGGAGGGGGCGGCGGACATGGGAGACCCCTTCGGCGGGCCTATAGGTCAGCCCCGGCTGGTATCAGTGTCGGGTGATGTGAGAGTATCAGCCCATGATGATGTCAGTCGACACTGATCTGATGCGGGTTCTCGCGGACCCGCTCCGGCTCCAGATCGTCACCCTGCTCGCCAGGGAGACGCTGTGCAGCACGCACCTGATCGAGGAGACGGGGGCCAAGCAGACCAACCTCTCCAACCATCTGAAGGTGCTGCGCGAGGCCGGGGTCGTGGAGACGGAGCCGTGCGGCCGGTTCACCTACTACCGGCTCAAGCCCGACGTCATCGCCTCTCTCGCGGGCCAGTTCGCCGATCTGGCGGAGACCGCGCGCGCCACCGCCGAGAACGACGTCAAGCGGTCCTGCCCCTGATTCCGGTGCCGGTCCGTCGCCGCGGTCCGTCGCCATCCCGCATGCACCGAGGAGTCCTGTTGACCGCCACCGAGGCCACTGAGCACGACAGAGCCGGCCAGTCCGCCATAGTCGCCGCTGAGCCGCAGCCCGCCCCGGGGGTCACCCCGCCCCGGACTCCTCCGCTGATCGCCAAGGCCACGGCCGAACTGATCGGCGCCGCGGCCCTGGTGGCGGTGGTGGTCGGCTCCGGCATCCAGGCCACCGAACTGACCAAGGACGTCGGCCTGCAGCTGCTGGCCAACTCCACGGCCACCGTCTTCGGCCTCGGCGTCCTGATCACCCTGCTCGGCCCGGTCTCCGGCGCGCACTTCAACCCCGTCGTCACCCTGGCCGAGTTGTGGACCACCCGCCGCGGCGGCGCGGGCGTATCGCTCCGCGAAGCAGCCGCCTATGTCCCGGCCCAGATCGTCGGGGCCGTCGCGGGCGCGATCCTGGCCGATGCGATGTTCGGCGAACCGCTGGTGGAGTGGTCCACTCACGACCGGTCCGCCGGGCACCTGCTGCTCGGTGAGGTCGTCGCCACGGCCGGTCTGATCCTGCTGATCTTCGGTCTGGCCCGTACCGACCGGCTTCGGTTTGCGCCCGTCGCGGTCGCCTCGTACATCGGTGCCGCGTACTGGTTCACCTCGTCCACGTCCTTCGCCAACCCGGCGGTGACCATCGGCCGCGCCTTCACCGACACCTTCGCCGGCATCGCCCCCGGTTCGGTCGTGGGCTTCATCGGCATGCAGCTCGTCGGCGCCGTGGTCGGGCTCGCGCTGGTGGGCGTCATCTTCATGCCCGGCCGGAAAGCCGCCGAGTGACGCGTACGTCCCAGGTGGTGGTGATCGGCGGCGGCCAGGCCGGGCTCGCCGCCGGCTACCACCTGCGCCGCCAGGGCATCGACTTCACCATCCTCGACGCCGATCCCGCGCCGGGCGGGGCCTGGCAGCACATGGGGGACTCGCTGCACCTGTTCTCCCCGGCCGACCACTCCTCCCTGCCCGGGCGACTCATGCCCACCCAGCCCGGCGAGACCTACCCGGATGCCGGGCACGTGGTGGACTACCTCGCCGACTACGAGGAGCGCTACGACTTGCCCGTCCAGCACGGCACCAGCGTGGGCGCCGTACGCCGCGACGGCGACCGGCTCCTGGTCGAGGCCGACCCGAGCACCTGGCGGGCCCGGGCGGTGGTCAGCGCGACCGGCACCTGGTCGCGGCCTTTCGTTCCCGCCGTCCCCGGCCGTGACATCTTCACCGGGCGGCAGCTGCACACGGTGAACTACCGCCGCCCGGCCGACTTCGCCGGACAGCATGTCGTGGTGGTCGGCGGCGGCAACTCCGGCGCCCAGATCGCCGCCGACCTCGCCCTGGCAGGCGACGTGACGGTGACGTGGGCGACCCAGCGTCCGCCCCGCTTCCTGCCCGACGACATCGACGGCCGCATCCTGTTCGACGTCGCCACCGCCCTCCCCCAAACTCTCGACGTCGCTCGAGCAGGGGGACCCTCATCCGTGCCCTCGACGACGGCCGCAGCGACACCGGCGGAGTCGCCTCACTCGGCGACATCGTCGCCGTGCCGCCCGTCCGCGCCGCCCGCGACGCCGGACTCCTGCGAGCCCAGCCGATGTTCAGCCGGCTCACCGTCACTGGCATCCAGGGGGCCGACGGCAGCCGCGCCGAGGCGGACGCGGTCATCTGGTGCACCGGCTTCCGCCCGGCCCTGGCCCACCTCGCACCGCTGAACCTGCGGGGGCCGCGCGGCCACATCCCGACCTCCGGCACCCGTGCCGTCGCCGAGCCGCGCCTGCATCTGCTGGGGTACGGCGACTGGACCGGCCCGGCCTCCGCCACCCTGATCGGTGTGGGCCGCCCCGCGCGCGACGCCGCCCGGGACATCGCGCAGCTGCTGAGCAGGTGACGCCGCGCACCGTGCGTCAGGGCCGGGCGAGGATCGTGCAGATGTCGCCGGCCGAGCAGGTGTCCGGGTCGGTCACGGCGGCTCGGCGGGCCAGCTCACGCAAGGCCGTGCGAGCCTGGCGGAGCTCGGCCAGGCGCCGGTCGATCTCCGCCAAGTGCTCGTCGATGAGCACGCCGACCTGGGCGCACGGCGCCTGGCCACTGTCCCGCAGGGCAAGGACGGAACGGATCTCGGCGAGTGTGAGCCCGGCGGCCTGGGCATCGTGGACGAACGAGAGCCGGGCGACGGTGTGGGTCGGATAGTCGCGGTAGCCGCCGGGGGTACGCGGGGGCTCAGGCAGCAGGCCGGCCTGCTCATAGAAGCGGATCGTCTTCGTGGTCAGCCCCGTCTCGGCGGCGAGCTCCCCGATGCGCATGTCCTCAGCGTACGGCTTGACCTTCCAGTGCACTGGAAGGTCTACGGTCGGTCTCATGAGGATCACCGTGCTGACCGTGCCGGACTGCCCCAACGCCCCGCTCGTCCGCGAACGGATCACCGCAGCCCTGGACGGGAAGCAGGCCCAGGTAGAGCTGATCGAGGTGAGTGAGGAGGGGGAGGCGGCCCGGTGGCAGATGACCGGCTCGCCCACGGTCCTGGTGGACGGCGTCGACCTCTTCGCCGTGGCCGGTACTCCGGCGAGCGTGTCCTGCCGCCTGTACCGGGACAAGGAAGGCCGGTCCGGCGGGGCGCCGAGCATCGAGGCCCTGCGGCAGGCGTTCGCCGGCACCGGGGCGTCCGCGACCGCGCCTGTCGAAGAGTGCTGCGGGGCCCACCGCCCCTGATGCCGCGCAGGTTCGGGACGTGAGGACGCCTTGAGCCTCGGGCCGGACGTCAGGACCCGACGGAGGGAGCTGCCTCCGGCAGGCGTCCTCGGAGGGTGGCGGCGAAGTCCTCCGCGCGGCGCAGCTGGACGCGCAGTTTTTCGACCTGTTCGGTGGCGGCCCGCTCGTATCCGCGCACCCTGTCCAGCAGGGCTTCCCGCTCGTCGTCGTCGAGTGTGTCGTCGCTGTCCAGGCGGTCGGTGGCGTCGAGCAGATCGCGCATCTGGTCCAGGGTGAAGCCGAGCGGCTTCATGCGGCGGATGACCATGAGCCGCTGCACGTCGGTCTCGGTGTAGAGGCGAAAGCCACCCTGGGAGCGGGCGGAGGGGACGACCAGGCCGGTCTCCTCGTAGTGGCGGATGGTGCGCAGGGACAGTTCGGTCCGTGCGGCGACTTCGCCGATCTGCATGTGCTTGTCGTCCACGCCCGTGGCCCTGGCCCTTCTCGTAGTGGCGGGCCGCGTGCCGTGCGACCTACCGACTCTACTCTAACGTTAGGGTAGAGTTCGTGACGGTGAGGGCGGCCCGGCTGCCCCACTACTGCCGTTCCGGGGCCGATGGCGCCCCCGGCGAAGACCCGATTCTTGCAGGAGAGAGCGTGCGCGAGCCCATGACGCCGACCGCCGCCTGCCCGCCGTGACCCTTCGCCCCCGGGTGTGAGCCGCTCAGCCGCGTCACCGCGCCGGCTCCCGGCTTCGTCCCTCTTCGACTTCCCGGCCCGCTTCCCGCAGGCCGTCCGCGGGGCGCCGCTCAGTCTCCCGCGTCCTTCCCCGCACGCCCCGGCCTGCCAGTGGGGTGTGCCCGAGCACGACAGGTACGCCTCTCCTTGTCTTCTTCCGCTGTGTCCCCTGCCGCGCGGCTGCGCGCACTGCGCCCCGACTGGCTGAACAACCCGAAGGTCTGGCGCACCGAGATCCTGGCCGGCCTGGTTGTCGCCCTGGCCCTGATCCCGGAGGCGATCTCGTTCTCGATCATCGCCGGGGTCGACCCGGCGGTCGGCCTGTTCACCTCCTTCACCATGGCCGTGGTCATCTCGATCGTCGGCGGCCGCCGCGCGATGATCTCCGCCGCCACCGGCGCCATCGCGCTCGTGATCGCACCACTGAACCGCGAGCACGGCCTCGGCTACCTGATCGCCGCCGTCATCCTGGCCGGTGTCATCCAGGTCGCGCTCGGTGCGCTCGGCGTCGCGAAGCTGATGCGGTTCGTGCCGCGTTCGGTGATGGTCGGCTTCGTCAACGCGCTGGCGATCCTGATCTTCATGGCCCAGGTCCCCGAGATGCACGATGTCCCGTGGGCCGTGTACCCGCTGATCATCGGCGGCCTGGCACTGATGGTGTTCTTCCCGAAGGTCACCAAGGTGATCCCGGCCCCGCTGGTCTCCATCGTCATCCTCACCGTCATCACGGTCGCGGCCGGGATCGCCGTGCCGACCGTGGGCGACAAGGGCGCCCTGCCGTCCTCGTTGCCGGTCCCGGGCCTGCCCGACGTGCCCTTCACGATGGACACCCTGACGACGATCGCCCCCTACGCGTTCGCGATGGCGCTGGTGGGTCTGATGGAGTCGCTGATGACGGCGAAGCTGGTCGACGACATCACCGACACCCACTCCTCCAAGACCCGCGAGTCCATCGGCCAGGGCATCGCCAACGTCGTCACCGGGTTCTTCGGCGGCATGGGCGGCTGCGCCATGATCGGCCAGACGATGATCAACGTGAAGGTGTCCGGTGCCCGCACCCGGCTGTCCACCTTCCTGGCGGGCGTATTCCTGATGGTGCTGTGCATCGCCTTCGGCCCGGTCGTCTCCGACATCCCGATGGCCGCCCTGGTCGCCGTCATGGTGATGGTGTCGTTCGCGACGTTCGACTGGCACTCCATCGCACCCAAGACCCTCAAGCGGATGCCGGCGGGTGAGATCGCCGTCATGGCCATCACCGTGATCTGCGTGGTCGCCACCGACAACCTCGCCATCGGCGTGGTCGTCGGCTCCGTCACCGCGATGGTCATCTTCGCCAAGCGCGTCGCCCACCTCGCCAACGTCACCGCGGTCACCGACCCCGACGGCACCAGCGTGGTCTACTCCGTGACCGGCGAGCTGTTCTTCGCCTCCTCCAACGACCTCGTCGGCCAGTTCAACTACGCCACCGACCCGGACAAGGTCGTCATCGACCTGTCTGCCGCCCACGTGTGGGACGCCTCCTCGGTGGCCGCCCTGGACGTCATCGAGACCAAGTACGCCCAGCGCGGCAAGAGCGTGGAGATCGTCGGCCTGAACGACCCGAGCGCGGACCTCCACGGCAGGCTCACCGGCGAACTCACCAGCCACTGACCCCAGCCCCACAAAACCGTAAGGACCCCGGCGCCCGACGCCGGGGTCCTTCGTCGTTCTCACTCACGGCTTGAAGGCGGCCATGCCCTTTTCGGTTCCCGCCTGGTGGATTCCCAGCACCTTCCTCGACATGCTCCCCACGAGCGGCACGACCACGAACTTAACGCCCCGCTCGCCACGGCTTCCCCTGGTTCTCAGACCGCAGCCGGCATGGCCAGCAGCTTGCCCATCGCGGCCAGCACGGACGGCTCGACCCGGTAGTAGACCCAGGTGCCGCGCCGCTCGGAGGTGAGCAGCCCGGCTTCCTTGAGCTTCTTCAGGTGGTGGGAGACCGTCGGCTGGGACACGCCGACGTCGGAGATGTCGCACACGCACGCCTCGCCGTCCTCATGGGAGGCCACGGCGGAGAACAGCCGCAGGCGCACCGGGTCGCCGAGCGCCTTGAACATCCGCGCGGCCGTCTCGGCCTCGTCGGCGGTCATCGGCCGCTCGGTCAGCGGTGGGCAGCACGGCACCACGTCCTGGCCGTCGGCGGGCTCGAGCAGCGGCAGCACCTTCGCGTTCGACATGCGTCTATGTTGACACATGTCGAACCAGGTGGCGAGGGTCGTCAGGAGCGCGCGAGAGGGGCGGCCAGGCGACGGGCGATGCGGGCCGCGTCCCGGCCGACGCCGCGCAGGGAGTTCGACGACAGGCTGCGCTGCCACTCCAGCCCGACGAACGCCAGCCCTGGCGCCCCGACCGCGAGCCCCTCGCGGTGCCGCGGGTTGCCCGATTCGTTGAGGGCGCCGTCGAGGCGGGCAAGGTAGGGCAGGTCAGGGCGGTAGCCGGTGGCGAGCACGAGCGCGTCGACCTCTTCCCGCACCCCGTTCGGCCAGACGAGCCTGGCTCCGTCGGCGCCGGTGAACAGCGGCTGGCGCTCCGGCCGTCCGGCGGCCGGGGTCGTCCGGTAGCGGCCGTCGTCGAGAACCGGCTGAGCCGGCGGGCGAGGAAGGAGCCGGCCGAGCGGGGCGATGTCCAGGCCGGTGCGCGTCAGCCAGAAGTGCAGATCGCGGCCGAGGAGGTGCTGTGCCGCGAACTTCACCGGCCCCCGGGTGGCGAGCGTGACGCGGGCGGTCCCGGCGAGCTCGGCGGCGATCTGAACCGCCGAGTTGCCCGTCCCGACCACAACCACCCGGCGGCCGGTAAATAGGACCGGCCTGCGGTAGTCGGCGGCGTGCAGCACCTGGCCGGTGAACTCCTCCAGGCCCGGCAGCGCCGGCCGGTGCGGGTGCCCGAACGACCCCGAGGCCGCCACGACGGCCTGCGCGGACAGCGGGCTGCCGCCCTCCAGTTCCACCTCGAAGGTGCTGCCGGTGCGGCGGACCGCGGCGACTCGGTGGCCGGTGCGGATGTCGGCGTCCAGGCGGTCGGCGTACGCGGTGAGGTAGTCGACGACCTCGTCGCGGTGCGGGTAGCGGTCCGGATCGGCGCCGGGGAACGGCATCCCGGGAAGCGAGCTGTACCGGGCGGGCGAGAACAGGGTGAGGCTGTCGTAGTAGCGCGGCCACGACCCGGCCACCCGGCCGGACGCCTCCAGCACCACCGGCCGAAGCCCGTGGCGCAGCAGGGCGTGGGTGGTGGCGAGTCCGGACTGGCCACCGCCAATCACGACGACGTCGACGTGCTCCATCAGCAATCCCCCTGGATTCGACGACTATCTATGTTGACGCTCATCAATGCAAGTGTCATGCTGGGTCGCGCAGGCCATCGACAGATATCGAAACACGCAAGGAGTCGCCGTGACCGCGCCCGCCACCACCGAGCTGCCCGTCGTCGTGATCGGAGCAGGACCCGCCGGTCTGGCCGCCGCCGCCCACCTGACCGGCCGCGGCATCGAACCGCTGGTCCTGGAGGCCGGCACGGCCGCCGCAGCGGCGGTGCGCGACTGGTCGCACGTGCGCCTGTTCTCCGCCTGGGGCGAAGTGGTCGACCCCGTCGCCGAGAAGCTCCTCGCCCCGACCGGCTGGATCCGCCCCGACCCGGCGACGTACCCGTCCGGCGGGGACTGGGCGGAGCAGTACCTGCAGCCACTCGCCGGCGTTCTCGGCGACCGCGTACGCCTGGGCGCCACGGTCACCGGGGTCTCCCGGGCCGGCCGTGACCGGATCGTCGACGCCGACCGCGCGGCTCAGCCCTTCGTCGTGCACGTTGCCTACGCCGACGGCCGTGAGGAGCGGATCTTCGCCCGCGCGGTGATCGACGCCTCCGGTACCTGGACCTCCCCGTCTCCGGCCGGCGGCAGCGGTCTGCCGGCGCTCGGCGAGAAGGCGGCGGCCGACCGGATCACCTACCGCGTCCCCGACCTGGAGGACCCCGCCGTCCGCGCCCGGTACGCGGGCAGGCGCACTGCCGTGATCGGCTCCGGTGCCTCGGCCTTCACCGCGCTGGCCCACCTGGCGACCCTCGCCGAGACCGATGAGGGCGCCGGCACGAAGGCCCTGTGGGTCCTGCGCCGGGGCATTTCCGGCTCCACCTTCGGCGGCGGCGAGGCCGACGAGCTGCCGGCCCGCGGCGCGCTCGGCCTGGCGGCCAAGGCGGCCGTCGAGGCCGGGCACGCCGACGCGGTCACCGGCTTCCGTACCGAGGCGGTCGAGCGGGACGGCTACGGGCGTCTCGTTCTCGTGGCGGAGGACGGCCGGCGGTTGGAGCCGGTGGACGAAGTGATCGTGCTGACCGGTTTCCGCCCCGAGCTGTCCTTCCTGTCCGAGCTGCGGCTCGGCCTGGACGAGCGGCTCCAGGCCCCGGTGACACTCGCCCCGCTGATCGACCCCAACCAGCACTCCTGCGGCACCGTCTACCCGCACGGCCACCGCGAGCTGTCCCACCCCGAACAGGGCGTCTACCTCGTCGGCATGAAGTCCTACGGCCGCGCCCCGACCTTCCTCGCCATGACCGGCTATGAGCAGGTCCGCTCCGTCGCCGCCGCGATCGCCGGCGACCTCGAGGCCGCCGACCGCGTCGAACTCACCCTCCCCGAGACCGGAGTCTGCGGCGGCGCCGGCCTCTTCGACGCCCCCGACACCCAGCAGGCCGACGGCGGTGGCTGCTGCGCCCCGGCGCCCGAGCCGCAGCTCGTCCAGCTCGGCACGCTTGCGGCAGTAGGCACGGCTGCTGAGGAGACCCCGGCAGGCGGCTGCTGCGGCTGACCCGAACCCCTGTCCACCCACCCAGGAGGAGGTACGTCATGTCCCGCGTGCAACTCGCCCTCCGCGTCCCCGATCTCCAGGCGGCGATCACCTTCTACAGCAGGCTGTTCGACACCGAGCCCGCCAAACTCCGCGACGGCTACGCCAACTTCGCCATCGCCGAGCCCCCGCTCAAGCTCGTCCTCTTCCAGGGCGAGCCGGACGAGGACACCCGCATGGACCACCTCGGCGTCGAGGTAGCCACCACCGACGAGGTCCATGCCGCCACCGCCCGTCTCGCCGACGCGGGCCTCGCCACCCGGGAGGAGAACGACACCACCTGCTGCCACGCCCTCCAGGACAAGGTCTGGGTCCAGGGCCCCGGCAGCGAACGCTGGGAGGTGTACGTCGTGAAGGCCGACGCCCCAGCGCCGGCATCACCACCACAGAGCGCCTGCTGCGCCGGCTCCGCGTCGGCGAAGGAGGCCGCCGCAGCCGGTGGCTGCTGCTGACCATCCATGACCGACGCGCTCACACCTCGGCGGCCTCACTACCGCCGACTTCGCCGCGGTGTCCGGCCCTTATCCCTTGCCGACCGCCTGACGACCCCTCCGGGAACATGACGAGGGCGGGACTCGAAAGCCCCGCCCGCACACCACGAAACCCCAGGTCAGGGCCACACCAGGCAATACGGCTGGTGCCCCGCCTCGTGCAGGCGGTGGCTGAAGTCCTGCCACTCGTGCAGCAGCTGGTAGACGTTGAACGCGTCGCGGGGGCCGCCGCGGTCGGGGACCGTGGACCAGATGAAGGCGGCCGCGCCCACTGTCTCCTCGCCTATGTCGCGGAGGGGGTCGACGGCTGTCATCGGGAGCTTCACGACCGCGTAGTCGGGGTGCAGGACGACCAGCTCCAGCGGCGGCACCTTGTGCAGGGGGACGCCTTCTATGCCGGTGAGGACCATGGCGGCCATCGTCTCCGGCTTGATCTTGGTGAACATGCCGCCCATGCCGAGCTCGTCGCCGCCGAGCTCCTCGGGGCGCATCGAGATCGGGACACGGGCGGCGGTGGCGCCGTCCGGCGCGCCGAAGTACTTGTAGGTCACCCCCACTCGACCACCATTCCTGCTCCCCGCACTCGACGGGTCGATCGACTCGGCCCCGCCCGGAGCACCGTGTGCCCGACGGGCCTCGTCCACCTCTTCCGCCTCGCGCCGGTGCCTTCCCCGCCGGGAACGTCGAGGACCGAGGTCGTCAGTCCCCTCGCCCAGTCCGCCACCGCGATGCATATCTCCACCCGACTGCTTTTCTAGGCCGCGTGGCCCCGCCGCGCAACCCGATCATCGTGTCAGTGACCTCCCCCACGGCCGCCCGCCGAAACGTGCGGTGCTGCATCTGCCCGCGGGTCCTTCTCAGCGCCCGGCCGCCCGGGACCGGGTGAGCTGTGTGCACTCCGACGTCAGTTTCGCAGATCACGGGCGATTCGGGACCGGATGCCCTTGTGGGGGGCCGAATACCCGCGTCCGTGAACGGCCGCGCGGGGCGGACCGTACGAAACAGGCGTACGAAATGGTTGTACGAATGGGTGGTACGGGCAGGTGGGGCCGGATTACTCACTCGGTCCCGCCGAGGGCTTCGGGCGAGAGCCGTCGGCCCCGCCCCGAGCCCCGGCAGACGCCGGCCTCCGGTTCCCCGCCCGCGTCTGGCCTACCCTGAACAGGTCACTCGCAGCCCGAGTCCGAGATGTCGGAGATGCCGGAGAAGTCGCAGGTCATGAGCGAACTGCCCTACCCGTACGAAGCCCAAGCCTCGCAGGCGCTGTTCGATCGTGCCGCGGCCGTCACTCCCGGTGGCGTGAATTCGCCGGTGCGTGCCTTCCGGGCCGTCGGCGGCACGCCCCGGTTCATGGTGTCCGGCACCGGCCCGTACCTGACCGACGCCGACGGGCGGGAGTACGTCGACCTCGTCTGCTCCTGGGGGCCGATGATCCTCGGGCACGCGCACCCCGAGGTGATCGCCGCCGTGCAGGACGCCGTCGCGCGCGGTACCTCCTTCGGAACGCCCGGTGAGGGCGAGGTCACGCTCGCCGAGGAGATGGTCGCCCGGATCGAGCCGCTGGAGCAGGTCCGGCTCGTGTCCAGCGGCACCGAGGCCACCATGTCCGCCATCCGGCTCGCCCGCGGCTTCACGCGGCGCGCCAAGGTGATCAAGTTCGCCGGGTGCTACCACGGCCACGTCGACGCGCTGCTCGCCGCCGCCGGATCGGGCGTCGCCACCTTCGCCCTGCCGGACACCCCCGGTGTCACCGGCGCCCAGGCCGGCGACACGATCGTCCTGCCCTACAACGACCTCGACGCCGTGCGTGCCGCCTTCGCCGCGCACCCCGGTGAGATCGCCTGCGTGATCACCGAGGCGTCCCCGGGCAACATGGGCGTCGTACCGCCGCTGCCCGGGTTCAACCAGGGGCTCAAGGACGCCTGCGCCGCGAACGGCGCGCTGTACATCTCCGACGAGGTCATGACCGGGTTCCGTACCAGCCGCGCCGGATGGTTCGGCGTCGACGGCGTACGGCCCGACCTGATGACCTTCGGCAAGGTGATGGGCGGCGGCTTCCCGGCCGCGGCCTTCGGTGGGCGGGCCGACGTCATGGCCCACCTCGCCCCCGCCGGGCCCGTCTACCAGGCCGGCACCCTCTCCGGGAACCCCGTCGCCACCGCCGCCGGGCTCGCCCAGCTGCGGCTGCTCGACGACGCCGCGTACGCGAAGGTCGACGCCGTCTCGGAGCGGATCCGCTCCCTCGTCACCGAGGCGCTCACCAAGGAGGGCGTCGCGCACACGCTGCAGAACGCCTCCAACATGTTCTCCGTCTTCTTCACCGACCGGCCGGTGAAGAACTACGAGGACGCCAAGGCGCAGGAGTCGTTCCGCTTCACCGCCTTCTTCCACTCCCTCCTCGAGAACGGTGTCTACCTGCCGCCCTCGTCCTTCGAGTCCTGGTTCGTGTCCACCGCGCACGACGACCGGGCCGTCCAGCGGATCGCCGACGCCCTCCCCGCGGCGGCCCGAGCGGCAGCGGAGGCGACGGCATGAGCGACGGCACGGACAACGGCACGGGCAACGGCACGGGCACGGGGGACGGGGACCTCACCGTCGTCCACCTCATGCGGCACGGCGAGGTCCACAACCCGGAGGGTGTCCTCTACGGCCGGCTCCCCGGTTACCAGCTCTCCGAACTGGGCCGGCGGATGGCCGACCGGGTCGGCGAGCACCTCGCCTCCCGCGACATCGTCCACGTCGGCGCCTCCCCGCTGGAGCGGGCTCAGGAAACGGCCCAGCCGATCGCCAAGGCCCACGGCCTGGACATCGCCACCGACGACCGGCTCCTCGAGGCCGAGAACGTCTTCCAGGGCAAGACCTTCGGCGTCGGCGACGGCGCGCTGCGCCGGCCCGAGAACTGGAAGCACCTCGTCAACCCGTTCAAGCCGTCCTGGGGCGAGCCGTACGTCGAGCAGGTCGTCCGCATGATGGGCGCGCTCGACGCGGCCAGGGACGCGGCGCGCGGTCACGAGGCGGTGCTGGTCAGCCATCAGTTGCCGATCTGGATCGTGCGGTCCTACGTCGAGAAGCGGCGGCTGTGGCACGACCCGCGCAAGCGGCAGTGCACCCTCGCCTCGCTGACCACCTTCACCTACCTGGGCGACAAAATCGTTTCCGTCGGCTACAGCGAGCCGGCCCGCGATCTCGTCCCCGCCCATCTCCTCGCCGGCGCCAAGCCGGTGAAGGGCAAGGGCGGTGCCCCGCAGGGCAAGGCCTTCGGGGCGTAGCCCGCCCTGTCCCGGTGTCAGGTGCGCGGCCCACCCGAGTGGGCCGCGCACCTGACGGCCCGGGACACCCTCGTGACGTTCGTTGCGGAACCTTCGCACGGGGTAGGGAACTTTTGTTCCCGTCGTGTCCTCTGAAGGAGTGAACATCAGAGGACGTGACGATCGGGGATGTCATGCGTGCGCTCACCCGCAGGGGAATGCTCGGACTCGGCGCAGGGGCCGCCGCGGCCGTCTCGTTGGCCGGCTGCGGCGGCGACACGGGCTCGGGGAGCAGGGGCTCGGGGAGTACCGGCGGGCCCAAGGGCGGCGACCGCCCGGGGAAACCCAAGCCGACGAAGACCGCCCGGCCGATCGGCGACGGCTCCACCGCCTTCACCGGCAAGCAGCCCCACCAGCCCTCCCGGCCGGTGCCGCTGGAGCCGGGTCAGGCCCCGCCGCAGTTCGTCGTCTTCTCCTGGGACGGGGCCGGCGAGGTCGGCAACGGGCTCTTCCCGCGCTTCCTGGACCTCGCCGAGGAACACGACGCGCACATGACGTTCTTCCTCTCCGGCGTCTATCTGCTGCCCGAGTCGAAGAAGCGGCTGTACGACCCGCCGAACAACCCGCGCGGTGCCTCCGACATCGGCTACCTCACCGACGACCACATCAAGGACACGCTGAAGAACGTCCGCCGCGCCTGGCTCGAGGGCCACGAGATCGGCACCCACTTCAACGGCCACTTCTGCGCCGGTTCCGGCAGCGTCGGCAACTGGACGCCGCAGCAGTGGCGCAGCGAGATAGACCAGGCGAAGTCGTTCGTGAAGGAGTGGCGGACCAACTCCGGCTGGACGGACCTGCCGTCGCTGCCGTTCGACTACGACAAGGAACTCGTCGGCGGCCGTGCGCCCTGTCTGCTCGGCCAGGACAACCTGCTGACCACCGCCCGCGACCTGGGCTGGCGCTACGACGCCTCCTCGCCCGGCGGCCTTCAGGTCTGGCCGTCCAAGCGCCAGGGCATATGGGACCTGCCCCTGCAGCAGATACCGTTCCCCGGACGGTCCTTCGAGGTCCTGTCGATGGACTACAACATCCTCGCCAACCAGTCCGTCAACTCCACCAACGCGCCCGCGCGCCACCACCCCGCCTGGCGGGAACAGGCCACCCAGGCGCTCATATCGGGCTTCAAGCGGGCGTACGAGACGAACCGGGCACCTTTCTTCGTCGGCAACCACTTCGAACAGTGGAACGGCGGCATCTACATGGACGCCGTCGAGGACGCCCTCAAGTACATCGCACGGGAGAAGGAGAAGGGCGGCGACGTCCGCATGGTCTCCTTCCGACAGTTCACCGACTGGCTGGACGTGCAGAAGCCCGAGGTGCTGGAGCAGTTGCGCACGCTGGGGGTCGGGCAGGAACCGGCCGGTGGCTGGAAGGGCTTCCTGGGCGGCTCCGGCGGTACGGGCGGCTCCGGCGACACCGCCGGGACAGGGGCCGGGACGGGCGCGGGGGTGGGCGCCACGAGCGGCGCCTGATATGCGGGTTTCCACCCGCGAGGGGGGTGCCCAAGATCCACGGAACGGACATGCGAAACTTTTCACATGAGTGCCGCCAGCCGCGCCCCCCAGCGCTCGAACCGCGCCACCGGCGTCCGTGACACCCGCGAGCGCGCCCCGCGCGCCCGCGCCCGCCGCCGTGCCGCCCTGACCGCCGGCGCCGCGGTGGCCGCACTGCTGCTCACCGCGTGCGGTTCCGGTGGAACGTCCGGCGGGGGCGGCAACACCAACTTCGTCACCGGCACCGACGGCATCTCCACCGCCGCCAAGGGCGAGCGCGCCGCCGCGCCCGAGCTGTCCGGCAAGACGCTCGAGGGCGAACACCTCGACGTCGCCGACTTC
The DNA here is from genome assembly GCF_042655885.1 of Streptomyces chlorus. Taxonomy (NCBI): domain Bacteria; kingdom Bacillati; phylum Actinomycetota; class Actinomycetes; order Kitasatosporales; family Streptomycetaceae; genus Streptomyces; species Streptomyces chlorus. The sequence goes on from NZ_JBHSOA010000009.1 coordinate 107,369, forward strand.
CAGGGCAAGGTCGTCGTCCTCAACATGTGGGGCTCCTGGTGCAACCCGTGCCGCGCGGAGGCCAAGTACTTCGCCAAGGTGTCCGAGGACTACGCCGACCAGGACGTGCAGTTCGTCGGCATCAACACCCGCGACAGCAGCACCGGCTCGGCGCTCGCCTTCGAGAAGGACTTCGGCATCACCTACCCGAGCCTGTACGACCCCACGGGCAAGCTGATGCTCCGCTTCGAGAAGGGCACCCTCCACCCGCAGGCGATCCCCTCCACCCTGATCCTGGACCGGGACGGGAAGATCGCCGCCCGCTCGCTCACCGCGCTCAGCGAGGAACGGCTGCTGAAGATGCTCGAGCCGGTCCTCGCGGAGAAGTGACGTGACCGTCCTCACCACCCTCGCGGCCGAGGCAGGCGCCCTCTCCGCCGGGACGGGACACCTCGCCGCCGACCCGGCCTACAACGGCACGGTGCTCAACGGCGCCCTGCTGGTGGCACTGCCCATCGCCCTGCTCGGCGGGCTCATCTCCTTCTTCTCGCCCTGCGTCCTGCCGCTGGTCCCCGGCTACCTCTCCTACGTCACCGGCGTGTCCGGCACCGACCTGGCCGAGGCCCGGCGCGGCCGGATGATCGCCGGTGCCTCGCTCTTCGTCCTCGGCTTCACCGTCGTGTTCGTCTCCGGCGGGGCCTTCTTCGGCTACTTCGGGCAGACGCTGCAGGAACAGTCGGGCATCCTCACCAAGGTGCTCGGCGTCTTCATGATCCTCATGGGCGTCTTCTTCATGGGGATGATGCCCTGGCTGACCCAGCGCGAGTTCCGCTTCCACAAGCGTCCGGCGGCCGGACTGGCCGGCGCGCCCGTCCTCGGCGCCCTCTTCGGCATCGGCTGGACGCCCTGCATCGGCCCCACCCTCGCCTCCGTACTGACGCTTTCCGCACAGCAGGAGAGCGCCGGACGCGGGGCCGTACTGACGGTCGCGTACTGTCTGGGGCTGGGTCTGCCCTTCGTCCTCGCGGCCGTGGCCTTCCGCAAGGCCCTCGGTGCCTTCGGCTGGGTCAAGCGGCACTACGTCTGGGTCATGCGGATCGGCGGCACGATGATGATCGTGACCGGAGTGCTGCTGCTCACCGGCGTGTGGGACAGCCTCGTGGTGGAGATGCAGACCTGGTCCAACGGCTTCACTGTGGGGATCTGACGGCGATGAGCACGACATCCGAAACCGGGCCGGGACACACCCCGGCGGGATCCGAGGGCGACGCGGCCGACGCCGCCGCCCGGGAGCAGGACCAGGATCTGGGCGAGGCCGGCTCCCAGCTGTCCACCGCGCCCAAGGAGGACCTGCCGAACCTGCCCGCCCTGGGCGTCCTCGGCTGGGCCCGCTGGTTCTGGCGGCAGCTCACCTCCATGCGGGTCGCGCTGCTGCTGCTCCTGCTGCTGTCGCTCGCCGCGATCCCCGGCTCGCTGATCCCGCAGACCGGTGTCGACGAGACCCGGGTCGCCGGCTTCCGCGAGCAGCACGAGTTCCTCGCGCCGCTCTACGACCAGCTCGGCCTGTTCAACGTCTACAGCTCGGTGTGGTTCTCGGCGATCTACATCCTGCTGTTCATCTCCCTCATCGGCTGCATCGCGCCCCGCACCCTGCAGTTCGTGGGCCAGCTGCGCGGACGCCCGCCGGGCGCCCCCAAACGCCTGACCCGGCTGCCCGCGTACACCACCTGGCGCACCGAGACCGATCCCGAGCAGGTCCGCGAGGCCGCGCTCGCCCTGCTGCGCAAGCGCCGCTTCCGCGCCCACCTCGCCGGTGACGCCGTCGCCGCCGAGAAGGGCTATCTGCGCGAGGCGGGCAACCTCGCCTTCCACCTCGCCCTGATCGTGATGCTGATCGCCTTCGCCTGGGGCCAGTTGTTCAAGTCCGAGGGCAACAAGCTGATCGTCGAGGGCAACGGCTTCGCCAACACGCTCACGCAGTACGACGACTTCAAGTCCGGCAACCTCTTCGACGTCGCCGACCTGGAGCCGTTCAGCTTCGACGTGAAGTCCTTCACCGGCACCTACGAGCGCAGCGGCCCCAACAAGGGAACGCCGCGCACCTACGAGACCGAGCTCGTCTACACCGAGGGCGCCTACGGCGAGGAGAGGACGACCACCGTCAAGGTGAACGAGCCGCTGGTGATCGGCGACTCCAAGATCTACCTCGTCAGCCACGGCTACGCGCCCGTGGTCACCGTTCGCGACGGCGACGGCAAGGTCGTCTTCAAGGACGCCGTGCCGCTGCTGCCGCTCGACTCCAACGTCACCTCGTCCGGTGTGGTCAAGGTCCTCGACGGCTACCGCAACGCCGAGGGCAAGAAGGAGCAGCTCGGCTTCAACGCCTTCTTCGTGCCCACCTTCGGCGGCTCTCAGAGCGGCACGATGCTCTCCCAGTTCCCGGGCCTCGACTATCCCGTACTCGCCCTGTCCGCCTACCACGGCGACCTGAAGGCCGACTCCGGCATTCCGCAGAGCGTGTACCAGATGGACAAGACCAAGATGAAGGAGTTCAAGGACTCCGACGGCGAGCTGTTCAAGAAGATGCTGACGCCCGGCGAGACCATGACCCTCCCGGACGGGGCGGGCTCGGTCACCTTCGAGAAGGACGTCATGGAATGGGCCGGCTTCCAGATGGTCCAGGAGCCGGGCGGCGGCTGGGCCCTCGGCGGCGCCCTCGTCGCCATCGCCGGTCTGGCCGGCTCCCTGTTCATCCAGCGGCGCCGGGTGTGGGTGCGCGCGGTCGAGGGCCCCGACGGCGTCACCGTCGTCGAGATGGCCGGGCTCGGCCGCAGCGAGTCCGCCACCGTGCCCGAGGAACTCGGCGACCTCGCCGGAACCCTCTACGACCAGGCCCCGGGCGCCCCGGAGCCCGGCCCGGAGCCCGACCCGGACCCGGACCAGGACCCCGAGCCTTCCTCCGACGTGCCAGATTCCTCCGCATCCCCCGATCCTCGAGCCGTACCTGCCGAAGGGGCTGAGAAGCCGTGACTCTCGCCGCCGCAACCGACCTGGTCGCCGCCACGAGCCTGGCCGCCGCGAAGAACGAGAACCTCGCGGAGATCAGCAACGTTCTGATCTACTCCGCGATGGCGGTCTACACCCTGGCCTTCTTCGCGTACATCGCCGAATGGATCTTCGGCAGCCGCAGCAAGGTCGCCCGCACCGCCGCCGCGCTCACCTCCCGCGAGGAGGCGGCGAAGAAGGCGCCCGCCGTCACCGTGAAGCAGGCGGGCGGCACCGCCGTACTCGAGCGGCCGAAGGTCGTCGTACGGGCCGCGGCCGGCGCGCGGGACGTGCCCGACGGGCCGGGAGCACACGGCGGGGACGCGCAGGGCGACCTCTACGGGCGGATCGCCGTCTCCCTCACCGTGCTCGCCTTCCTGGTCGAGTTCGGCGGAGTGCTCACCCGGGCGCTGTCCGTGCAGCGGGCGCCCTGGGGCAACATGTACGAGTTCAACATCACCTTCACCACGACCGCCGTCGGCGTGTACCTCCTGCTGCTGGCCCTGAAGAAGAACGTGCGCTGGCTCGGCCTGTTCCTGACCACCACGGTCCTCCTCGACCTCGGCCTGGCCGTCACCGTCCTGTACACCGAGAGCGACCAGCTGGTCCCCGCGCTCGACTCGTACTGGCTGTACATCCACGTCTCCACCGCGATCCTGTGCGGCGCGGTCTTCTACGTCGGCGCGGTCGGCACGATCCTGTACCTGTTCAAGGACTCCTACGAGAGCAAGCTCGCGCGCGGTGGCAAGCCCGGCAGCTTCGCCACCTCGGTCCTGGAACGGCTGCCCGCCTCCGCCTCCCTCGACAAGTTCTCCTACCGCGTCAACGCGGCCGTCTTCCCGCTGTGGACGTTCACGATCATCGCGGGCGCCATCTGGGCCGGCGACGCCTGGGGCCGCTACTGGGGCTGGGACCCCAAGGAGACCTGGTCCTTCATCACCTGGGTCGCCTACGCCTGCTACCTGCACGCCCGCGCCACCGCCGGCTGGAAGGGCCGCAAGGCCGCCTACCTGGCCCTGGCCGCCTTCGGCTGCTGGCTGTTCAACTACTACGGCGTGAACATCTTCGTCTCCGGCAAGCACTCCTACGCCGATGTCGGCATGAGCGCCCTCACCGCGATCGGCTTCTGAGCGGCACAACGAGGCACCGCCTGCGAGGGCCGGTTCCCCTGCCCGATCACCGGGCACGGGAACCGGCCCTCGTCATCTCCCGATGTCCTCGTTCCACACCTCGGGGCGCCGCGCGATGAAGTCCCGCATCATCGCGGCGCACTCGGGATCGTCCAGCAGCACGATGCCTACGCCGTGCTCGGCCAGCCAGTCGTGCCCGCCGTGGAAGGTGGCCGCCTCGCCGATCACCATCCGCGGGATGCCGAACTGCCGGACCAGCCCGGAGCAGTACCAGCACGGCGACAGGGTCGTCACCATCGTCGTCCCGCGGTACGAACGCTGCCGTCCCGCCGCCCGGAAGGCGGCCGTCTCCGCGTGCGCCGACGGATCACCGTCCTGCACACGGCGGTTGCGGCCCCGGCCGAGCAGGGTCCCGTCGGCTCCGTACAGCGCGGCGCCGACGGGAACACCGCCCTCGGCGAGACCGGCACGGGCCTCCGCGACGGCGGTGGCGAGCCAGGCGCGGGCCGTTTCCGCATCGATCGACTCCATGGCGGCCAGTCTCCCCGAACCCGCTTGCTTTCCCCGGCCGGCGACGGGCCGGCCGGGCGCCGGAAGTCAATCCCCGACAGAACCCCCAGCAGAACCCCCAGCAGAACCCCCAGCAGTGACCAGCCCCAGGTAGGTGTGGAGGGCCCCCGCGCCCTCCAGCATCGTCCACGTGCGTGCGGTGAGCGCCTCGCCGCGCGTGACGAGGGCCATCCGCAGCGCCTCGCTGCTGCCCTCCCGCCGCAGTCCGTCCAGCACCGGGCGGATCCGGTCGAACAGGTAGTGGCTGCTCCGCAGGGTGTGGACGAGCCGGGCGTCGCGGACGTCGGCGGGGTCGAACAGGCGGTACCCGGTTCCGCGTTCCCGCCGGGGCGTCAGCAGCCCGGCGGCCTCCCACACCCGCAGCGCCGACGTCCGTACGCCCAGCAGCCCGGCCACCTCCCCGATGCGCAGCGCCGGACGGCTGGAGACCGCGGAGCAGGGCGCGTTCCTCCTGGCCGTGGAGGCCCAGGGCAAGAAGGTCCCGAACAAACCGGCCGACTGGGCGTACTACACCGCCCACCTGTGGACGAAGTACCGGCTGCCGACGGCGCTCCTCGTCGTCTGCCAGGACCACGCCACGGCCCGCTGGGCCCAGCAGCCGGTGTGCAGCGGGCCGCCGCAGCTGCCCACGCTCACCCTGACGCCCCTGGTCGCGGGCCCGCACAACATGCCGGTGATCACCGACCCGGAGGAGGCCCGTGCCGACCTGGTCCTGGCCAGCCTGGCGGCCATCACACACGCCGGCGATACGGCCGTCAATGAGATACTGAAGGCTCTTTCCACAGCACTGCGGGGCACCCCCGAAGACATCGCGGATCCCCTCGTCGAATTCACCGCACAAGGGCTGGGCAACGGCCCGGCCGAGCATCTCTGGAGGAATCTGGTGGCCGTGGACCTCTCCTTCTACAAGTCCTCCATCTCCGAGGAAATCCGGGACGAAGGGCGCGCACAGGGGCTCGAGCAGGGGCACGTGCAGCGGGCAGCCGAAGACGTGCTGCTCGTGCTCGAGCAGCGCGGGCTTGAGGTCTCCGACGAGGTGCGCGGGCGGATCACCGGATGCGGTGACACGGAGCTCCTCCGAGCGTGGCTCGTCCGGGCGGTCGTCGTGTCGGAGACGGAGGAGATCTTCGAAGGCGAGTGACCCCAGCCCTCACGGGTTCGGACCGGCCCGCCCCTGCCGGCGTGCGGTCCGCCCGTCGGACGGGGGACGAGCGGGCTGCCGGCGGTGCAGTGGCCAGGCGGCCGGCCTGCCGCTGGTGAAGTGATCGATCGGGCCGGACCAGCCCTCCGTCCCGTCCCTCAGTCGGTCTCGGGCTTCTCGTCCCGTTCCTTGCCCTTGTCCTTGCTCGGGTCCGGGTCCGGGTCGGTGTTCTTCTCCCCGGGTCCGTTCTTCTCTTCGCCGAGCGACTTCAGGAAGTCGGGGTTGTCGTCCGGGGCCACCCACTGCTGCCGGCTGCCGCCCCGGCTCCAGGCGGAGCCGACGGTGCCGTCGGCGCCCACGGGGTGCCGCTTCTTGCCGGCGATGATCCACGAGATCGAACCGACGAGCGGGAACAGCAGCACGAGGATCGCCCACAGCGGCTTGGGCATGTGGCGAATGTCCTCGTCCGTCGTGCTGATGCAGTCGATGAACGCGTAGACGCTCAGCGCGAGGGGGATGAGGAACATCAGCACCCGGAGCATGGGCCTCTCCAGAGAAGGGGTCGTCGGGGACGTCGGCTCAGCCACAGCCCCCAGGTACAGGGCAAGGGTAGCCGCTCGGGGATACTTGGCCTCATGGCTTACGACGATCTTCGCTCCCTGCTGAGGGCTCTGGACCGCGAGGGCGACCTCAAACGAGTCAAGACCGAGGTCGACCCGTACCTCGAGGTCGGTGAGATCGTCGACCGGGTGCAGAAGGCCGGCGGCCCCGCGCTGCTCTTCGAGAACGTGCGCGGTTCGAGCATGCCCCTCGCGATGAACGTGTACGGCACCGACCGCCGTCTGCTGAAGGCGCTCGGCCTGAAGTCGTACGCCGAGATCAGCGAGAAGATCGGTGGTCTGCTCAAGCCCGAGCTGCCGAACGGCTTCGTGGGCATGCGCGAGGCGTTCGGCAAGCTCGGCTCGATGACCCACGTACCGCCGAAGAAGGTGAAGGACGCACCGGTGCACGAGGTCGTCCTCCAGGGTGACGACGTGGACCTCGAACAGCTCCCCGCCCTGTTCACCTGGCCCAAGGACGGCGGCTCCTTCTTCAACCTGGGCCTCACCCACACCAAGCACCCCGAGACGGGCATCCGCAACCTCGGCCTGTACCGGCTCCAGCGCCACGACAAGCGCACCATCGGCATGCACTGGCAGATCCACAAGGACAGCCGGAACCACTACCAGGTGGCGGCCCGGCGCGGTGAGCGACTGCCGGTCGCCATCGCCTTCGGCTGCCCGCCCGCCGTGACGTACGCCTCCACCGCGCCGCTCCCCGGCGACATCGATGAGTACCTCTTCGCCGGGTTCCTGCAGGGCAAGCGGATCGAGATGGTCGACTGCAAGACGGTCCCGCTCCAGGTCCCGGCGCACGCCGAGGTCGTCATCGAGGGCTGGCTGGAGCCGGGCGAGATGCTCCCCGAGGGCCCGTTCGGCGACCACACCGGGTTCTACACCCCGCAGGAACCGTTCCCCGCACTGACGATCGACTGCGTCACCATGCGCAAGCGTCCGCTGCTCCAGTCGATCGTCGTCGGCCGTCCGCCGACCGAGGACGGGCCGCTGGGCCGCGCCACCGAGCGCTTCTTCCTCCCGCTCCTCAAGATCATCATTCCGGACATCGTGGACTACCACCTCCCCGAGGCCGGCGGCTTCCACAACTGCGCGATCCTCTCGATCGACAAGAAGTACCCCAAGCACGCGCAGAAGGTGATGCACGCGGTCTGGGGCGCCCACATGATGTCGCTGACCAAGCTGATCGTGGTCGTCGACTCCGACTGCGATGTCCACGACCTGCACGAAGTCGCCTGGCGGGCCCTCGGCAACACCGACTACGCCCGCGACCTCAGCATCGTCGAAGGCCCGGTCGACCACCTCGACCACTCCTCCTACCAGCAGTTCTGGGGCGGCAAGGCGGGTATCGACGCGACGAAGAAGTGGCCCGAGGAGGGGTACACGCGCGACGGCGGCTGGCCCGACATGGTCGAGTCCGACCCGGACACGGCCGCGCTGGTCGACCGCCGCTGGAAGGAGTACGGACTGTGAGTCCCGTCGCCGTGGGCGGCCCGGCCCTCTTCATCGGCACCGACACCGACTACGTGGCCCTCGTGCGCCCCGAGCTGGACCCGGCCGACCCCGGAGTCCGGCAGGCCGCCGAGCAGGCGGGCGTCACGCCGGAGGAGTTCGCGGGCCCCGGTGACACCTGGGCGGTCCTGATCGAGCACGACGGCGAGGGGGGCGGCTTCGAACTGCCCGGGGTGCGCGACGCGGAACCCGCCGACTTCGCCGAGCGGCTGCGCGCCGAACTCGCCGCCGCGACGGGCGGGCCGTTCACGGTCGACGGCGGCGCGCTGCTGCGGCTGGACGCCCGCCCGGCCGGCACGACGACGGACGAGGACGAGGACAGGGACGCGGGCGGCACGGGCGGGAACGCGGGCACGTACGCGTACGTCTTCACCGCGCACGTCACCCCGCCCGACGACCCGTCCGACGACGACGCCGGGACACCGCTGACCGTGGAGACGGGTCCGCTGCCCGTCGCCGGCCTCCTGGCCGACCTCGACACGTTCCTCGGGAGCCTCGCATGATGACCACCGCCGACGGGATCATGGACTCGGGCGCGGCACCGAGGCCGGCCGGCCGGGTGAAGGCCTTCCTGCGCCTGGTGATGATCGAGCACTCCGTGTTCGCGCTGCCCTTCGCCTACATCGCCGCCCTCACCGCGATGTACGAGTGGGACGAGAACATCCACTGGGGCCGGCTGCTCCTGGTCACGATCGCCATGGTCGGCCTGCGCACCTTCGCGATGGCCGCCAACCGGATCATCGACCGCGAGGTCGACGCCCGTAACCCGCGCACCGCCCACCGCGAGCTGGTCACCGGCGCGATGTCGGTCAGGCACGCGTGGACCGGCGCGATCATCGCCCTGGTGGTGTTCCTGGGCGCGGCGGCACTGCTCAACCCGCTCTGCCTGGCCCTCGCGCCGGTCGCGGTGATCCCCATGGTGGTCTATCCGTACGGCAAGCGGTTCACCAACTTCCCGCAGGCCATCCTCGGGCTCGCCCAGGCCATGGGGCCGGTCGGCGGCTGGCTGGCCGTCACCGGTTCCTGGTCCTGGGACGCGGTCGTCCTCGGCCTCGCGGTCGGCATCTGGATCGGCGGCTTCGACCTCATCTACGCCTGCCAGGACGTGGAGACCGACCGCGAGGTCGGCGTGAAGTCGGTCCCGGCCCGCTTCGGCATCCCCGCCGCCATCTGGGGCGCCCGCGCCTGCCACGCCGTGACGACGGCCCTGTTCGTCTGGTTCGCGGTCCTCACCGGCGCCGGCGCGTTCTTCTGGCTCGGCCTGGTGATCGTCGCGGCGGCCTTCGTCTACGAGCACACCATCGTCCGCCCGAACGACCTGACCCGCCTGAACCGGGCGTTCTTCTCGACGAATGGCTTCATCGGCATCAGCCTCTTCGTCTGCGCACTGATCGACCTCCTGGTGCGGGGGCTCACCTTGTAGCCCTTTCAGTGGTCGTGCTCGATTTCCGGCCGCGGGAGAGTGGGCGGGCCGTAGGTTCCCCTCGTGCTCCCTGATCCGGGGATGTTCCGAGGGCTATGCCCAGGAACCCGTTCACGCTCACCTGCTCCCCGCACACGCGGGGATGACCGTTCGGAGCCGCCGGCCCGGGCAGGGCGCACGTACCAGGACTCGCCTCACGCGGTGAGCGCGTCCCGGTGTTCGGGTTTGCGCCGGAACAGGAAGGCCGCCGCCACGCCGGCCAGCAGGCCGATGAGGTGGCCCTGCCAGCTCACGCCGGTCTGACCGGGCGCGATGCCCGCGAGGATCGAGCCGCCCCAGACCGCGCCGACCAGTACGGCGACGACGACGCCCATCGGCCGGCGTTCCACGAAGCCGCTGCACAGCAGGAAGCCGAAGAGGCCGAAGACCAGGCCGGAGGCGCCCGCCGTGTTGGTGTGCGCCGGGGCTATGAGCCACACCCCCAGACCGTCGCAGACGATGATCAGCGCGCACACGGCGGCGAACCGGCGCAGGCCGCCGAGGGCGGCGAGGAAACCGAGCGCCAGCAGCGGCACACTGTTCGCCGCGACATGGGCGAAGCCGAAGTGGATGAAGGCGGAGGGGACGACGTCGACCAGCTCCGAGGCCGTGCGCGGCACGACGCCGAAGCCGTCCAGGGCATGACCGAAGGCCACGTCGGCCACTTCCAGCAGCCACAGCAGCGCCACCCAGGCCGTCATCACCACGGCCGCCGTCTTCGCCCGCTCGCGCCCCGACCACCGCACATCCGTGTTGGACACGGCAACCCCCTCGCCTTGATCGTCCCCCGGAAACGGATCGATCGTCCGCTCGCGCGGCGCATCGACCGTCCGCCTGGGAAACGGACCGGACCCCTTGGCCGGTTCCCCTCCCACGATGCCGGATAGGCTCGGTCTCGTGAACCATCTCAAGCCAGGGGAGACGACCCGAACGCCTTGGATCCTGGGGGTGTCCGGCGCTTCCGGCACGCCATATGCGGCAGCCGTCCTCCGTGCGCTCCTCCAGGCGGGGGAGAGCGTCGACCTCGTCGTCAGCCGTGCCTCGCGGCTCACCCTGCTGGACGAGACCGGCATCTCCTTCCGGGACGCCCACTGGCGCGACGACCTGCGGGAATGGCTGTCCCGTGGAGCGGACGGCAAGCCGGACACCTTCACCGTGGACCTCGACGGCGTACGGCACTGGGCCGCCGGTGACCTCGCCGCGGGCCCCTCCTCCGGTTCGTATCCGAGCAAGGGCATGCTGATCGTGCCCGCCTCCACGGCCTGCGTGGCCGGGGTGGCGCTCGGGCTGTCCAAGGACCTGCTGCAACGGGCGGCGAGCGTGACCCTCAAGGAGGGGCGCACACTGGTCGTGGCCGTACGGGAGACCCCGCTGAACGGCCAGACCCTGCGGCACCTGGTCTCCCTCGACGACGCGGGCGCGACCGTGGTGCCCGCCTCGCCGGCCTTCTACGCGGGCGCGACGCACATCCAGGACCTGGTGGACTTCGTCGCCGGCCGCGTACTCGACGCGGCGGGTGTCGAGCACCGGCTGTACCGCCGCTGGAAGGGCGAGCTCGGGGGTGGATCATCACCGTCCCGTACCGCCTGAGCAGCACCCGCATCCCCGGTGCGCTCCCCGTGCACCCCAGTACCCCCCGGTACACCCCGACGTACCACTCACCGATTCTCAATCACGTGCAGACCTCTTCAGCGGAAGGCTTCGATCGCATGGACGCGGTGGACAGGCAGCTCATCCAGGCCCTGAGAGAGAACGGCCGGGCCTCCTACGCCGAGCTGGGGCGCCTCGTCGGCCTGTCGGGGCCCAGCGTCACCGACCGGATCAACCGGCTGGAGGCGGCCGGTGTCATCACCGGCTACCGCGCCACCGTGGACGCCGCCTCGCTCGGCCTCGGGGTGACCGCCCTGATCGGCATCTCGCTCTCCGACGCCGCCGACCACGAGGACGTGGCGCAGCGGCTGAAGGACCTGAGGGAGATCGAGGACTGCTGGTTCATCGCCGGCGAGGACTCCTTCATGCTCAAGGTGCGGGCGGCCGACGTGGACGGGCTGGAGCGGATCATCCGCCGGCTGTCCGGCACCAAGGGCGTCTCCCGGACCCGTACCACCATCGTGCTCTCCACGAAGTGGGAGAACCGCGTCGGTGAGCTGCCCGAAGAGGTCCAGTAGCCGGGGCGTTACGGTTGGCGGAGTCTGTCTCAGGAAAGAGGTATCGGCATGGACGTCGGACTCAAGCGCGAGCTGGAGGAGAAGGTCCGCTCCGGTGAGCGGCTGTCCCGCGAGGACGGCATCGCGCTGTACGAGTCGGACGACCTGGCCTGGTTGGGCGGGCTGGCGCACGAGGTGCGGACGAGGAAGAACGGCGACGTCGTCCACTTCAACGTCAACCGCCACCTCAACATGACGAACGTGTGTACCGCCTCCTGCGCGTACTGCTCCTTCCAGCGCAAGCCGGGGGAGAAGGACGCGTACACGATGCGGATCGAGGAGGCGGTGAAGCTCGCCAAGTCGATGGAGGCGGAGAACCTCACCGAGCTGCACATCGTCAACGGGCTTCACCCCAACCTGCCCTGGCGCTACTACCCGCGCTCCCTGCGCGAGCTGAAGGCCGCGCTGCCGGACGTGTCGCTGAAGGCGTTCACCGCCACCGAGATCCACCACTTCGAGACCATCTCCGGGATGTCCGCGTCCGAGATCCTCGACGAGCTGATCGACGCCGGGCTCGAGTCCCTCACCGGCGGCGGCGCGGAGATCTTCGACTGGGAGGTCCGGCAGCACATCGTCGACCACCGCACCCACTGGGAGGACTGGTCGCGGATCCACCGGCTGGCGCACGAGAAGGGGCTGAAGACCCCCTGCACCATGCTCTACGGCCACATCGAGGAGCCCCGCCACCGCGTCGACCACGTGCTGCGGCTGCGTGAGCTCCAGGACGAGACCGGCGGTTTCCAGGTCTTCATCCCGCTGCGCTACCAGCACGACTTCGTGGACATGAAGGACGGCAAGATCCGCAACCGCCTCCAGTCCAGGACGCAGATGGCGACCGGCGCCGAGGCGCTGAAGACGTTCGCCGTCTCCCGTCTCCTCTTCGACAACGTCCCGCACGTCAAGGTCTTCTGGGTGATGCACGGCGTCAACACCGCCCAGCTCGCCCTCCAGCACGGCGCGGACGACATGGACGGCTCGGTCGTCGAGTACAAGATCACGCACGACGCGGACGACTTCGGCACGCCGAACAAGCTCACCCGCGACGACCTGCTGGACCTGATCCGCGACGCCGGTTTCCGCCCGGTGGAGCGCAACACGCGGTACGAGATCATCCGCGAGTACGATGCCGCCGACCCCGCCCGCCGCGAGTCCCCGCAGCCGATGCGGGTCTGAGGGAGAACCCCCGTTCCATGCCGGAGAGCCCCCGCCCCGTGCCGCTGACCTTCATACTGGATCCGCCCGTCACTCCCGAACTCCGTGACGGCATCCTGGAGTTGTGGGTGGACGTCACCCACGCGGGCGGAGCCGTCGGCTTCGTGCCGCCGGTGACACGGGAGGACGTCCGGCCGGAGCTGGTACGGCAGTTCGTGGCGATGGAGGAGCAACGGTCCCGGCTCCTCGTCGGGTTCGACGAGGAGGGGCGGGTCGCCGCGACGGCGTTCCTCACCCTCAACACCCACCGCCTGATGACGCACTGGATCTGGCTGTACACGGTGATGGTCCACCCCCGCCACCAGGGCAAGGGGTACGGCCGTGACCTGCTCGCCGCCGCCGAACGGGCCGCTCGCGCCCTGCCCGGCATAGAGGCGATCCGGCTCACCTGCCGCGGAGGCCTCGGCCTGGAGCGCTTCTACGGTTCCTGCGACTACAAGGAGGTCGGCCGGGTCCCCGGCGCGATCCGGGTGGCCCCGGGCGACGACCGGGACGACGTCGTCATGCTGCTGTCGCTGACCTGACCCCGGGCCGGATCCGGGTCCGGGGTCAGGGTCGGGGTCGGGGTCGGGGTCGAGGTGCTGTCATGTACGCGCCCGCGCATGGGCCCCGCCGCGGGAGTACGGGGGCGGGCGTGCTTCACTGGAGGTGTCCCATTGGGAACCCCTTGGGGTACGTTCTGGCCGTTCGTCCGGGAGAGTGGAAGAAGATGCTCCGCTACACGTTGATGCGCTTCGGGATCTTCGTGGGCTGCCTCCTGGTCGTCTGGTGCCTCGTCTACTCCGGCCTCGCCCCGCGCGGCCTGGGCGACTCCAACGGGCTGTGGATCATCCTGCTCGCCCTGGTGTTCTCGGCGCCGATCAGCTTCGTCGTGCTGCGCAAACAGCGGGACCTGGCCTCCGAGAACATCGTGCGCCGGGTCGACCGGGCGAAGGCCAACCTGGAGGCCAACCGTAGCCAGGAGGACGACGCCGACGACGACGCCCGCGGCACGCAGGCGCAGGAGCAGGCGAAGGCCTCGTAGGACCCCGGGGGGCGTGTGCCCGGTTCGGACGGGGCGGGTTTCCCGCGCGGGCGGGTGAGGGTGCCACCGCCCCGTAGGCTGATCCGTATGGGTGCTGTGAAGAGCAAGCGGATGCCGCGTGCGGTCCGCGAACAGCAGATGCTGGACGCCGCCGTACAGACCTTCGGCCAGCGCGGATACATGGCCGCGTCGATGGACGAGATCGCCGAACTGGCGGGTGTCTCGAAGCCGTTGGTCTACCTGTATCTGAACTCCAAGGAAGACCTGTTCATCGCGTGCATCCGCCGCGAGGCGAAGGCTCTCGTCGAGACGGTGCGCGCCGGTGCCCGTCCCGCGCTCCCCGCGGACCGCCAGCTCTGGGCGGGGCTGACGGCGTTCTTCACCCACACCGCGCGGCACCCGGACGGCTGGGCCGTGCTGCATCTCCAGGCCCGTACGCACGGAGAGGTGTTCGCCGCCGAAGTCGCCGCGATGCGCGCGGACATCGTGACGTTCGTGACCGAGCTGATCCTCGCCGCCGCCCGAGAAGCACACCCCCAAGCTCTCGGCTGCTCCCCCAAGTTCTCGACTTCGCTCGAGCAGGGGGGACCCCCACGAGCAGGGGGGACCCCCATGGACCCCCACCTCCCCGGCGGCGAGGTCGCCGGGCTCGCGGAGGCACTGGTCGGCGCCGCCGAGGCGCTCGCGGACTGGGCCAACAGCGCCCCGGGCGTCACCGCCCGGCAGGCGTCGGCCACCCTGATGAACTTCGCCTGGGCGGGACTGGGCGACCTGATGGCGGGCCGCCCCTGGTCACCGCCCGACGGCGAAGCCTTGGGCGCCGGCGCCGGTGCCGGTGCCGAAGACGCCGGGGTCGGGGCCGGCGCGGTCGTTCACGCCGGGCGGACCTCCCTGGTGGGGTGAAGGCGGCCGCCGGCGCCGCCCGCTTCGACGAGCCCGGCGAATCCGGCCAGCAGTGCCAGCTCCAGGGGCTGGGCGGCGAAAACGTCACGGAAGCGGTCGGCGTAGTCCTCGGCCACGGCGTCGTAGAAGGCGCGGGTGGCGGCGATGTGGTCGGGGGCCGGGGCGGTGGCGGGGGCGGTGTCCGTCATGGGCGGGGAGCCCAGTGCCTGTTGCGGCACTAGCCGGGCTCACGCCGTTGCGAGGGGGTTCTGCCGTGGTTCCGTGGTGGTTCCGTGCGGGGAAAAAAGGCAGGAGCCCCTTTCGCCTGACGGCGGGGGGCTCCTTGGGTACTGCTAGTCGTTCCCGGATCGGAGAGGATTAGACCGGGGTGACGTTCTCCGCCTGCGGGCCCTTGGGACCCTGCGTGACGTCGAAGGACACCTGCTGGTTCTCCTCGAGGGAGCGGAAGCCGCTCGCGTTGATCGCGGAGTAGTGGACGAAGACGTCGGGGCCGCCGCCTTCTTGGGCGATGAAACCAAAGCCCTTTTCGGCGTTGAACCACTTCACGGTTCCGGTAGCCATAAGCCCTCCTTGGGCCCAAAGGGTTGCCCTGCTCCAGAACCCAGCAAGTGTGAAGACCAATTCTGCACAATCGCATCCGTCTGAGAACGACGAGAGCCCGCGGTCACATGCTCCGCAGGCTCTGTACTGCAAGGGAAACCAAACTGCAACTTGCGGACGAGCCTAGCACGCGACCGCCCGCGCGCAATAGAGGTCAAGATCACGTCACCCGAAAGTTTGAATGCCACTTCCGCCATGTGCTCCGACGCCCCAGCCGGGCTGATGCCGGGGCCCGGAGAGCCCGCCCCGCGGCATGAGGGCTAGCCTCGCGATGTGGACAATCCTCGCACCCGGCCGCGCGTCGGACACATTCAGTTCCTGAACTGCATGCCCCTCTACTGGGGGCTTGCGAGAACGGGTACTCTCCTCGATTTCGAGCTGTCGAAGGACACCCCCGAGAAGCTCAGCGAGAAACTCGTGCAGGGAGATCTCGACATCGGGCCGATCACCCTGGTCGAGTTCCTCAAGCACGCCGACCAGCTCGTCGCCTTCCCCGACATCGCCGTCGGCTGCGACGGCCCGGTGATGTCGTGCGTGATCGTCTCGCAGGTCCCGCTGGACCGGCTGGACGGCGCCCGGGTCGCCCTCGGGTCGACCTCGCGCACCTCCGTACGCCTCGCCCAGCTCCTGCTCGCCGAGCGGTACGGCGTGCAGCCCGACTACTACACGTGCCCGCCCGACCTCAGCCTGATGATGCAGGACGCCGACGCGGCCGTCCTCATCGGCGACGCGGCCCTGCGCGCGACCATGATCGACGGACCTCGCTTCGGGCTCGACGTACACGACCTGGGCGCGCTGTGGAAGGAATGGACGGGGCTGCCGTTCGTCTTCGCCGTCTGGGCGGCACGCCGCGACTACCTGGAGCGCGAGCCGGTCATCACCCGGAAGGTGCACGAGACGTTCCTCGCCTCCCGCGACCTCTCCCTGGAGGAGGTCGGCAAGGTCGCCGAACAGGCGGCCCGCTGGGAGGCCTTCGACGAGGAGACGCTGGCCACGTACTTCACCACGCTCGACTTCAGCTTCGGCCCGCCGCAACTGGCGGCGGTCGCGGAGTTCGCGCGCAGGGTGGGACCGACGACGGGCTTCGCGGCGGACGTGAAGGTCGACCTGCTCCAGCCGTGAAGGCCGACCTGTTCCGGCCGTGACGGACGCCGCCGTGGAGGCCGGGCGCCCGCCGCGGCTGTGAGGACGCGGGAGCCGCCCCTGCGCGGGGCCTCCCACTACCCTGCTGGCAGACGCCCGCGTACGGGTGGGACGGGGGAGGGGTGGACGGGGTGGACTCCATGCGGCCGCTCGACGTCGACGAGCCCACGACGGCGGGGCCGTACCGGCTGCTGGGCAGGCTCGGTGCCGGCGGCATGGGCCGGGTCTACCTGGGCCGCAGCGCCGGCGGCCGCACGGTCGCGGTGAAGATCGTGCATCCGCACTTCGCACTGGACGAGGAGTTCCGCGCCCGGTTCCGGCGCGAGGTCGAGGCCGCGCGCCGGGTGGGCGGTGCCTGGACGGCCCCGGTCCTGGACGCCGACCCCGAGGCGCGCGTGCCATGGGTCGCCACGGCCTACGTGGCGGGCCCGTCACTCACGGCGGCGGTCGCGCACGGCGGCCCCCTGCCCGCCCACACCGTAAGGGCGTTGGGCGCGGGCCTGGCCGAGGCACTGACGGCGGTGCACGAACTGGGACTGGTGCACAGGGACGTGAAGCCGTCGAACGTCCTCCTCACCCTCGACGGCCCGCTGCTGATCGACTTCGGCATCACCCGCGCGATGGACGGCACGGCTTCCCTCACCTCGACCGGTGTGTCGATCGGCTCGCCCGGCTACATGTCGCCCGAGCAGATCCTGGGCAAGGGCGCCACGGGCGCGGCGGACGTCTTCTCCCTGGGCGCCGTACTGGCGTACGCGGCGACGGGCGAGCCCCCGTTCTCCGGCGACTCCTCGGCAGCGCTGCTGTACAAGGTCGTCCACGAGCAGCCGGAACTTGGGGCGTTGGAGGACGCGGGCGGCTCGGGCGACTCCGGGAGTTCGGGCGACGCGGGTGGTGCGGGCAGCGGTGGGCTTCGGGACCTGGTGGCGGCCTGCCTGAGCAGGGACCCCGGCGCCCGTCCCACCCCGGCCGAGGTGGGACGGCGGCTGGCCCCCGAGGGCGGTGCGGCCCGACTGGTGGCGGGCGGATGGCTGCCGGGTGCACTGGTGGAACAGGTGAGCCGGTCGGCGGTGCGGTTACTGAACCTGGAGGCGGGGCAGGGAAGTTCGGCGGGCGGCCCGGTGTCCGGCCCCGTGGACTTCGGCAGCCCGTCGGTGGACGGGCCCCCGACCGGGAGCGACACCGTCCCCCAACGGCCGCCGGAGCTTCGGCAACCCGACGGTCATCGACGGTGTGCTCTACACCAGCGACCACGACGACGGCGTGTGGGCCGTGGATGTCGAGAGCGGCAAACGGACGTGGTTGTGCGACGAGTTGGACGTCGAGGGGCCCGAGACGTTTCTGCGGGCCGGGACGGCACTGTACGGCGCCACCGGATCCCTGGACGGCGGCATAGTGGCCCTGGAGGCCAAGACGGGCAAGCTCCGTTGGACCTACAGCGACAGCAAGGCCGTCGGCGAGCCGTGGCAGGTCGCCATCTTCGGAAACCGGCTGCTGGTCACGCACGGGCCGGAGATCTACGCGCTGCCGGCGGTCTGAAACACGAGCGGCTGAGCCTGCAGTAGGAGACTGACAGTAGTCTCCGTTGCCGGAGCAACGGATAGGGCTGGAAAGGCCGACGGGGGAGGAAGACCACCATGCGGATGCTGGTCACGGTCGTCAGCGGAGGTGGTGAGCCGCACGACGTCGTCATCATCGCGGACGACACCGCGACAGCAGGCGACGTCGCTGAGGCGCTGTCGACGGAACTGGGCCGAAGAGGAGCCCCGGCGGACATGCCGGCGAACGTCAGTGTCCTGCCCTCCACGGTGGCGCCCCGGTCCCCTGGTTACGGGACCGGCGGGCCGTCCCTGTGGGCCGACGGCGTGCTCTGCGACCCGGCGGCACCCGTGGCCCAGGTACTGCAGGATGGCATGCGGGTCACCGTGGACGACTCCATGGGTCCGTTGCTGCGCAAGGGCGAGCCCGTCGGCCAGTTGGAGCTGAGGGTGGCCGGCGGCCCTGTCTCGGGGCGCGTGGTCCGGCTCGGGGTCGGCGTGACCACTCTGGGCTCGGCGCCCACCTCCTCGCTTCCCCTGCCAGGTGCCTCGCTGCCGGCGATCGCGCTCCGGGTGGAGGTCGACATGCGGGGCAAGGCCACGCTCAGCCCTCAGGACGGGGCCCGGATCCAGCTCGACGACGTACCGGTGGCGGCGTCCGGGACGCCGTGGCCGCCGGACGGCGTCGTCCGGATCGGAGATTCGCTTCTGGTCCTGGCCCGTGTCTCCGAGCCGGACGCGCACCTGTCCGCGATGAGTGAAGGCGGCCTGGCCTACAACCGTCCGCCAAGGCTGTCCCCCCTGCGGCCCCGCCGACGGATCGTGGTGCCGGTGGCGCCGAACAAGGGGGAGCGGGCCCGGTTCCAGCTCCTCATGGCGGTCATGCCCATGGCCTTCGGACTGGGCATGTACTTCCTCACCAAGCAGATCTACATGCTGCTCTTCTGTCTGATGAGCCCGCTGATGATGGCTGCCCAGTGGATCAGCGAGAACCGTGAGGGCAAGAAGAAACATCGGACGTCGCTCAAGCAGTACAAGAAGGACCTCGTGGCCCACGAGGCCGAACTGGCCGCCCTTGCCAAGGAGGAGCAGCGCGCCCGCCGGGCGGATGCTCCCGATCCGGCCGAGATCCTGCTCTTCGCCACCGGACCCCGGCGTCGCCTGTGGGAGCGCCGGCTCACCGATCCTGACGCCATGCAGCTGAGGATCGGGGTCGGTGACCTGCCCTCGGACGTGGAACTCGTCATGGGCCGCGGCGGCTCCCTGCACGAGGAGGACGGTCCGGAACCGCCGGTACTCACCGATGTCCCGGTCACCCTCCCCTTCGCCGAGCTCGGTGTGGTCGGCGTCGCCGGCGACCGGGACCGAGCGCTGGCCACGGCCCGCTGGCTCGCTGTGCAGGCCACGGTCCTGCACAGCCCGCGGGACCTCTCCCTGGTGTCGCTCACCGCCGCCCCGAGTGCCGGTGCCGCGTGGCAGTGGCTCCACTGGCTGCCCCACACCAGTCCCGATCAGGGGCAGGACTGCGTAGCGTTGGTCGGCTTCGACTCCGAGACCGTCACTCGCCGCGTCAACGAGTTGCTGAACGAACTGGCCCGGCGGAAGGCGGCCCGCGAGCAGAACACCATGACGGGCCAGCTCTATCCGGATCCCAACGTCCTGCTGATCCTCGACGGGGCACGTCTGCTGCGCCGCGTGCCCGGTGTTCCGCAACTCCTCAGCGAAGGACCGCGGTACGGCATTCTCGCCCTCTGCGTCGACGAGGACGAGCGGCTGCTGCCGGAGGAGTGCAAGGCCGTCGTCGCCTGGTCCCCGGACGTCCGGCACTACGTCCGCGTGCGCGGCCACGGGCTGGAATCCGTCGGTGACGTCCTGGCCGACCGGGCCGCGCCCGAGTGGTGCGAGCTGCTCGCCCGTTCCCTCGCGCCGGTACGCGACGTCAGCCGCGACGACGCCGGCAGCGCGCTGCCGACCTCCGCGCGGCTGCTGTCGCTGCTGGGCATGCCCGACCCGGCCGGGACCGACGTGGAGCGCGTCTGGCGGGCGGGTGGTTCGACGACCGCCGCACCCGTCGGCATCGCCGCGGACGGCCCATTCGTGCTGGACATCCGGCGGGACGGCCCGCACGCGCTGGTCGCGGGCACCACAGGTGCCGGTAAGTCCGAGCTGCTGCAGACCATCATCACCTCGCTCGCCGTCGTGAACCGGCCGGACGCACTGAACTACGTGCTGATCGACTACAAGGGTGGCAGCGCCTTCATGGACTGCGCCCGACTGCCGCATACGGTCGGCATGGTCAGCGACCTCGACGCCCATCTGACCGAGCGGGCCCTCGCCTCGCTCGCGGCCGAGCTGCACCGCCGGGAGAAGATCCTCTTCGACGCCGCCGCCAAGGACATCGAGGACTACAACGACACGCGCAAGCTCCGCCCGGAACTGGAGCCGATGCCTCGACTCGTCCTGGTCATCGACGAGTTCGCCTCCCTGGTCGCCGAACTCCCGGACTTCGTCGCGGGCCTGGTCGACATCGCCCGCCGTGGCCGTTCCCTGGGCGTGCACCTGATCCTGGCCACCCAGCGGCCCGCCGGCGTCGTCAGCGCGGACATCCGTGCCAACACCAACCTGCGCATCGCGCTGAGGGTGACGGACGCCTCGGAGTCCATCGACGTCATCGACGCCCCCGACTCGGGCGCGATCGCCAAGTCGACCCCCGGCCGCATGTATGTGCGCTCCGGTGCGCAGTCCCTGGTCGGCGTACAGTCCGCCCGCATCGGTGGCCGCCGTCCCGCGACGGGCGGGACCGGCCCGAAGGCGACCCTGCTGCCGCTGCCGTGGCATGCCTACGGCCGCCCGCTGCCCAAACGGGACGAGGCCGAGGACGACGGCACCATGGTCACCGACCTGGCCGTTCTCGTGGAGGCCGTGTGCGACGGCGCGCGGCGGATGGGTTTCGGCGAGCAGCGCAGCCCGTGGCTGGACCCCCTGTCCGAACTGGTCACCCTCGACGAGGTGGTGGCGTACGCCCCGGCGCACGAGGCCGAACCGGCCACCGCGCCTCCCGCCGACGTCGCGCCGATCCCGTACGGCCTGATCGACCTGCCGGCGAAGCAGGCCCGTATGCCACTGTCCCTGGACCTGGTGCATGGCGAGCACACCATGATCCTGGGCGGAGCCCGCTCGGGCCGCTCGACGGCCCTGCGGTCCCTGGCGGGTTCGCTGGCCCGCAGCACCTCTCCGCATGACGTCCATCTCTACGGCATCGACTGCGGCTCCAACGCGCTGCTGCCGCTGATGCGCCTGCCCCACGTGGGCGCCGTGGTCACGCGCGACGAGCCGGACCGGGTTCGCCGCCTCATCGAGCGCCTGCTGGCGGAGATCGCCCGACGGCAGCAACTGCTCGCCATGGAAGGAGCGTCGAGCGCCGCCGAGCAACGCGCGACGGCCGCGCCGCAGGACCGTCTCCCCTGGATGGTGCTGCTGCTGGACGGTTGGGAGGGCTTCGCCTCGACCTTCGAGGCGTACAACTACGGCCAGCTTCTCGAAGCAGCCCAGCGCATCTTCCGTGAAGGCTCCGCCGTCGGCCTCAAGGTCGTCATGAGCGCCGACCGCAGTGGCCTGAGCGGCCACGTCTCGTCCGCCTTCGCCGACCGGCTGGTCCTGCGTTTCGCCGACCCGAACGACTACTCCACGGCGGGACTCCACGCCCGCGAGGTCCCGAAGAACATGCCCCCGGGCCGTGCCCTGCGGATCACGGACACCGGCGTGGACGAAACGCAGATCGGTCTGCTCTCGGCGGACCGGGCCGGCCAGGCCCAGGTACGTGCGCTCCGTGAGATCGCCGAGGAGGCCGCCGCCCGCCACGGCCGGGCGCCCGCGGGCCGCCGCCCGATGCGCGTGGACGCACTTCCCTCGAACATCACGGCGTCCGACGCCCTCGCCCTCGACCCCGACTTCACGCCGCCGTCCGCCCTGTGGGCGCTGCTCGGCGTGGGCGGCGACGAACTGCACCCGATCGGCGTCGACCTGGAGGAGAACGGCCCCGGCTTCGTCATCGCGGGCCCGCCGAAGTCCGGCCGCTCGACGACCCTGATGGCCGCGACGGAGTCGCTGCTGCGCGTCGGCACGCCGGTGGTACTCGTCGCTCCGCGCCGCTCGCCACTGCGCGGCCTGGAGGGGCGGGAAGGAGTGCTGGGCCTCCTGAACGCGGACAGCCGCGAGGACGACCTGGAGGAACTGGTGGACAAGGCGTCCGACGGCTCGTACGTCGTGATCGTCGACGACGCCGAACTCCTCTATGACACCAGCCTCGACGAGGCCCTGGAAGCCGTGGTCCGCAAGGCCGCCGACGGCGGCATCGGCCTCATCGCGGCCGGCTCCACCGACAGCCTCTCGGGTCAGTACCGCGGCTTCGCCGTCGAGGCCCGCAAGTCCCGCAACGGCCTGCTCCTGACGCCCCAGAGCCCGTCGGAGGGCGAACTCTTCGGCATCCGACTCCCGTCCAACAGCGGCGGCGGCCCCGCGGGCAGCGGCCTGTTCGTGACCGGCGGGTCGTTCATGCCGGTTCAGACGGTGCTGAACGGCTGACGTGGGTGCGGAGGATCCGGCGGCGGAGCGTCATAACGACTGTCCCAGTCAGGAAAAAGGTAGTGAGGGCGGAGATACCATACGCAGGCACATTGAAGGGAGGATCGATGACCCAGCTGTGGGAGAGACTGCGAGATGGGTTTTTGGGGTCGTACGTGACCAGCATTATGTCGCCGGTCTGGGTGTCGGGGTACATGCCAGCGTAGTCCCCCAGTTTGACTTCGGTTCCTGACTTGGGGCCCTGGGCGAGCCTGACCTTCACATACTTGGGTTTGTTGTCGACTCCGGTTACCACGGCAGCGACGGTGATCCCGCGAGCGCGCAGGTCACGCAACAGGAAGTGTGGAGGAAGCCATAGGGCCAGGGACAAGACGAGACCGAGCAAGAAAATGCCGAAGATGCCGAGAATCAGGCGGCGTTGTGGTAGTTCTGGACAAGGCATCCATACGGCGCGCATGGCGGCCAGTCGTTGTTCTTTTGCGACATGGGGTGGCAAATGGTATTGATCCGAGGGGTGCTTCTTCTTAGTCATCGTTGATCCATCTCACGAGAACCAACCGCTCACCGTTTTTTTGACGCTGGACGTCGTTTTACTGATTGCTTCACCCGTTTCTTTTGCTGCACTCGTGGCAGCATTGACTGCTTCCCTGCCAATTGGGCTCTTGATCACGTAAGAAGTGCCGTAGCCAATTCCGAATCCAGCCACCACTCCGGCCGCAATGCCCCATCCGACGGGGCCCCCGACCAGCGCCATCGCTCCCAGGGTGCCGCCAGCCCCGGCGGCCATTCCCCCGAGATTGGCCGCCACGGCGACGTCCTTCTCCTCCCCATGACCGATGTCCCACCCGATGGCCCCGACGGTGAGGACCGTGCCCACCAGTGGCAGCTTGCCGCCCGTGTGGAGTGCACGGCCGAAGAGGGTTGCCGAGCTGGGGGGTCTGAGGCCGGGAACCTTGCCGATCAGCCAACTGCCGCCATCGGCGATGGAGACCTCCAACAACCGGGAGAACGAGCCCATACCGTACTTGGTGAGAATACGTTCGGCCTCGCGAGCGGACTGTCTGGCGGCTCGAGCCGCTCGCCTGGTGTCCTTCTTGAACTTTCTCCGGTCTTCCGGGCTCATGCTGTTGATGCGCCGCTGGTAGAGCCGACTCGCTTCGTCGGAGAACTTTTGCGACCGCTCCCATAAGTGACCGGCGTACTTCGCCTGCATACCGATGACGGAGGCCAGCAGCCCTGCTGTGTCGGACCACGTGTCCGCCGGATCGCCGAGCTTTGTCACAGCGATCTTCGTGTGCTTCCAGGCGATTGCCCAAAGGTCGGTGTCGTCGCCTTGCATGAGCGCCCGGTTGAACACGGCCGTGGGCTCGTCCTTGCCGATGTCGCCGTGGAACAGGGCCGCTGTCCTGTCGAAGCCGGGTGCGGGGGAGGCGGCCTCGACCGCGGTGGTGAATGCGGAACCGAAGACCTTGACGTCGTTCTCGGCGGAAGGCGCGTCGGCGGCGGCGACTGCCACCGGCAGGATCTCGAGCAGTTGCGGTTTCATCCTGGCATAGAACGCCGAAGCGAAATCGGGGTCCCCTTTGTGGTTGGCCAACTCCACCGCGATCCGGTGGAATTCCGCGCCGGCCTTGCCCGGGTCGAGGTCGGCTGCCTTGTTGATCTCCTCGGCGAGCTTCTTTCCGTCCTCCCGTGCCTCGCCGACACCTGGGACGGGCTCACGCAACTGGACCATGGTCCCGCGCTCGAGTCCTCCTGGGTCCGTCTCCATGGCCGCTGCCAGAGCCTGCCTCCGACGCAGTATGGGAAGTTCGTCATCCGTCCAGCCGGCGATCTTTCCGATCTCCGTCAGGTCCGCCGTGTCCAGACCGAATTTCTGGAATCTGGAGAAATAAGAGGTCTTCGCGCTGTGCAGCGCCTTGCTGCCGGATTCCAGGTTCTTGATGGTCCGCAGCAGGTTGTCCGGGTTGATTCCGGAAAAGTTCGGGTCGACCACTGGTGGATTCCTCTTCTTGTTCCTGTGCCGAGCAGACGGCGAGCCGGGGATCGACCAGGACGGCCCGGGCGCCCGATCCCTTCAGGGCCCCCTCGACCTCGCCGGTGAGGACGACACCCCGGGGCTGCTGCTCTCCCATCGCCTCGACCAGCAGGCACACCGAGGTGAACGTGAGTGCGACGAGCTGCTCCTGGCCCTTGGCCGCGGCTACGGGAACGAGGGACACCTCGATGGAACTGTCGCCAAGAGGGGAGCCGTCGGATGACTTCCGCACCTCGCTCATGGTGGACAGAGCGAGGTGTTCGGGATTACTTTCGAGCGTGCCGCTGGAGGCCATTGGCTTAGATTATGAGGCGCTGAGAGCAGGGGCAATTCCGAGCGCGACATGGAATTCAGAAGGTAATATTAATAGCGGAATCTGAATCGAGCGCACCCTATCCCAGAAAGGCAGACCCGCAGAAGTTGCGCGGTGAGCTCGCCGAGGAGGCGGAGAATCTCAGGCGAGCCCTCAAGGAGCCTGCCGAGGACATCGGAGGCGACAAGGTGGGGGGGAGAACGCCCGAGCCTGGCATCAGGAGCCGACCGGACGGCATCGGAAGCCGGGCGAACAGGTGGGCAAGTTGCTGCCGGTCATTGACGCGGCCATCTGCGGCCATCCGCGGCGAGCCCGAGAAGGTGACGGCGCCGGAGACCCGTTCGCACCACAACGGCGCCTGACGCCGGATCTCGTACGAACGCCGACGGGGCGCCGGGACCAAGCCCGGACGGGTTGTGGTCCCGGCGCCCCGGCCGGTTGCGCACTCCGCGCGATTCGCCCTGGAATCAGGTGGCGCGCTCGATGTTGTCGGCGCTGGTGTTCGCGGCCTTGCTGGCGTCGTTCAGTGTGGTGACCCACTTGTCGAAGGTCGGCTTCACATCACGCCAGTCGTCCCGGAAACGGTCGGCCTTCGGACCCTTCCAGTAGCCGGAGCTGTCCGCCGTGCCCGACTGCAGGTCCTTGATCAGGAGCTGCAGGTCGTGGGCCTTGCGGGCGTACAGCTTCGACAGTTCCCGGAGCCGTGCGAGATCTGCACCGCGATCCATGGGCGTTCCTCCCCGTGTCATCAGAGGCAAGCGGACTGTCCGTTCGCAACAGTGGACGCTACAACACCGATAACAGTCCCCGTCCATTGCTGTTGTGGAAGAGATCTTCCAGTGAACAACCGGTGTGCACCGGGTGGGACGCGGTAAGGTCACGACTCCTGCTGGGGCTCAGGGGATGCGTCAGTTTCCTGGGGCTCCAAAGACGGCGGGGAGAGCTGTTGTGGCAAGTCCTGACATACAGGAACTCAACCAGCGCGCCAGTCAGTTGAGGTCTCTGGCCGACCACATCGATGGGCTTGTCGACGCTGCCAAGAACCACAGCACCACGGGTATGAAAACCTGGGCGGGGCCGAACGCGGACGATGTGCGCGGCAAGCTGAAGAGCTGGAAGGCGAAGTGCGGCACGGTCGCTGAGACCTTGCGTGACGAGGCGCGGAAGTGCGCTCAGGACGCCAAGGAGCTCCAGGACAAGAAGAAATGAAGACGAAGAAGTGACGGCAGCCGCTGCCTTCAGGGGAGGGAACCCGGTCCAGTGCCCTCGTACGACAGCTCCCGAGCACGCTTCCGGCTCGCCGACCGCCACATTGCCGTCTTCGCCCATCTCCTGGACGGCGAGACGCCGCCGGAGGAGCTGGGGGAGTCGCTGACCGAGCTCCAACACATCGGTCTGGTGGGCGAGGAAGGGGAACTGGCCCCGCTGCTCGGCGACCTGCTCCGCGCGCTCGCCGACCCCGTCGTCATGATCCAGGTGGAGATCACCGGCGCGCACGGCCCCGTGAACCACGGCGTGGTGGTGGGCCAGGACGCCGTGATCGCCCACGACGGGTGGCCGGGCGAGGAGGAGTCGGAGTATGTCTCCATCGAGCCCAACACCCTTGTCTGGGAGCTCGCCCGCAAGGTCAACCTGCACCGGGGCGAAAAGCCCGAGGAGGGCGCCCCCGAGGTCCGCATCGAGACGACGATGGCCGCCCTGGACACCGCGTTCGTCGCTCTGAAGGAGCCTGGTCCGGACGACGACGCCACCCGCGAACTCGTCCGCAAGGCCCTCGTCGAGGCCGACACCGGTCTCAGGGACCAGGCGCTCGACCGCTTCCGTCACCTGGTCGTCTCCCTGAACGCGACCTGGCGCATCACCATGGCCTGGGACGGCGAGCACGACGGCGAACGCGCCGCGATGGTCCGAGCCCTCGCCGTCTGGGACTGCGGCCCGCTGGGTCACTGGATCCGGGAGCAGCCGGAAGAGCCCATCATGCCGGGACAGGTCGGCCCCGACAGCCCGCTGGTGCTGGTGCGCTCCCACGCGGCGGAAGTCTGGCAAAAGATCACCGACCTGCTCCCCGACCGGGAGGAGCTGCTGGTCGAGGGCGGCCCCACCGCATGACGACGCCGCCCACCGGCGTGGAAGTGCGTCGTACCCGGTCGCGGTGCCCGGCGGTCCGAGCAAGACGGTGCTCGCGGAGTGGCTCACTTTTCATCGGTCGGCCATGGAACGTGGCGGGCCTGGCCCGATGTTTCCATGGCAGCCGCTCTTCGCTCTGACTGCATATTCTGAGTTGCTGGCGGCGAAGGCCAAGCCGGCTGTCGAGGGACGGGGGTGGGAATGTCGTTCCGCGGGGCAGATCCCGAGGACCTGGAGCATTTGGCGGAACTCCTGGACGGGCGTGGCGGCATGGAGGACCGTCTTGACGAGGCCTTCACCCGGGCCACCCGGCTAGGAGTGAGCGGGCATCTGTCGACGCTGAAGCCGATGAGGTCCTGGACCGGCAGCGAGGCCCAGGATCTGCGTAAGCGCGCCCTCATCCTGCGCCTGGAGAACGGCGACCCGACAGCCGGCCTGCTGTGGGCGGGATTCACTGCGAAGGACCTGGAGAACTACAAGGGCGAGGGGATCAAGCCGGAGACGCTGCTGCTGGCCAATTCGGTGGCGGCGAGCGGCGATCCGAATGCGAAGGGCTTGGAGCGACAGCCGGGGGAGAAGCTCGGCGACTGGGTGACACGGCTCGAGGCGCACGCACTCTCGAAGATCCCTGCTCTGGAGCCGCACGAAGAGACCCTCACCGAGATGATCAAGTTCGGCAGCGACGCGTTCAACGTCGCGGCAGCGACCCAAGTCGTGACGGCGAGTGGCTTCTCGGGGACCAAGGTGCTGTTGGGCAATGCGGTGAAGACCGGCAGGCTGGGACCGATGAAGGACGCCCTTGCGAGACGGTGGACTGCGACAGGAAGTAACCCCATCTTGCGTTGGGCGGGAAGGCGGCTGAGGGCGTACGACCCGCCGATACGCTCCTTGGCCGCCCCGGGTAGCTGGTTTCCCGGACAGCTCGGCAACATGGCCTCCCGGAGCCAGACGTACCAAAGGGTGGCCAACGTGCCCTTCAGCTCCGGTTTTCTGGACGACCGTTGGGGCAGCGGATGGGACGCGCTGCGCCGACGCGGCGTCATGAACTCCAAGCTTCTGGGCTTCACTCCCAACCAGGCCATCAACTTCTTCGCCGGGTCGGATGACATGGCCCGCTTGTACGGCGGTTACACACACGCCGGCCAGGAAGTGACACGCGCGGGGCAGGCCAGCCTCGTTCAGGTGGGGAAGGCCGGTGGGTTCAAGGCAGCGGCGAAGACTGCCGGACTGTGGCGGGGAGCCGGAATCGTCGGCTCGGCGGGGGCGACGGTGTTCTCCGTGGCCAACATCGCCACCATGGACCACGCGAAGGAGTGGGAGAAGAGCAAGGCCGGCTACCTGGCCAACTACGCGGAGGTGGGTTTCAACGCTTCCCTGACCGCGGCGATGGTCGCCCCCAACCCGGTCACGATCGGCCTCGCCGTGGGCACCGGAATCGTCTACGGGGGACTGAAGGTCGTCGAGCACTGGGACGACATCACGGAAGGCGCCGAGAAGGCGGCCGACTGGGTGGGCGACAAGGCGAGCGACCTCGGGAACGAGATCGCCGACGGCGCCAAGAAGTTGGGCAGCGCGCTCAACCCGTTCGATTAGCCAGACGCTAGAGATGAGAACCTTTGTCGCCATGGATGCGAGTAGTGAGTCCTTGAAGTTCGAGTTGCTGCCGTACAGAACCAAGCCGAAGAAGCGGGAGCGGCCCAAGGCCGGGCTCGAGGGAAGTGTGGGGCATTTCGGCCCCGTTGTCGTAGAGCGCTGCCCGCTCTACCGGCCAGTTGAAAAGGGAATGGACATCGCTCGGCTGAGCGGCCCCGCCTTTCCGGAGACGGTCTTCCGGGGGAAACGCCGGTCGGGACGGCCGTCGCTGTTCAAGGCCGAACTCACCCTCGACGGACGGCGTGCGGAGCTGTGGTTCAACGCCAGGGCTCTGAAGCGCGAAGACCGGGCGCTGCGCATCGCGTACGACGGCCGGGAGTATGTGTACTCATCAGTGGGTCTGGGCAAGGCGAAATTTCTGGAGAGGGAGGGAGTCCGGGCCACCATCGAACCCGGTCGGCAAATCCCACCGGCCGATATCGCCAGCGCGGGTACGGCCACCGGCCCGGTGGACGCCGTGGACCTCGCCATTGCCATCGTGCTGGAGGAGGTGGACACCGATGTCCTCACTCTTGCCGGCGCCGCGTTGTCGTCCCCCTTCGCCCTGATGCAGCGTTTCTCGGACGAAGCGGAATAGGGGACGCAGCCGGTCCCCGTTCAGCGCGGGCCCAGCTCCTTCTTCTCCGTCAACAGGCCGACCGGATTCCGCCATATTCCCGCCGGCCCTCGAGCGCCCCAGGTAGCCGTGCCGGCGGGCAGGTGTGACGGGGCGGGGAAGGTAGGGGGTGAAGGGGCTGTAAGGCGGTGAGGCCTCTCTCCGGCTGCCTTCCGTACGTTCGCCGAACGACTCCGCCCGGGCGCTTCGCCGGTACCGGATTCTCCGCTACGTGCTCGTGCGGGTGAGCTGGACGGCCTGTTCCGTCAGCGCCGACACCTCGAACAGCACCCCCGCGAACTCCACTGTCTCCCCGACCCGTACGTCCTTGTAGCCGGCGACCGGGATCGCGGCGCAGTTCGCGTCGACGCCGGCTGTTCCGGCGGCGGGGTCGATGGAGGAGACCGTGAGGGACAGGCCCGTGGGGAAGCGCTGCACCCCGCCGTTGTCGAGCAGGGAGAGCGTGTTGCCCTCGGCCGGGAAGCCCTTGGCGGCGGTGGCCAGGACGGTGCGGTCTGTGGTGAAGCAGAGACCGTCGTCGGTGGCGCCCTGCCGGGGTTCGAGTGACTTCGGTGCGGCGGCGAGCGCGGTCCGGTCCTCGGCGGCCTTCGGCTCGAGGACCACGCGGTAGGAGCAGATCTGCCGCACGGCGTAGTCGTGGCCGGGGACGGTGACCTCCGCCCCGGGCTCGACGGTCCACTCCCGTTGCCCCGACGCGTACTTCGCGCCGTCGCGCAGTGTCGCCGTACGTGTCGTGCCGTCCGCGTCGGCCCCGGCGTACTGCACGCCACCGCCGCCGGGCAGTTTGAAGCCGCCGCCGCGCAGGACGTGCGCCCCGTCGGCCGGGGCGGTGCCCACACATGCCGGGCCCTTGTCCCGCGCCGCGGGGGTCGCGCCACCGTCGCCGCCTTCGTCACCGCCGTCGGACGACGCACCGCATCCGGTCAGCGCCAGCAGGGCCAGGAAAGTGACCGATCCCGTGATGCCGTACCTACTCACCGGCCTGGACACTGGTCTCCTCCTCCACGGCGTCGGCCGCGCGTTCCAGGACGACGCGGGTGCGGTAGTCGACCTCCGCGCCCCGCCACATGTCGCCGGTGATCTCCACGGCGTCGCCCGCCGTCAACCCGTCGGGCGGCCGACCCTCGCAGCTGACTTGGATGCGGCCGTGCACCGACGGCTGCGCGAAGACCGTGTAGAAGGCGAGGTCCTTGGGTGATGCCTTGATCATGAACGCGTCCAGCTCGGCCGCGGTGAGCCCGTCCAGCCCACCGGAGACCTTCTCCAGGTCGTCCCGGTTGCCGCTGGCGCCGAAGTCCTTCAGCAGAGCCGTGCCCATGCTGTTCAGCGTGTGCTGCCGCTGCTGGAGCGTGTCGGTGCACTCGTCGGCGAACGGACCTTGCCAGATCGCGCCTTCGTCGTCACCGGTACGGAAACCGCCGGCGCGGGGCGTGGCCTTCTTCACCACGTCGTCGAGGTACGGCCCGAGGCGACGGGAAAGCACCCGCGCTTCCCGAGCGCACTCCCGCAGCCTTTTCGCA
This sequence comes from Streptomyces chlorus, assembly GCF_042655885.1. Lineage (NCBI taxonomy): Bacteria > Bacillati > Actinomycetota > Actinomycetes > Kitasatosporales > Streptomycetaceae > Streptomyces > Streptomyces chlorus. Next base: position 138,300 of record NZ_JBHSOA010000009.1, read on the forward strand.
CGTCTCTTCAACTCGGTGGCGTCCTCGCTGAGCCCCACGTCCGGCTTCCCCCGTTGTGGTTATTTGCTGACATTTCGCGCGGGTGACTCCATGACAGTTCCGTTGCAGCATACGAGAGCTGGTTCCGTCCCACGGCTTACGTAATGAAATCTCCCCGATTGCCACCGCTCCACCGCATTGGTTCTTCGGGATTGTCTTCGGACGGTCCGCGGGTAGCCGTTCAGCAGGGTGCGAGCGGTTCACCGACCGGGCGGGAACGGCTCGTTCGTCGTCCCGCCGGTCGCACTCGGTGAGCGTGCCGTCCAACAGGGCGTGGTCCGGATCGGTCTCCCACAGGGCCCTGAGCAAGCCCGGCACGCGGTCGGCAGGCAGGTCGCACCTGCAATTGCCCCGCACTCAGGCGTCCTCATAGTCTGTGCGGATGGATTCGGCTCAGTCTCTTCAAGAAGCCCCGGAAGTCCTTGTGGTTCCCACCATGACGGATGTGTCACGGGACGACGACGGCGCGCCTCTTCTGGAGGGCACGGTCGATGTGATGCTCATCCCTCTGGAAGCCGAGTCGGGCGGGACGCAGCTCGTCGCTCTCGCTTTTTCCACCGTGGTCGGCCTGGTGGAGGCGATGGGAGAGGAGCAATCGTGGGTCGCGATCCCCAGCGGCAAGCTCGAAGAAGCGCTGCGGGGGTCGGGTGCCCAGGCGGTTCTCCTCGACCCGCAGCCGGCGGAGGGCGCGGGGGGCGCAAAGAATGGTTGATCCGAATTTCTCGGGGATAAACCCCGCAAACCTGATGAAGACGATAAACGGTCTGGTTTCCGGCGGCAAGACACTTCATCAGGGAAAGGCCGCCTACTTCAGTCGCTTTCAGGAATTTGGGCTGGACACGAGGCATCTCACGGAGCTCGGGAAGATAGCTTCCTGGGTCGACGACGAACTGCCCATGCTGCGCCGCCGCCAAGCGCTCGCCGCTGCCATGGAGTTCGAGGGCGTGGGGCCCAAGCCGCCCATGGTTCAGCTGCGTGAGCCGGTGTGGACCGTGAAGCAGGCGCACGACGAGGGCGAGAAACTGGCCAAGGAGGCCAACGAGCTCGCGGACATGGGCCCTGACGAGGCGGGCCCCGCGTTCCACCGCATCGCCGAGGAACTGGCCAAACGCAGCAAGGATCCGGACTACACCTCGGCGTTCTACGCCGGCATGGATCCTGATCTCGTCAAGAACCTCCCCATGGCGATCGCGGTGGCCAACGCGCCGACGGCCAAGGAGGACGCCAAGGTGTTCGGCACCGCGTTCACCACCGCGGCGAACGCCGAGAAACCCGCGCCGGGCTTCAACAAGGTGCTGGATCTGTTCCACGGCGAACTTCCCGAGGACGAACCCGGCGCCATCTTCAACCGTGCGCTGATGCAGGGGGACGATCCCGACCTCTGGGACACCGCCTGGAAACATCTCCAGAAGGCGGTCACGGACCTCGGCGACCCGAAGGCGACCTGGACCGTGCACGCGGGTCTCGTGGCCGGCGTCATCGGTGTCCAGTCGAAACTGGCGGACCAACTCTGGGACGAGGCCGGCAAGTTCTCACAGGCGGCGAAGGCGGCCTATGAGCGACGCATCAATGCCATGACGCCTAAGGATCGGGCCGATTTCAAGAAGGATACGCGGACCAACGCCAAGGCTTCGAAGGCCGCGTCCCGGCAGGCCGAGCGGCTCTTCGCCAAGTACGGCATGGGATCGTTCTCGCGCCTGATGGAGGCGTCCCTCGGTGACTCCGCCCGCTGGCTCGCCGACAAGGTCCCCTACATCAAGGCGCCCACGGCCGTGAAGGGCGGTTGGCTCGGCAAGGTCTTCAGGACCGGAGGGCGGGTGCCCCTGGTCGGCTCATTGCTCACCGTCGGCGGCATCGCGTACGACATCAAGGTCAACGGCAATGACACGGACGTGGCCGTGATCTCGAATACTGCGTCCCTTGGGGCCGGAATGGCTGCGACTTGGGGGACCGTGGCGCTAGTCGCGGCTGCTAGCGGGCCGGTCGGCTGGGGCATTGCTGCGGGTATCGTGGTGGGCGCAGGTATTGGTTATTTTGCGTACTATACCCTCAACACGCCTACGGGTGAAAAAGTCTGTCATGCCGTCAGCGACGCAGCTAAGAAAGTTGGTGAGGAAATAAGTGGAGCGGCCAAAAAGGTCGGTGGATGGCTAGGATTCTGATACTCGCAGGGGTCAAATTTCATGGGAAAGAAGAAAAAAAGGTCACGGGTGGGCTGGACGTCGCCACCGAAGTCTGCTGAGCAGGTTTCTTCTGAGGCGGAGTCGCGCAGGCGGCACTTGCAGTTGAAGCAGCCTCCTGTGCCGAAGCGGCGAGTGATTCTGGGGGTGTTCGCGCTGTCCCTGGTGATCGGCGGAATGTTCCTCTCTCTCTTGCTCCCGTCGGAGTCGCTGGTGAGCGACTTGCGTTCTCGTGGGATTTCCGTCTGGGCGGAGGTCACAGCCTCGCCGAGGGACAAATACGGCAACCCGGGAAATATTAAGGTCAAGTTCGATGGGCCCGGGGGTGAGATGGAGACGTCACTCTATGACTGGGGTGGCATGCGTCCGGAGGGGTTGGTTCCGGGCGGCTTGGTGTCTGTGACGTATGACCCTCGGGATCCCGCGCGAGTGCTGACGACGGCTTGGGTGAAGAGTCCGCCAATGATGACGATGCCGCTGTTGGTCGGGCTGTTGGGGTTCCTTTTCTTCTTGGCCGGCACGGTTTTCATCACGATACGGCGACGTGTTTTGCTGAAAAGAAGAGAACAGATCGCGGCGAGTTGACTGTATTCTGTCGAACTCAAGGGAGCGGTAAGGGTTCTGATATTCGTAGGGATCGAATTTCATGGGAAAGAAGAAAAGGAGGTCGCGGGGAGACTGGACGCCGCCGCCGAAGTCTGCTGAGCAGGTTGCTTTTGAGGCGGATTCGCGCAGGCGGCACTTGCAGTTGAGGCAGCCTCCTGTGCCGAAGCGGCGAGTGATTCTGGGGGTGTTCGCGATGGCGCTGATGACCGGCGGGATTTTCCTCGGTTTCTTGCTGCCGTCGGAGTCGCTGGTGAGCGACTTGCGTTCTCGCGGCGTTTCCGTCTGGGCGGAGGTCACGGCTTCGCCGAGGGATAAATATGGAAATCCGGGAAATATTAAGGTCAAGTTCGATGGGCCCGAGGGTGAGATGGAGACGTCACTCTATGACTGGGGTGGCATGCGTCCGGAGGGGTTGGTTCCCGGTGGCTTGGTGTCTGTGACGTATGACCCTCGTGATCCCGCGCGAGTGCTGACGACGGCTTGGGCGAAGAATCCGCCAATGATGACGATGCCGATGCTGGTCGTGCTGTTGGCGTTCTTTTTCTCCTTGATCTGCTCCATTGCCGGTGTGATACGGCGACGTGTTTTGCTCAAGAGGAGAGAGCAGATTGCGGCGAGTTGACTTTATTCTGTCGAACTCAAGAGAACAGTAGGGGGCGTTTGTGGCAGATCCCGAGCCCAAGGTGGACAATCCGAGGAAGGCGGATCTGGAGAAGCTCCGCCGTGATCTGGCCAAAGAGGTCGAGCACCTCAGAAAGGCGCTGAAGGGACCGACCGAGGACATCGGCGGCGACAAGGTGTGGGTGGGGAAGAACGCTCGCGCCTGGCACCGGGAACTGCAGGGCCGTCACAAGAAGTTGGGCGAGCAGGTCGACAAGCTGCTCCCCCTGGTCGACGCGGCCATCCGGAACGAGCCCGAGAAGGTGACGGCGGCGGAGGCCCGTTCGTACCGCAACAGCACCTGACACCGGAGTTCCGGTGCGGGTTTCTGCCGGTGGGCGGGGGCGACCGCCGGGCGGCCGTCCCGGCGGTAGGGAGGCCCCGGGTCCTGGAGCGTGGACGGCAGGGCAACGCAGGTCAGGTGCGCAGGCGGCAGCCGTGGCTGTCCATAGGGCCTTGAAGGCGTTCTGCCACGTTCGCGGCGACGTTCCCCGACGGCAGGTGGGCCGACGCCGAGTTCGCCAGGTGGGCGAAGGCATGCTCGACGATCGCGTGCGCGCGGTGACACCGCTCTGCTGCGACGATCGGGAACAACGGGACAATCCCATACCACTGCGGGCGTGTGCTTGCGTTCCTTCAGCGGTTGACGGCCTGGATCTCCTGGACGGTGACCGCCTGTTCGTCACCGAAGGTCCCGTCGGGCAGGTCGCCGCCGGCGCCGCCGGTGCCGGTCCAGGCGATCTCCCAGGTGATGGTGGCCCGGAGGGCGTAGGTCCCGTCGCCGGAGGAGCGGAGGTACTCGATTCCGCAGGGCGGGGTCTGGTCGGCCTTGCCCTTGGCGTAGGGCTCGCCGATGGAACCGTCGGCGTTGAAGGTGCATTCGCCGGAGGCCGGGTAGGGCTCGGCGTCCTCGGTGCCCGGCTCCAGTTTCAGGGACACCGGCTTGGCGGTCGTCGTGGCCTGGACGGCGAAGCCGGGGACGTTGAGGGCCGCCGTGGCCCGGACCTCGTCGAAGACGGCTCTGTCGAGCCAGGCCCAGGTCGGCAGGTTCACCTTCGTGGTCTCCTCGGGGGCGAGGCTCACCTCGGTGTCGGGAAGCTGCATGTGCTGGTAGGCGAGGGCGGCGAGTATCTCCGGGGTGATGGCCTCCTCGTACCGGGGTGGCGGGGCCTCGCCGTTGTCGACCCAGAAGGGGAGGGCGGTGCAGGAACTCCGCTTGAGTACGTCAGGCTCGTTGGGATTCTCGACACCGGCCCAGAACATTCCCTCGCCGTCCTTCTCGACGTTGTAGTCCTTGTAGCCGGGGTTGTCGGTCCATCCGTACTCGTCCTCGTAGTGGCGCTTCGTCTCGCCGATCGCCGCGCCTGCGTGCCCGGTCATGCCGGGTGCGCTCGCGGCGTTCTCGATGTCCTTGGACATCTTCTTCTTGAAGTCCTCGGCACCGAGGTAGGGGGCGTACCAGCAGGGTGGTGGAGTCCAGTTGACGTCGGAGGACGTCACGTTTCCCGTGCCGCCGCCCTTGGCGACGGATCCGGAGTACGTAATCCGGGCGGCGGCGTAGATGCCGGTGTCGTTGCTTCCGCCCTTTTGTTCCGTGCTACCGCCCTTGCCGGTATCCACCGGCTCCGCCGCGGCGTTGGGAGCCGCGAGGACGAGTGTGCTGGTTGCGAGGACCAAGACGGCAGCGCCGCTTCTGAGGAACTTACGCGGTGGTCCACTCACTGACACTTCTCGGCCTCCGTCTCGACGAACACCTGGGACGCCTGCCACAAGCTTTCGCTTGTGGGGTACTTGACCATGATGACCTTGTAGTGGTTGAAGTCCTTGGGGCTGGGGTCGGACTTCAGTACCTTCCCTGTTTTGATCTCCTTCCCGAGGAACTTTCCGGTATCCGCGCAGAATGCGACTTCCACGGATGTGCCATTCGGGGCGGATCGTGTGGTGGCGTCATAGTGACGACGGGTGCCGGTGGCGGTCCAGCCGCCCTTGATCCATTCGTTGATCTGTGTCTCCGCGTAGTGGAGTCCCTCGCCGGTGGCGTAGGCGATCACGGCAGCCTCTTTGGTCGTGCGCTTGTCGACGCCTCGGTAGATGGCCCGGAAGAAGTTGGCCGTGTCGTCCATCGCCGCCGCCTCGTTCTCGTTCTTCGGCTTCTCCCAGTCGAAGACCAGGTTCATGTCCTTGGGAAGCGACACGTCCACGCCGTCCGGCTTGTCCTCTGCCGGTGATCCCGAGGGCTCCGCCGACTTCTTCGGCTTCTCCGCGCCGTGGTCGGCCCCAGCGATCTTGTCAGCGGCCTTGCCGTTGTCGTCCCCGCTCCCGCACGCGGTCAGCAGTAGGGCCGCGGTTGCGGCAAACGTGGCAGCGGCGGACAGTGTGCGGCGCTTCACAGTGGCTCCCCGTGAGACAGATGTGTGGTTACGAGCAACGACGGTATCGGTGAGCTTCCCGGTTTCGCCACAGCGAACTTCGCGGAGGTCCTGGTCAATTGCGTACCTGGCGGACCCATGTGACGCGCTGTGTCTCACCCGTGTCCGGTAGCGGGAGCTTGCACGGGAGAGTTGCTCACGGACGGTCTCAGCTCAGTTCAGCTTCGCGTTCTGGGCCTTCACCACCGCTGGTTCCAGCTTCGCGTCGCTCGGGCTGCTGTTGGCGATGGCGAGGCCGTCGACGGAGAAGATGACGGCGAGGACGTCGTCGTTGCGTACGGCCTGGGTGTGCAGGGTGTGGGTCGCGCCGCGGAAGGTCAGCTTCGACGCGAAGGCCAGGGTCTCGTCGCCGGTCTCCTCCGCCGGATCCTCGGCCGTGACCGAGTCGTACGCGCTCGTGCCGTCTGCCTTCGCGGTGAAACCGGAGCCGCAGGCGGCCACCGCCTTCTCCAGGCCGGCCAGCGCCGTCTTCGCGCCGCCGGACGCGTAGGTGGTGAGCGTGATGTAGGTGTACGCGTCGTTGAGTCCGCTCTCCTTGTTCGACAGTACCCGTGTCAGGTCGGCCTTCGGTTCGCCCAGGGGGAGTTGGTTCATTGCGTACGCCAGTGGGGCGCAGGCCGGTTTGTCCACCGTGACGTCGTCCTGGGACTTGGCGAAGACGAAGTCGTCGGAGGGCGGCTCCACGTCGTATCCGGAGACGTCCGCGTCGGCGACCATGAGCTTGGCGAGCTGCTGGTCGGGCGTGAGCTCCTTCGCCCGGGATGCGGACGGCGAACTCTCCGGCTTGGCAACCGTGGCGTCGGGTTCGGGGCTGGAGCAGGCCGTCAGCACGGAGGTCAGTGCCAGGGCGGCTGCGGAGGCGGCGGCCAGGGGCGCTGTGCGCTTCATCGGAGGGGCTCCTCGGGCTTGCGGAGTTCGTGGGGGTGCAGGTGGAGCGTCGGCCGCCGAGTGGGTGGGCCGGACCGTCGATCATGGCATGGCCCGGTACGGGGCCTCGTGAGCGATTCGTGCAGACCTCATGGGTGGGGCGTGTTGAACCGGGTTGCTGTGGTGGGCACTTGGACGTCTCGTCGGTTCGCTCTCGCACAGGCGGCGACCTGCTCGTTCACGCATTCCTCAACGGGAGTGTTCCAGTTCGCGGTTGAGGCTGTAGTTGCAGAAGAACAGCAGCGTTCCCTGTGGTTCCTGTGACGTTGGGTGTGCCTTGAGGGGCTGATGTGCGACTGGTACGGTGCCATGGCTTGACACTCGCCTCGGCGCTGGGTATCGGCCAAGGTCGAGCCGGTAAGTCCGGCCGCGTCCCGCATGTCTGTGCGCGAGTGGACGTGGAGGAAGTGCCCCGATTTCCGGGGTGCTTGGCAGACATCATCTTGGGTGTACGGGGAGCGGTTGCGTGAAGATCCAGGAGCGTACGGGGGCGGGCGCGGGGCGTTCCGCGGCTCAGCCGTCGGTCGGTGACCGGCTTCCCGCTCCGCCTCGCGAGCGCAAACCCGCGTTGGCCGCGCTCGCGGTGCTGCTGATCCTCGTGGGCGCGCTCGGTGCCACGATGCTGGTGCTCCAGGTGGGGGACCGGATCGAGGTCGTGAAGGTCACCGAGGAGATTCCGGCGGGGCAGGCTGTCACGGACAGTAACGTGACGTCGGTACTCGTCGTCGAGGATCCCGGGATTCACTACATCGAGTGGACCCAGCTGGCCGCGCTGAAGAAGCTCAAGGCCGTCAGCAACATCCCGAAGAACGTGGTCGCCGTAGGCGAGATGTTCGGGGAGGGGGCCAAGGTTCCGGAGGGCAAGGCCGTCGTCGGCCTGTCCCTCAAGGAAGGGCGGTACCCGGCCGGGATCAAGGGCGGCGACACCGTTGCCGCGTACCGCGTCGGCAGCAGGGGATCGAGTTCCGGGAGCGATGCCGACGAGGACGGCGGCTCCGCGGCCGGCAACAGCGGTTCCGTGATCGTCGAGCAGGCTCGTGTGGACTTCGTGCCCAAGCAGGAGGGCGGCGACGGCAGCATTGTCAGCAGCGCCAATCTGCCCGTGACGCTGGTCGTCGACAGTGCCCAGGCCGCCGCACTCGCCCAGGCCGCCTCCAACGGCGAGGTGGCTCTCGTCCTCGTTCCTGGCAACTAGAAGGCGGCGCTTCGCTCATGGCCCTGATCGCTCTCGCCGCCGACAAGGGTTCCCCCGGCGTCACCACCGCGGCCGTCGCTCTCGCGGCGGTCTGGCCGCGGCGTGTGCTGCTCGCCGAGACCGACCCGGCGGGCGGTGACCTCGTCTACCGCAGCGCCGCCGCCCACGGCGGTCCGCTCAACCCCAACACCGGCATGCTGTCCATCGCCGCCACCGCGCGGCGCGGGCTCGTGCCCGACCAACTGTGGGACCACGTCCAGCCGTTGAGCGGCGGTCTCGAAGTACTCGTCGGACTCGGCAACTCCGAGCAGGCCGCCGGCCTCGCCGGGCTGTGGCCGACCCTCGGGCGCGCCTTCGCCTCCCTCGCCGACTCCCCGCACGCGGCCGCCGACGTCATCGCCGACTGCGGGCGGATCAGCGGCGACACGCCGGCGGCCGAGCTGTTCCCGCACGCCTCCCTCGTCCTGCTCGTCTCGCGTACCGAACCGGAGGCGCTCGCCCGGGTCCGGGACCGTGCCGCCGCCCTGGCAGGCAAGCTGAACGGCGGATCGCGCGTCGCCGGGCCGGGCAGCCCGATGGTCGGTGTCGTCCTGATCGCCGACACCGGCAGTGCGGCCAAGCTCGCCTCGCAGGTCAACGACATGCTCGTGCACGCCCAGACCGGCGCCCGCGTGGTCGGCACCCTCGCCGACGACCCGGCCGGCGCCGAGCAGCTGGCGGGCCGCAGGCGGGGCCGGCTCGACAAGTCGCTGCTGATCCGCACCGCCCGCAAGGTGACCGCCGACCTGTACCAGCAGTACGGCGCCGCCTGGGCTGCCTCCGCTCACGCCGCGCAGTCCCATCAGCCTCAGCACCCGCAGCAGTCCCAGCGCCAGTCCCAGTCCCAGCCCCAGCAGCAGGGCCAGTACGCACCGTCGGCCCAGCAGTACCAGCCCGGTCAGCCCGGTCAGCCCGGTCAGCCCGGTCAGCCGGGTCAGCAGGCCGCCCCGCAGGGAAGCCCGCAGGGCGGCCGGCCGTCCGACGGCCGTGCCGGAGCCGGACGATGACCGCCGTCGACCATCAACTGGTCAAGCGGTTCCGCCAGGACGCCGGCGACCGCATCTCCGAACAGCGCCGCCTCGACCAGGTCAACGGCGTCACGCCGATGTCCACCGAGGACGAGCGCCAGTTCGCGCGGGCCGTCATAGCCCAGATCCTCGAGGAGCAGGCCCGCTCCGAGATCAACGCGGGCCGTACGCCGCTGGACGCCGAGACCGAGGAGCAGTACGCGGCCGCCGTGCACGCCGCGCTGTTCGGCGTCGGGCGGCTCCAGCCGCTGCTCGACGACCCCGAGGTCGAGAACATCGACATCAACGGCTGCGACCAGGTGTTCGTCGGCTATGCGGACGGCCACGAGGTGCAGGGCGAGCCCGTCGCCGAGACCGACGAGGAGCTCATCGAGCTCATCCAGGTACTCGGCGCGTACTCCGGCCTCTCCTCCCGGCCCTTCGACTCCGCGAACCCGCAGCTCGACCTGCGGCTGCCGGACGGTTCCCGGCTCTCCGCCGTCATGGATGTGACGAGGCGCCCCGCGCTGTCCATCCGACGGGCCCGTATGGGCAAGGTGTTCATCTCCGACATGGTCGGAAACGGCACGCTCGCACCCGAGTTGGGGCACTTCCTGGCCTGTGCGGTGCGGGCCCGCAAGAACATCATGATCGCGGGTGCCACGAACGCCGGTAAGACGACACTGCTGCGCGCTCTCGCCAACGAGATTCCGCCGCACGAACGTCTCATCACCGTCGAACGCGCCCTGGAGCTCGGCCTCGACTCCTTCCCCGAACTTCACCCGAACGTCGTGGCGTTCGAGGAGCGCCTGCCCAACTCCGAGGGGCAGGGCACCATTTCCATGGCCGAGCTGGTGCGCCGGTCGCTGCGTATGAACCCTTCGCGGGTCATCGTCGGTGAGGTGCTCGGCGACGAGATCGTGACGATGCTGAACGCGATGTCGCAGGGCAACGACGGTTCGCTGTCCACGATTCACGCCAACAGCTCCAGCGAGGTCTTCAACCGTATTTCGACGTACGCCCTGCAGGCGACGGAGCGACTGCCCATCGAGGCCAGCCAGATGCTGATCGCGGGCGCGGTGAACTTCGTCGTCTTCATCGAGCAGCGCAACGAGTTCCAGAACGGCGGCCGGCTCCAGCGCATGGTCACCTCCGTCCGCGAGGTCAACGGCGTCGACGGACGCGTCCTGTCCAGCGAGGTGTTCGCCCAGTCGCCCGACGGCCGGGTCCTGCCGCACGCCCCCATCGCCTGCCTGGAGGAACTGATGGCCTACGGCTACCGGCCCAGCGGAACGTGGGGGTGACCCGGTGACCCGTACGACCACGGACCTCGCCGCGACTGCCTCGCTCGGCTCGATGGGCAGCCTGTTCTCCACCACGGTCCTGTACGCGCTCGGGTGCGGCGTCGCCGTCGGCGGCGGCCTCGCGCTGCTCGTCGTCGCCGTGCGCGGACTGCCCGCCAAGCCGGAGCACGAGAAGCAGAAGTCGAGCCGACGCGCCGCCGAGCTGGTCCGGTTCGCGGGGCAGCGTGGTTCCCTCGCCGCGATCGTCGGACTCGCCGTGCTGCTGCTGACCCGCTGGACCGTCGCCGGTGTCGCCGCCGCCGTCCTCGTCTTCTTCTGGGACCGCCTCTTCGGCGGAGCCGCGGAGGAGCGGGCCGCCATGCGGCGCGTGGAGGCCCTGGCCTCCTGGACGGAGTCGCTGCGTGACACCATCGCCGGCGCGGTGGGACTGGAGCAGGCCATCCCGGCGTCGGCACGGGCGGCCGCGCCCGTCCTGCGTCCCCATCTCGACGCGCTCGTCGACCGGTTGCGCTCCCGGACCCCGCTGCCCGAGGCGCTCCAGCATCTCGCCGACGAGATCGACGACGCCTCCGCCGACATCATCGTCGCCGCGCTCATCCTCAACGCCAAGCTGCGCGGCCCCGGTCTGCGGCAGGTGCTGGGCGCACTGGCCAAGTCGGCGCGCGAAGAGGTCGACATGCGGCAGCGCGTCATGGCCCAACGGGCCTCCACCCGGCGGTCGGTGCAGATCGTCGTCGCGGTCACGATCGCGTTCGTCCTCGGACTGGCCATCTTCAACCGGGAATTCGTCGAGCCGTACGGAACGGCCGTGGGGCAACTCGTACTCGCCTGTGTCTGTGGGTTGTTCGCGCTCGGCTTCTGGTGGTTGCGCAAGCTGTCCACCATCGAGACACCCGAACGCTTCCTGGTGCGCGACGAGTCGGCGGTCCAGTTCGTACGGCCCCGCACTCCGGGGGCGGCGACCGCCACGGCGCAGCAGCGGACGGAGCAGGGGAACGCGCCGTCGCTGCGGCTCCCGCACCAGCAGGGCAGGGACCAGCAGGGCAGGGGGGGACGACGGTGAACGACGAACTGACGATGCCGGTGGTCGTCGGCGCGGTCCTCGGTCTGGGCGTCTACGTCCTGGTCCGGGCCCTGATGCCGACCAAGCGCAGCGCGGTCGCCCAGGTCGCCCGGATCGACGCGATGCGGGCGCGGGGCGCGGCGTACGAGTCGGCCCGCACGCAGAAGGACACCGGACGGTTCGCGTCACTGCGCGGCGAAGTGGGCGCGCGCATCGCCGAGTTCTATCTCCAGCAGGGCTGGGAACAGCGTTCGCTGCGCGCCGATCTGGCCGTACTGGAACGCGGCTGGGAGAAGTTCCTGGCGACGAAGGTGCTGCTGGCGGCGGGGGGCCTGTTCTTCGGGCCGTTCCTCTTCGCGATCGTCTGGACGCTCGGCTTCAGTCGCAGCCCGATCGTCCCGGTCTGGCTGGCCCTGCTCTGTGCGGTCGTCTTCTTCTTCCTGCCCGACCTGGAGGTACGCCGGGACGCCGCCGAGAAGCGGCGCGACCTGCGTCGGGTCATCGGCGCCTACCTGGACCTGGTATCGATGAGCCTGGCCGGCGGACGCGGTCTCCCCGAGGCGCTGATGGCGGCGGCCGAGGTGTCCGACGGCTGGGCGACGCAGCGCATCCGCAACGCCCTCGCCGACGCCCGGATCACCGGTATCAGCCAGTGGCAGGCGCTCGGGCAGCTCGGTGAGGAGCTGGGCGTCGAGGAGCTGAAGGACCTCTCCGCCTCCCTCGCCCTGGTCGCGGACGACGGCGCCAAGGTCCGCGAGTCCCTCGCCTCCCGCGCGGAGACCATGCGCCACCGCGAACTCTCCGAGATCGAGGGCAGCGCGGGCGAGAAGTCCCAGTCGATGCTCGTGGCGCAGCTGCTGCTGTGCGCGGGGTTCCTCGTGTTCCTGATCTTCCCGGCGGCGATGCGGGTGTTCCAGGTGTGAGAACCGTGAACGGAAGGACGTGGCGCTGTGAACCATGGGCCACCCATCGCCCCTTGCGAACCGACAGCCGTGAACCGTACGTCAGAGCATCTGTGAACCGAACACGAGAGGACGAAGCGTCATGAACGGACGTACCTTCCACACCGGCATCCCCGCCGTCGACTTCCTGGTCACCTTCATGCGGGCCCGTGTGGAGCGTGCCCGCTCCGGCGAACTGGACCGCGGTGCCTCCGCGGTGGAGTGGGTCATCATCTCGGCGGTCGTCGTGGCGATCGTCGGCGTGGTCGCCGCCATCATCAACGCCGCGCTGAGCGAGGGCGCCAACAAGGTCGGCGACTGCATCAAGGGCGCGAACGCGGGCAGCACCTGCTGAGCGTACGTACGCCGAGGTCGAGGACAGGACTGGAACGGGACTGGGACGGGGAATGCCGGTGCGCGTACGTCGCTGGGTACGCCGACGGGTGGAGGCCGCCTCCGCCCGCGGCGACTCCGGCATGACCGCGATCGAGTTCGTGCTGCTCACGCCCGTCCTGTTCTTCATGATCTTCGCGACGGTGCAGTTCGCGCTGTACTTCTTCGCGGACCACGTCGCCCAGGCGGCGGCGCAGGCGGGCGCGCGCAAGGCGCGGGCGACGGCGGACGCCCAGCCGGGCGGCTGGCAGGGGGAGGCGCGGGACGTGGTGGACAGCTACATCCGGCAACTGGGACCGCAGCTGGTGCTGTCGCCGGACGTGAGGATGCTCCAGCCGGAGCAGGACACGGTGGGCGTGGAGATCACGGCCCGCATCCCGACGGTGTTCCCGGGCTTCGACCTGACGGTGCACGCCCGGTCGGCGGGCCCGGTGGAGCGGTTCGTGGAAGAGGGGGAGAACTAGATGGACGCCCCCCTTCGGCCGGAGCACCGGGGACCGGTGGACGGGGACGGCCAGGGCCCGTCCCGCCGGATACCTGTGGACGACCGCGGCCTGTCCACCATCGAGGTGGTGATCCTCGCCCCGGTGATGATCCTGTTCATCCTGGTGCTGGTGGCGTTCGGCCAGCTGGCCAGCGGTCGCGGTGCGCTGGACGGCGCCGCCCGGGACGCGGCACGCGCGGGCTCCATCCAGAAGGACCATGGACGGGCGATGGCCGAAGCACGCCAGGCGGCGGAGGCGAACCTCGCGGACATCTGCTCGGGCCCGGTGAGCGTCGTGCAGACCAGCCAGGGCTTCGAACCGGACACCCTCTTCACGGTCGAGGTGAGCTGCGAGGTGCGCGGGCTGGCCACCCTGGGCCTGAACATTCCGACGACCCTGTCCGCGACCTTCAGTTCACCGCTGGATCCGTACCGGAGGACGGCGTGAGAGCACGTGTGCGTACGTGGCTGACGTATCGCGGGCCGGGATTCGACGACCGCGGCTCGGGTGCCGGCGCGGTCATCGTCTTCGCGCTGGTCTTCATCTCCCTCGCGGCCTTCGTCATCGACGGCGGCCTCTCCATCTCCCAGCGCGAGCGCGCCGCCGACATCGCCGAACAGGCTGCCCGCTACGCCGCCCAGGACATCGACCGCGAGGCCCTGTACGAGAACGTGGACGAGCCCGCGCCCATCAACTACGAGAACTGCGACGCCCGGGTGAAGGCCTTCGCCCGCGAGATGGACATGTCCGGCGCGGACGTCGCCGGTACGCACTGCGTGGCGGCCAGTGCCCAAGGCGTGCAGGTGCAGGTCCAGTTGACGTACTCGCCCGTCTTCACCGGCGTGTTCTACGGCGGTGACGTGGTGGTGCGCGGCCAGGCGGTGGCGGAGAACGAGGTCGGCTGACGCGAAAGGGCCGGCGGCGCTGCGCGTGCGCTGGTCGGCCGGCGTGCACCGACCTGGTGCAGCTCGAGGTCTGGGCGCAGCGGGCGGTGCACGCCGAGACGGCGGAGGACCTGTTCCGCTGACGGGTCCCGCGTGGTTGCCGGCACCGCCGTTCCTGAGCGGTGCCGGCATACGACGTCGGGGACTTGGGTGCGTTCAGAGTTGTGCGGGAAGTGTGGCGTGGTGGGTGCGAAGGTGGCCTTCGACGGGGGAGGCGCGAGTCAATAGGATCTCTGTGGTTCTGTAGCTCCCTTTCGCTCGGTAGTTCAGACCGACCCGCCTCTCGCCGTCGCTTCTGCTCCTTCCTCCTCCCACACCCACACGACCCGGGACACCCGCCATGCCACGACGCCGTAGTTCAAGCTCGTCCAGCGCGACGGGAGACCGCAGCGGGGGTTCCGCCGTGACTCCGCGGAACCGGACGCCTCAGCCCGTGCGGATACGAAGGCGGACCTTCGGGGACTTCGTCAAGGCGTTCTTCGCCTTCGTGGCGTTGCTCGTGCTGGTGGTGGGGGTTCCGGCCGCACTCGCGATGGCGGCGGGCCGGCCGTTGCCGAGCACGTTCGAGCCGATGGAGTGGCTCAAGGCGGACGTCTCCGTCAAGACCTTCCAGAGCATCCTGGTGTTCTTCGTCTGGCTCGCCTGGGCCCAGTTCACCGCCTGCGTGCTCGTAGAGATGAAGGCCGCGCTGTCCGGGGTCGGCGTGCCCGGGCGGGTGCCCGGGGCCGGACCCAGTCAGCTGCTCGCGCGTCAACTCGTGGCCGCGCTGCTGCTCGTCGGTGCCGCCACGGCGAGTTTCACGCCGGGGCTCTCGCAGTTGGGGCAGGGCGTCGAGGGGAACCAGCAGGCTACGGCCGCCACCGCCCAGCAGACGCCGGGGCTCTTCGCGCAGCAGCAGGAGCAGGCCGCCGGGGCCGCCGCCGCCCTCGCCGAGCAGGCGTCCCACGCCGCCGCACAGGCCGAGGCGGGTGGCGGCACCGCCCAGCAGGACGACACGAAGTTCTACCGGATCCAGCCGCCCGAGGGGCGTCACCACGACTCCCTCTGGGAGGTGGCCGAGCGGCACCTCGGGGACGGGCGCCGGTACAAGGAGATCTTCGCCCTCAACAAGGACCGCACCCAGCCGGACGGTTCCAAGCTCTCCGAGGCCAGTCTCATCCGGCCCGGCTGGATCATGGAGATGCCCGGCGACGCGCGCGGCGGCGACCTGGTCGAGATGCCCGACGAGGCACCCGAGGTCTCGCCCGAGGCGCAGCAGCAGATCCACGACTACGCCCGGACCGGGGAGCACGCGCAAGGGAGCGGGGGAGCCGGAGCCCGGGGTGGCGGCAGCGACGCCCACGTCTCCCTTCCCGAACAGCGGCCCGCGCCCGCCCCGGCGAACCCGGCTCCCGCTCCTGCCCCCGCCCCCAGCGCTGGGCAGGAGCACGTCACCCCTGCCGCCGAGGCCGGGCACTCCTTCGGCCTGCCCGAAGCCCTGCTCGCCGCGCCCCTCCTCGCCGCCGGCCTCCTCGGCGCCCTCGGGCGCCGGCGTCGGCAGGCGCTGTGGCAGTCGGCGTTCGGGGGGATCGGGGGGCGGCGCGGGATGGAGCCGCCCACGCCGCACGGCGACGCCCAGGACGTCCAGGACGCGCTGCTCGTCGGCGCCGACCCCGAAGGCGTACGGCTGCTCGACCGGTCCCTGCGCGGGCTCGCCGCCTCCCTCGCCGCCGAGTCGCGCGCCCTGCCGACCGTGTACGCGGCCTGGCTCAGCGCCGGCGACCTGCACCTCCAGCTAGCCCAGCCGGCCGGCAAGCCCCCGGCGCCGTGGCGGCTCGGGCAGGACCAGACGTTCTGGATGCTGGCCAAGGACGACGCCGGGCAGTACGAGGACGCCGACACCGCCGCCCCCTACCCCGGTCTGGTCAGTCTCGGCACCATGGACGACTCGCGGCTGCTGCTCAACCTGGAGTCCGTCCCCGGCATCGTCTCGCTGAGCGGCAGCGAGGCCGACCGGGCCGCCGTGTTCGCCTCCGTCGCCGCCGAACTGGCGACCAACGGATGGTCGGACCGTATGACCATCACCCTTGTCGGGTTCGGCGAGGACCTGACCCCGCTCGCCCCCAACCGGCTCCGCCACCTCGACGACATCGAGGCACTCCTCGAGACCATGGAGGCGGAGACCCGGCAGCGGCGGGGCGCGCTGGGCGCCGCCGGGCACGACTCCGTCCTCACCGGACGTACCGGCCCGGCCCAGCACACCCGTTGGGCCCCGCAGCTCGTCCTGCTCGCCGCCGAGCCGTCCGCCGAGGACGCCGTCAAGCTCGCCGAACTCGCCGCCGACGCGAGCCGCCTCGGCATCGGCTACCTCGTCGGCACCGGAAGCGGCGATCTGCCGGGCGCCGCCTGGGAGATGGAGATCACCGGCGAGGGCAAGCTGCTCGCGCCCCTGCTCGGCCTCGAACTCGACGCGCAGCTCCTGCCCGCCGCCCAGCAGCGGGCGGTCGTCGAACTCTTCGTGGAGGCCGACCCGGACCGCGGACCCGACGGGCCGGTCAACACCCCGCCGTTCCTCGTCGACATCAGTGAGCAGGGCCGGCCGGCCGTGTACGCGCGTCTCGTCGGGCCGTACGAGATCATCGGCCTCGACACCCCGGACGGGGAGCGCAGCCCCCTGCTCCACGAGGCGCTCGCCCTGCTGCTCCTGCACCGTGAGGGCGTGCACCCGCGCGTGCTGTCCTCCGCGCTGTGGCCGCGCGGTGTCACCGACGACGTGCGCGAGGCGCTCCTCGACCGGCTGCGCGCCTGGCTCGGCACCGACGCCGACGGCACCCCCCGCCTCGGCACCGACAGCACCGGCCGGCTCACCCTCGCCAAGTCCGTCGTCTCCGACCTGGACGTGCTGCGGTCGCTGTACCACGAGGCGACCCAGGGCAAGGGCGTCGACAGCCGGGCCGTCCGCGGACGGCTGCTCACCGACGCGCTGGTGCTGGTGCGGGGACCGCTGTTCGCCGACCGGCCCGAGGGCCGCTACCGCTGGCTCACCCACGAGATCGTCGACGCCCAGCTTCCGCTGCTCGTCGCCGACACCGGTCTCGCCCTCTCCGAGTTCCACATGGAGAAGGGCCGCGCGGAGAAGGCCATCGAGGCGCTCGACGCGGCCCTGCGCACCGCCCCGGTCGACGAGCGGCTGTGGAACGAGTTGCTGCGCGCCACCCACGCCCTCGACGACCCCTCCCGGCTCACCGCCCTCGCCACCGACCTCATCGGCCGCGGCGGCGCCCGCGGGCTGCCGCCGCGCACCGAGGCACTGCTCGACGAACTGCTGCCGACCTGGCGCGACGCGGTCGCGGCCGCGGGATGAGTGATCTGCCGGTGCCGTCGGTCGCGGTCGTCGTCCTGGTCGCCGTGCTGTGGGGTGCGGTGGCGGGTGCGCTGCTGCCCCGCGCGGTGTACCGGTTCGCCGTCCCGGCGGGGGAGGCGTGGCGCGCCCAGTGCCCCGAGGGGCATCCGCTGCGCGGGTGGCTCGGACGGGCCCGGTGCGGACAGTGCGTCCGGTGCGGACAGGGTGCCCGGCGCGAGGAGGGCGTCCCGCGCGGAGACGGAGAGAGGGCTGCCGGGACGTCGTACGGCACCGGGCCCGCCGTCCCCGCAGCCGTCACCGCGCTCGTGTGCGCCGTCCTCGCCGCCGCCACCGGGACCCGCCCCGAGCTGGCCGTCTGGCTGCTGCTCGCGCCCGTCGGGGTGCTGCTGGCGGTCGTCGACTTCCGGGTCCAGCGGCTGCCCGACCCGCTCACCCTCCCCTTCGCCGCGGCCGCCCTCGCCCTGCTCGGCATCGTCGCCCTCCTCCCCGAGCACGCGGGCACCTGGACGACCGCCCTGCTGGGCGCCCTGGCGCTCGGCGCCGGCTACTTCGTCCTGTTCCTCATCAACCCGGCCGGCATGGGCTTCGGCGACGTGAAGCTCGCCCTCGGCGCGGGGGCCGTCCTCGGCTGGTACGGCTGGCCCACCGCGATGCTCGGCACCTTCGCCGGGTTCCTGTTCGGGGCGCTGTACGGCGGTGCCCTCGTCGTCGCGCGGCGGGCGGGGCGCGGGACTGCCCTCCCGTTCGGGCCGTTCCTGATCGCCGGGGTGTTCGCCGGGTTGCTGATCGGCGCGTATACGGCGTGACGCATCCGGCGTCACCGACCGGGTGCGTACCCCCTCCGAGGCGTACCCCCTCCGACAGTGCCCGGCCCACCGCGTGCCCGGTCCGACGGGTGCCCGGCCCGCCGCGTGACGCACATTCGGCAGCGGTGTGACGCACTCCGGCCGTCGTGTGACGCATTCCGGCCGCCGCCGGCGCGTACACGATGTGACGGTTGGGCAGGTGCGACGGGGCGCCCATCGGCCTGACGTCGGGCGTCGTGGGCCGCTGGCGTAGGCTGGTTCAGCCCGTCCACAACCCTTACGAACCTTACGAAAGGGACGCCCGGTGACCGAGAAGGCCGACCTTCAGCCCATCCTCGACCGTGCCGCCGCCGGTGGGCGGATCACCCCCGAAGAGGCGCTCGACCTCTACCGCGACGCCCCGCTGCACGCGCTGGGCGCCGCCGCCGACGCCGTACGCAGGCGGAAGTACGCCGGCACCGAGCACATCGCCACGTACATCATCGAGCGCAACATCAACTACACGAACGTGTGCGTCACGGCGTGCAGATTCTGCGCCTTCTATGCCGCGCCCAAGGACACCGCCAAGGGCTGGACCCGCGACCTCGACGACATCCTGCGCCGCTGCGCGGAGACGATCGAGCTGGGCGGCACGCAGATCATGTTCCAGGGCGGCCACCACCCGGACTACGGCGTCGAGTACTACGAGAAGCACTTCGCCGCCATCAAGAAGGAGTTTCCGCAGCTCGTCATCCACAGCCTGGGGGCGAGCGAGGTCGAGCACATGGCCCGGATCTCGAAGGTGTCGGTCGAGGAGGCCATCACCCGGATCCACCAGGCCGGGCTCGACTCCTTCGCCGGGGCCGGTGCCGAGCTGCTGCCCGAACGCCCGCGCAAGGCCATCGCGCCGCTGAAGGAGTCCGGCGAGCGCTGGCTGGAGATCATGGAGATCGCGCACGGGCTGGGCGTCGAGTCGACGTCCACCATGCTGATGGGCACCGGCGAGACCAACGCCGAGCGCATCGAGCACCTGCGCATGATCCGGGACGTGCAGGACCGCACCGGCGGCTTCCGTGCCTTCATCCCGTACACCTACCAGCCCGAGAACAACCACCTGAAGGGCCGGACGCAGGCCACCCTCTTCGAGTACCTGCGGATGATCGCCATCGCCCGCGTCTTCCTCGACAACGTGGCCCACATCCAGGGCTCGTGGCTGACCACCGGCAAGGAGGTCGGCCAGCTCTCCCTGCACTACGGCGCCGACGACCTCGGCTCGATCATGCTGGAGGAGAACGTCGTGTCGTCGGCCGGCGCCAAGCACCGCTCCAACCGGCTGGAGATCATCGACCTCATCCGCCGCGCCGGACGGGTACCCGCCCAGCGGTCGACCACGTACGAGCACCTCGTCGTGCACGACGACCCGGCCGACGACCCCGTCGACGACCGCGTGGCCTCCCACATCTCCTCCACGGCGATCGAGGGCGGCACGGCCCACCCGGAGCTGAAGCTCCTGGCCTCCAACTAGGTTTCGTATGCCGACACTTCACGCCGCCGACCTGTTGATCACGGGGGACGGGCGGCCGTCGGTGCCGCAGGGTGCGGCACTCGTCGACGGGCGGACGGTCGCGGCCGTCGGCCCGTACGGCGAACTGGCGGCCGCACATCCCACGGCCCGGGTACGACGCTGGCCGGGACTGCTCGCCCCCGGGCTCCTGAACCCGTACGGGCCCGAACTGCTGGAGCACGCCTACCATCCAGACCCGCGCGAGGCCGACGAACTGGGTACCGAACCACTCGTCGGCGCGGCGCTCGCGGCGCTGGCGATGACCGACGCCCGCTGGGGCGCGAGCGCGCGGCGCGGGGTGCAGCGGATGCTGGCGCACGGGACCGTCGCCGTCGCCGGGGAACTGCGCCGGCCCGCCGTGGTGGACGCGGTGCGCCGGGCCGGGCTGAGCGTGCAGCCGAGGCCGGCCGGAGTCGCTGTCGGAGCTGCCGGAAGAGCCGCTGCGGGGGTACGTTCCGGGGCCGTTCCGGAAGGGCCGGCGGCTCCTGACGGTGGGCCGGGCCTCGATCCGCTGGCCGGCGGCCGGGGTCTGACGGAGGCGCTTGTGGCCCCGTTCCCGAGCCCGGGTGCGGCGGCGACGTTCGCCGTGTTCGACGTCCCCGACGAGGCCGCGCTGAGCGAACGGGGAGCCGTCACGTGCGTGGCGACGGTCCTGAGCGGACGGCTGGTGCACCGGCGCCGGTAGACCGGCCTGCCGCCGGCACCCCGGGGGCTCCGGGGCCGCGGCGGGGCCGTCCTGCCACAATGGGCCCGTGACCCGCGCATCCTTGAACAAGCAGCCGCACGAAGTCGCCTCGATGTTCGACCACGTCGCGGAACGGTACGACCTGACCAACGACGTGCTGTCGCTCGGTCAGGACCGGATCTGGCGCAAGGAGGTGGCGAAGGCGGTCGACGCGCGCCCCGCGGAGAAGGTCCTGGACCTGGCGGCCGGTACGGGGACGTCCTCGCTGCCCTTCGCGCAGGCCGGTGCCTACGTCGTCCCCTGCGATTTCTCCCTCGGCATGCTCCAGGTCGGCAAGCAGCGCCGGAACTGGCTGCCGTACACCGCCGGCGACGCGACCCGGCTGCCCTTCAAGGACGACGTCTTCGACGCCGTCACCATCTCCTTCGGGCTCCGCAACGTCCAGGACACGGACGCGGCGCTGCGTGAGATGCACCGGGTGACCCGGCCCGGCGGACGCATCCTCATCTGCGAGTTCTCCCACCCCACCTGGACGCCGTTCCGCACCGTGTACACCGAGTACCTGATGCGCGCCCTGCCGCCGGTGGCCCGCACGGTGTCGTCCAACCCCGACGCGTACGTCTACCTCGCCGAGTCCATCCGGGACTGGCCCGACCAGCCCGCCCTGGCCGAGCGGCTGCAGGGCGCCGGCTGGACGAAGGTGGCCTGGCGCAACCTCACGGGCGGCGTGGTCGCGCTGCACCGGGGCTCCAAGGCGAGCTGAGGCGAGGCGGGCCGGGCCCGGGGAAGGCCGGGGCCGGCCAGGGAGGGCCGGGGAAGGCAGCCCTGACCGGTCGGGACGAGCCGGGGAAGGCCCTGACCGGTCAGGGCGGGCCGAGGATCGCCGTCGCCGCGCGGGAGGCGGCCGCGCCGGGGGCGCCGGATTCGTCCAGCTCCCGCCGGAGGCCGCCGCCGGGCGGTACGGGCCCGCGCGGCTCGCGCACGCCTCCTCCGCCGTCCCCCTCATCGAAGTCGAACCACACGTGCACCAGGGAGTCCCGCGGCACCTCGGCACCGGGCTGCGGATACTGGCGTACGACGTACTCGACGACGGTCAGATGGAAGTCCGGCCGGTCCGGCGCCTCGAGATGCAGGCCACGCGCACGGGCCGACTCGCGCGCGTCCACGGCCATCAGGCCGACCATGCGCGGAACGCGCACCTCGGGTGTCCTGTCGAGTGTCCTGGGTGTCATATGCACGGACGTCACCCCCCAGCGGTACCGGCAGAGTAGACGCGGCCACGCGCCGACAGGAAGCACCGCGTGGCTATCTGTGACAATTGATTACAGGGTGTAGCGGAAGTGATGGCTCATGCTTCCGCTCGCACTTGTGCGTCCGCTTTCACAGGGTCAGCCGGTAACAATGCCCCTCCCGGCGCGAGGCCGGGATCGTGAACGTCTCGGCGAGGCGCATCCCGAGCCGCCGGGTGACGGCCGTCGAGCGGGTGTTGCGGGCGTCGACCATCGCGACCACGTCCCGCACGCCGGTGGCGCGCACCCGTTCCAGCGTCTGGTGCGCCGCGGCGGTGGCGTACCCCTTGCCCCAGTGCTCCCGGCCGAGGCGCCAGCCGATCTCGATCTCGCCCGTCGGACCCCAGTCCCGCTCCCAGGGCTGGGCGCCCGTGAAACCGATGACGCGGTCCGCCCCGTCGACCATGGTCCACAGGCAGAAGCCGAGTTCGGCGTCGTGCCGCCGCTGGCGGGCGGTGAGCTCCTCGTAGACCGACAACTCCGCGGCCCTGCCGCCGTGGAATTCCATGACGTCCGGGTCGGCGAAGGTCCGGTGCCAGGTGAAGGCGTCCTCGTGAGTGGGTACGCGGAGCCGTACAGCGGGCAGAGCTCGGTTCATGAGGCGGCCCTTCAGTC
Source organism: Streptomyces chlorus (assembly GCF_042655885.1). Classification (NCBI taxonomy): domain Bacteria; kingdom Bacillati; phylum Actinomycetota; class Actinomycetes; order Kitasatosporales; family Streptomycetaceae; genus Streptomyces; species Streptomyces chlorus. The sequence goes on from NZ_JBHSOA010000009.1 coordinate 160,793, forward strand.
GGGTGATCAATCCTGCTGCATAGACTGCCCATGTCCAGTGCCCGTCGGCACGTAGATTTCGAATCTTGGGGAGAACCCGCGTGACCGAGCCCCTCTCCGACAACACCGCCGATGTGATCGTCGTGGGCGCGGGGCCGGCCGGCTCCGCCACCGCGTACCACCTGGCCAGGTCCGGTCTCGACGTGCTCCTGCTGGAGAAGACCGCGTTCCCGCGGGAGAAGGTCTGCGGCGACGGCCTCACCCCGCGCGCCACCAAGCAGCTCGTGTCGATGGGCATCGACATCTCCGAGGAGGCGGGCTGGCTGCGCAACAAGGGCCTGCGCATCATCGGCGGCGGGGTCCGCCTCCAGCTCGACTGGCCGGAACTCGCCTCCTTCCCCGACTACGGTCTGGTCCGCAAGCGGGACGACTTCGACGAACAGCTCGCCCGGCAGGCCCAGAAGGCCGGCGCGCGCCTGTACGAACGCTGCAACGTGGGCGCGCCGATCATCGACGACCGCACCGGCCGCATCACCGGTGTGAAGGCCAAGCTCGGCGAGGAGAAGCGGGAAGTCACCTTCCAGGCCCCGCTGGTGGTGGCCGCCGACGGCAACTCCACGCGGCTGTCCCTGGCCATGGGCCTGCACCGCCGCGAGGACCGCCCGATGGGCGTCGCGGTCCGTACGTACTTCACCTCGCCGCGCCACGACGACGACTACCTGGAGTCCTGGCTGGAGCTGTGGGACCGCCGCGGTCCGCAGGACCGGCTGCTGCCCGGCTACGGCTGGATCTTCGGCATGGGCGACGGGACGAGCAACGTCGGCCTCGGGGTGCTCAACACCTCGGCCTCCTTCAAGGAACTGGACTGGCGCGAGATCCTGAAGGCATGGTGCGCGTCGCTGCCCGAGGACTGGGGCTACACCCCGGACAACATGACCGGCCCGATCCGCGGCGCCGCGCTCCCGATGGCCTTCAACCGCCAGCCGCACTACACGCGCGGACTGCTGCTCGTGGGTGACGCGGGCGGCCTGGTGAACCCGTTCAACGGCGAGGGCATCGCCTACGCCATGGAATCCGGGCAGATCGCCGCCGAGGTCATCGTCCAGGCACACGCGCGGGCGACGCCGGCCCAGCGGGAGATCGCCCTCCAGCGCTACCCGCGCGTCCTGAAGGACACCTACGGCGGCTACTACACGCTCGGCCGCGCGTTCGTGAAGCTCATCGGCAACCCGAAGATCATGCAGATCGCCGCCCAGCGCGGGCTGACGCACCCGATGCTGATGAAGTTCACCCTGAAACTGCTCGCCAACCTGACGGACCCCACGGGCGGCGACGCGATGGACCGCATCATCAACGGTCTGAGCAAGGTGGCACCGAAGGCGTGACGCGGGGCGCGCCTCGCGTCACACATACGCGGGAGCCGTGAGGGGCGCTGTGGGCGGCCGGGGCCGGATGGACGGGCTCGCGGGCCGCCGACGCGTGTCCGGAGCGCTGTGAGGGCCTGCCACACGGCTGTACGTGGGCTCGGCCGGAGTATTCCGCCCGCCAATCCCCGCGCCACGGGCGACAATTCGGGCATGCGGGCGATCTCGCCCGGCCGGGGCGAGGAAGAAGCGCGGGGCGGGTGGCGCGCGGGTGGGGGCGCGTGAGGGCATACGGCCGCATACGGGGAGAGCCGCTGCCCCCGAGTCGCAGCGGCCCCCCGGCCCAGGCGAACCGGGGCCCGTGTGAACCGAGCCCGTGTGAACCGAGCCCGACGACCCGGACCGCTATGGGTCCGGGTCCTTGTCCGGGTTCGTGCAGGTGTCGCTCAGAGCACGCGCACGGCACCCGACGCGGGGTAGCCGGAGAGGTTCTGGATGACGACGCCCTTGGACGGGTTGGCGGCGTCCAGGTACTGGCCGTTACCGATGTAGACACCTGTGTGATACGCGGAGCCCTTGCCGCCCCAGTACAGGATGTCGCCGACCTGGAGGTTGGACAGCGAGACGTCGGTGCCGACCGTCGACTGGTCCTGCGAGACGCGCGGGAGGTCCACGCCGACCTGGCGGAACGCGGCCTGCACCAGGCTGGAGCAGTCCCAGGCGTTGGGGCCCGTGGCCCCCATGACGTAGGCGTCGCCCACCTGCGCCTTGAGGAAGGAGATCACCGTTCCGACGCTGCCATTGGCCGGCGCGGAGGCGGTGGTCGTGGTGGCCGTCGTGCTCGTGGTGGCCGAGTCGGCGGTGAGGGTGGTGCGCTCGGCGTCGCGCGTGGCGCGCTCGGCGGCGGCCTTGCGAGCGTCCTCGGCGGCCTTCTGCCTCGCCTCGGCCTTCTGCTTGGCCTCGGCGAGGTCGGCCTTCGCCTCCTTTGCGGCCTTGGCCGCGGCGGCGTCACGCTCGGCCTGCAGCTGGTAGTTCGCGGCGGCCTGCTGGGTGGCCTCCGCGGACTGGGCCACCTGAGTGGACAGGTCGGCCGTCAGGGTGGGCAGTTCGAGGGTCTGGGTCACCGGCTCGGCGGCGACCGCCGAGGCCGACGCCCCGGCCACTGCCAGAGTGCCGAGGACGCCACCGGCAACTCCGGCCCGCATCGCCATCGTGGTCTGCGCGGTGCGGCGGGGTTTCCGGTGGCTTCGTATGTGAGCGGTGTGGGACATGGGAACAACCGGTACCAGGGGCTCCTTCATATCCACAAGAAACGTGTGCTGCGCCACAATTGTTCAATCGTGGCGCCGAACCCCGGGCGTGTCGTTCTTTATTGACGCCATAACGGACATTATGGGCGCGGCGTAATGGGCCCGTGATCACGGTCTTTCATCTTTACGTCCGAATTGCCCTCCACCTACCATCGGTTGAAACGATTGGCCAAGCCCTCCTTCTGCGCCGCCCCGGCGGATGTGGCGGAGGTCACGGAACGGTCACCCCTGTCGTCGCGTCCGGTGTGCGAGCCCCGACCGGATTGCGGGTGTATTGCGGCGGTGTCGCGGTCGGGTCGCGACGGGAGTCGGGTCCGGGGTGCCCTCGGGGGCGAGTTCGGGGTGCGCCCCGGGTCGGGTTCGGGATGGGCTGTGGGTCGGGTTCGGGGGTGCGCGTCGGTCCGGGTTCGGGGGTGCGCCCCGGGTCGGGTTCGGGATGGGCTGTGGGTCGGGTTCGGGGGTGCGTCGGCCCGCACGTGGGCAGCGTCGGAATGGATGCGGTTCGCATCCGGGTCGTCACGGTTCGCATCCGGGTCGTCACGAATCGCGTCCGGAGGGCGTCCGGTTCGCGGCCGGCTTGCGGCCGAAGGTGTCGCCGAGGCTGCCGCTCGGTTTCCGGCCGGGCTCGCGCCCGGACTCGCGCTCCGACCGGCGGCGGGCCGGCCGCGAACCGGACGGACTTCGTGAACGAGTGCACACGTCCACATCGCGCCCCGCATCCCTCCGATGTGTGAACGCGTCCTCTAGCAAGTGATCACATCCAGCACCAATTTGCATGCAGAGGAACCCTCTTGATATGGAGACGATCCCTCTGACCTGCACTGACGCGGCAGAATGTCACTTCTGGTGACGGCGTGGACGCTTCGCGTGCGAAGATCACCGCTCCTCCGGCTTCATGATCGTTCGTCAGGTGGTGGAGATCACAAAGCTTGTGCAATACCCCGTGTCGCAGATCACAGACCGGCGGGCATAGGATGCGGAGCGGTTGGGCTTGTGACCTGCTTCACATGTTCTCGATCTTCGCCGGGGCGGGCGTGGTTCGCGGGACGCGTGGGGCACAAGTGAGCCCGGCTCGCCAGCAGTCAGTGCCGAGTGAGAGGAGCGAGGAGCGGTGAACGCGTATGCGCCCATCCTCGTACTGGGAGCCCTCGGGGCAGGCTTTGCGATCTTCTCCGTGGTCATGGCCACGCTGATCGGTCCGAAGCGGTACAACCGCGCCAGGCTCGAAGCCTACGAGTGCGGTATCGAACCGACCCCTACGCCGGCCGGCGGCGGGCGCTTCCCCATCAAGTACTACCTGACGGCGATGCTCTTCATCGTCTTCGACATCGAGATCGTCTTCCTTTATCCCTGGGCCGTCACCTTCGACGCCCTGGGGATTTTCGGGCTCGTGGAGATGCTGCTCTTCGTGCTCACCGTCTTCGTCGCCTACGCGTACGTATGGCGGCGCGGCGGCCTGGAATGGGACTGAGGGGCTTCTGACCATGGGACTCGAAGAAAAGCTGCCGAGCGGATTCCTGCTGACCACCGTCGAGCAGGCCGCGGGCTGGGTGCGCAAGTCGTCCATGTTCCCCGCCACGTTCGGACTCGCCTGCTGTGCCATCGAGATGATGACCACCGGCGCCGGCCGCTACGACCTGGCGCGCTTCGGCATGGAGGTCTTCCGCGGCTCGCCGCGGCAGGCGGACCTGATGATCGTGGCCGGCCGGGTCAGCCAGAAGATGGCGCCGGTGCTGCGGCAGGTCTACGACCAGATGCCGAACCCCAAGTGGGTGATCTCCATGGGGGTCTGCGCCTCGTCGGGCGGCATGTTCAACAACTACGCGATCGTCCAGGGCGTCGACCACATCGTTCCGGTCGACATCTACCTGCCGGGCTGCCCGCCCCGGCCCGAGATGCTGCTGGACGCCATCCTCAAGCTCCATCAGAAGATCCAGAGCTCCAAGCTCGGTGTGAACGCCGAGGAGGCGGCCCGCGAGGCGGAAGAGGCGGCGCTCAAGGCCCTGCCCACCATCGAGATGAAGGGGCTGCTGCGATGAGCGACGCGAACGACACCGCGGGCGACGGCGTGAACCCCGAGAAGGACCTCTCCGCCGAGAACCTCCCCGGCCAGCGGGGCGAGGGGGGTGAGGAGATCCGCGTCCAGCGCGGCATGTTCGGCGCCAACAACGGCGGCGACACCTCCGGTTACGGCGGCCTGGTCCGCTCGATCCGGTTCCCGGGAGCGTCGAACCGCCCCTACGGCGGCTGGTTCGACGAGGTCGCCGACGAACTGGAGGGCGCGCTGGAGGAGCAGGACCTGCTCCCCGAGAACGCCATCGGGAAGACGGTCGTCGACCGCGGCGAACTCACCTTCCACATCGAGCGCGAGCACCTGGTCCGGGTCGCGACGACCCTGCGCGACGATCCCGCGCTCCGCTTCGAACTGTGCACCGGCGTCAGCGGCGTGCACTACCCGAACGAGAAGGGCCGCGAGCTGCACGCCGTGTACCACCTGCGGTCGATCACCCACAACCGGCTGATCCGCCTGGAAGTCAGCGCTCCCGACAGCGACCCGCACATCCCGTCGCTGGTCTCCGTCTACCCGACGAACGACTGGCACGAGCGCGAGACGTACGACTTCTTCGGCATCGTCTTCGACGGTCACCCGGCCCTGACGCGGATCCTGATGCCGGACGACTGGCAGGGCCATCCGCAGCGCAAGGACTATCCCCTCGGCGGCATTCCCGTCGAGTACAAGGGCGCCCGGATCCCGGCTCCGGACCAGCGGAGGTCGTACTCATGAGCATGTCGAACGCCTCCGCCGCCTCGGCGCGCGAGACCACGGAAGGCACCGTCTACACCGTCACCGGCGGCGACTGGGACGAGGTCGTCGAGACGGCGCAGCGCAGTGACGACGAGCGCATCATCGTCAACATGGGCCCGCAGCACCCGTCCACGCACGGCGTGCTCCGGCTGATCCTGGAGATCGACGGCGAGACGGTCTCCGAGGCCCGCTGCGGCATCGGCTACCTCCACACCGGCATCGAGAAGAACCTCGAGTACCGGACCTGGACCCAGGGCACCACGTTCGTGACGCGTATGGACTACCTGACGCCGTTCTTCAACGAGACGGCGTACTGCCTCGGCGTCGAGAAGCTCCTCGGCATCGAGGAGCAGATCCCCGACCGCGCCTCGGTCATCCGCGTGCTCCTGATGGAGCTGAACCGGCTTTCCTCCCATCTGGTGTGCATCGCCACCGGAGGCATGGAACTCGGCGCCACAACGATCATGATCTACGGATTCCGTGATCGTGAACTCATTCTCGACGCCTTCGAGCTCATCACCGGCCTGCGGATGAACCACGCGTACATCCGCCCCGGCGGACTCGCCCAGGACCTGCCGCCCGGCGCGGTGGACCAGATCCGCGAGCTGGTGAAGAAGCTGCGCAAGAACCTCCCGGAGTACGACGCGCTCGCCACCGGGAACCCCATCTTCAAGGCCCGTATGCAGGACGTCGGCTATCTGGACCTGGCCGGCTGCATGGCCCTCGGAGCGACCGGCCCGGTCCTGCGCTCCACCGGCCTGCCGCACGACCTGCGCAAGGCGCAGCCGTACTGCGGTTACGAGACGTACGACTTCGAGATCCCCACCGCGGACACCTGCGACTCCTACGGCCGTTTCCTGATCCGGCTGGAGGAGATGCGCCAGTCGCTGCGCATCGTCGAGCAGTGCCTGGACCGGCTCCAGCCCGGACCGGTCATGGTCGCCGACAAGAAGATCGCCTGGCCCGCCCAGCTCGCCATGGGCCCGGACGGACTGGGCAACTCCCTCGACCACATCAAGAAGATCATGGGCACCTCCATGGAGGCCCTGATCCACCACTTCAAGCTGGTCACCGAGGGCTTCCGGGTACCGCCGGGACAGACGTACGCGGCGGTCGAGTCGCCCAAGGGCGAGCTCGGGGCGCATGTCGTCTCCGACGGCGGCACCCGCCCCTTCCGGGTCCATTTCCGCGACCCGTCCTTCACCAACCTTCAGTCCATGGCAGCGATGTGCGAGGGCGGCCAGGTCGCCGACGTCATCGTCGCCGTGGCATCCCTCGACCCCGTGATGGGAGGCGTCGACCGGTGACCACCACACCTTCGGAGCGGGGCGTCAGCCTGGGCATGCCCCAACTGCCCGCGCCCGCCTACCCGGACGAGGTCCGGGCCCGGCTGGAGACCGACGCGCGCGAGATCATCGCCCGCTACCCGGACTCCCGGTCCGCTCTCCTGCCGCTGCTGCACCTCATGCAGGCGGAGGAGGGCCATGTCACGCGCACCGGGATGCAGTTCTGCGCGGACGTGCTCGGTCTGACCACGGCCGAGGTCACCGCCGTCGCCACCTTCTACTCCATGTACCGGCGCCGGCCGAGCGGCGACTACCAGGTCGGGGTGTGCACCAACACCCTGTGTGCCGTCATGGGCGGCGATGCCATCTTCGAGGAGCTCCAGGAGCACCTGGGCGTCGGCAACGGCGAGACCACCGACGACGGCAAGGTCACCCTCGAGCACATCGAGTGCAACGCGGCCTGCGACTTCGCGCCCGTCGTGATGGTCAACTGGGAGTTCTTCGACAACCAGGACCCGCAGAGCGCCAAGCGCCTCGTCGACGACCTGCGGGCCGGCCGCCCGGTGTCGCCCACGCGCGGGGCGCCCCTGTGCACGTTCAAGGAGACCGCCCGGATCCTGGCCGGCTTCCCCGACGAGCGGGACGGTGCCGTCGACGCCACGGGAAGCGCGGGACCCGCCTCCCTGGCCGGCCTGAAGCTGGCCAAGGGGGAGGCCGCCCCCGCGCGCGTGGTGCACCCGCGCGGTGAGGCACCCCGGGACACCCCGCCGCACGACCCGTCACCGGCGGAGCACCTCAGCTCGCACGACGCGCCGCAGGACACGTCGGCCTCCGATCCGGCGCATCCGGCCGGACCCACCGCCGAGGAGGGGGAGTGATGACCTTGGCACCCGAACTCAAGGACACCGGCCCGGAGAAGCTGCTCGCACCCGTGCTGTCGGCCTTCTGGGACGAGGACAAGTCCTGGACACTGGACGTCTACAAGAGGCACGAGGGATACGAGGGGCTCCGCAAGGCGCTCGCCATGTCACCGGACGACGTCATCGCGTACGTCAAGGAGTCCGGTCTGCGGGGGCGTGGAGGCGCGGGCTTCCCGACGGGAATGAAATGGCAGTTCATTCCCCAGGGAGATGGAAAACCACACTATCTAGTTGTCAACGCCGACGAGTCGGAGCCCGGAACGTGCAAGGATATTCCGCTCCTCTTCGCGAACCCGCATAGCCTCATCGAGGGCATTGTCATCGCCTGTTACGCCATCAGGTCGTCTCATGCCTTCATTTATCTGCGTGGTGAAGTCGTTCCCGTGCTGCGGCGGTTGCACGAGGCCGTGCGCGAGGCCTACGCGGCGGGTCTCCTCGGCGAGAACGTGCTGGGCAGCGGACTCGACCTCGAACTCACCGTGCACGCGGGCGCCGGCGCGTACATCTGCGGTGAGGAGACCGCACTGCTCGACTCGCTCGAAGGCCGCCGTGGTCAACCGCGGCTCCGTCCCCCCTTTCCGGCCGTCGCGGGCCTCTACGCGTGCCCGACTGTGGTGAACAACGTCGAGTCGATCGCATCGGTTCCCACCATCATGAACCGGGGCAAGGATTGGTTCCGCTCGATGGGCAGCGAGAAGTCGCCCGGCTTCACTCTCTATTCCCTCAGCGGCCACGTCGTACGCCCCGGTCAGTACGAGGCGCCGATGGGCATCACACTGCGCCAGCTGCTCGACATGAGCGGCGGCATGCGGCCGGGGCACCGCCTGAAGTTCTGGACGCCGGGCGGCTCCTCCACGCCGATGTTCACCGACGAGCACCTCGACGTCCCCCTCGACTACGAGGGAGTGGGCGCCGCCGGTTCCATGCTCGGCACCAAGGCCCTCCAGTGCTTCGACGAGACGACGTGCGTCGTACGGGCCGTCACCCGCTGGACCGAGTTCTACGCCCACGAGTCCTGCGGCAAGTGCACGCCCTGCCGCGAAGGCACGTACTGGCTCGTGCAGCTGATGCGCGACATCGAGGCCGGCAAGGGCCGGATGTCCGACCTCGACAAGCTGAACGACATCGCCGACAACATCAACGGCAAGGCGTTCTGCGCCCTCGGCGACGGCGCCGCCTCGCCGATCTTCTCCTCGCTCAAGTACTTCCGTGAGGAGTACGAGCAGCACATCACGGGCCGGGGCTGCCCCTTCGACCCCGCGAGGTCGACGGCCTGGGCCGACCGCACGGAGGTGCACGCATGACCGTGACCACCAACGCCGCCTCCGGCGGGGGTCGGGCGGCGGTCCCGCCAAAGGACCTCGTCACGCTGACGATCGACGGCGTCGAGATCAGCGTGCCCAAGGGCACCCTGGTCATCCGGGCCGCCGAACAGCTCGGCATCGAGATCCCCCGGTTCTGTGACCACCCCCTCCTCGACCCGGTCGGCGCCTGCCGCCAGTGCATCGTCGAGGTCGAGGGCCAGCGCAAGCCCATGGCCTCCTGCACCATCACCTGCACCGACGGGATGGTGGTGCGGACCCAGCTCACCTCGCCCGTGGCCGAGAAGGCCCAGCACGGTGTGATGGAGCTGCTGCTCATCAACCACCCGCTGGACTGCCCGGTCTGCGACAAGGGCGGCGAGTGCCCGCTGCAGAACCAGGCGATGTCGCACGGCAACCCCGAGTCCCGCTTCGACGGCAAGAAGCGGACCTACGAGAAGCCCGTCCCGATCTCCACGCAGGTGCTGCTGGACCGCGAGCGGTGCGTGCTGTGCGCCCGCTGCACCCGGTTCTCGAACCAGATCGCGGGCGACCCGATGATCGAGATGGTCGAGCGGGGCGCGCTCCAGCAGATCGGCACCGGCGAGGGCGACCCCTTCGAGTCGTACTTCTCCGGCAACACCATCCAGATCTGCCCGGTCGGCGCGCTCACCTCGGCGGCCTACCGGTTCCGCTCCCGCCCCTTCGACCTGGTCTCCTCGCCGTCGGTGTGCGAGCACTGCTCCGGCGGCTGCGCCACGCGCACCGACCACCGGCGCGGCAAGGTCATGCGGCGGCTCGCCGCCCACGACCCCGAGGTCAACGAGGAGTGGATGTGCGACAAGGGCCGCTTCGGGTTCCGGTACGCACAGCAGCGGGACCGGCTGCAGACCCCGCTCGTGCGCAACGCCGAGGGTGAGCTGGAGCCCGCCTCCTGGCCCGACGCGCTGCAGATCGCGGCCCAGGGCCTGCTGGCCTCCCGCGGCCGCACCGGCGTCCTGACCGGCGGCCGGCTCACCGTCGAGGACGCCTACGCGTACAGCAAGTTCGCGCGCGTGGCCCTGGACACCAACGACATCGACTTCCGCGCGCGCGTGCACAGCGCCGAGGAGGCCGACTTCCTCGCCGCGCGGGTCGCGGGCCGCGGACGTGACCTCGGGGGCGCGTCCGGTACGGACTCCGCCGGCGGTGTCACGTACTCCTCGCTGGAGAAGGCGCCCGCCGTCCTCCTGGTCGGGTTCGAGGCCGAGGAGGAGGCGCCCGGCGTCTTCCTGCGGCTGCGCAAGGCATGGCGTACGCACGGGCAGCGGACCTTCTCGCTGGCCACGCACGCCACGCGCGGACTGGAGAAGGCCGGCGGCACGCTGCTGCCGGCGGCTCCCGGCACCGAGACCGAATGGCTCGACGCGCTCGCGAGCGGGGTCGGCCTGGAGGGCGACGGGGCCAGAGCCGCCGAAGCGCTGCGGGCCGAGGGCGCGGTGATCGTCGTCGGCGAGCGGATCGCCGCCGTCGAGGGCGGCCCGACCGCCGCCGTGCGGATCGCCACCGCGACCGGCGCCCGGCTGGTGTGGATCCCCCGGCGCGCCGGAGAGCGGGGCGCCGTCGAAGCGGGCGCGCTGCCGTCGCTGCTGCCGGGCGGGCGCCCGGCCACCGACCCGCGCGCGCGTGAGGAGGTCGCCGCCGTCTGGGGCGTCGCCGACCTGCCGCACCGCTACGGCCGCGACACCCGCGAGATCGTCGAGGCCGCGGCGACCGGCGAGCTGCAGGCGCTGCTGGTCGCCGGCGTCGAGGTCGCCGACCTGCCCGACCCCGCACGCGCGCGCACGGCACTCGCCGAGGCCGGGTTCGTGGTCTCGCTGGAGCTGCGGCCCAGCGAGGTCACCGAACTCGCCGACGTGGTGCTGCCGGTAGCGGCCGTCGTCGAGAAGGCCGGCGCCTTCCTCAACTGGGAAGGCAGGGTCCGGCCCTTCGAGTCGGCGCTCAAGCCCGACCAGATGACCCGCACCCTCCCACCGGCCGACGCGCGCGTGCTGCAGATGCTGGCCGACGCCATGGACGTGCACCTGGGCCTGCCGGACCTGCGCACCACCCGCGCGGAGCTCGAACGGCTCGGCGCCTGGGACGGCCCGCGGGCCGGCGAACCGCTGGAGACCGCGGGCGCGCTGCCCCGGCCGGCCGCCGGGGAGGCGGTGCTCGCAGGGCATCGCCTGCTGCTGGACCAGGGGCTCCTGCAGCAGGGCGACGAGGCGCTCGCCGGCACCCGGCACGCCGCGCACGCGCGTGTGTCGGCCGCCACGGCCGCCGAGGTCGGCGTCAAGGACGGCGACCCGATCGCCGTGACCGGACCCGTGGGGACGGCCGAACTGATCCTGAGCGTCACCGAGATGCCCGACCGCGTGGTGTGGCTCCCGCTGAACTCCGCCGGCGGCGGTGTCGCCTCCGACACCGGGGCGCTGCCCGGCTCCCTCGTCCGAATCGGCCCGGCGGGAATCGCCGGCGAGGCCCTCAAGGAGGTGGAGGCATGAGCCCGTACTTCGCCGCTGAAGACCTCTCGATGTTCGGCCGCGACCCCTGGTGGCTGGTCGTCGTCAAGGCGGTGTTCTGCTTCGCCTTCCTCATGGTGACGGTGCTGATCGCCATCGTGATGGAACGCAAGATCGTCGCCTGGATGCAGCTGCGCATCGGCCCCAACCGGAACGGCCCCTGGGGCATGCTCCAGTCGCTCGCCGACGGCGTGAAACTGATGCTCAAGGAAGACCTCGTCGTCAAACGCGCCGACAAGGCGGTGTACATCCTCGCGCCGATCGTCGCGGCCGTCCCGGCCTTCATGGCGATCGCGGTGATCCCCTTCGGGCCGTCCGGCAACGAGATCTCGATCTTCGGCCAGCGGACCACGATGCAGCTCACCGACCTGCCGATCGCGCTGCTCTACATCCTCGCGGTCGCCTCCATCGGCATCTACGGCATCGTCCTCGCCGGCTGGAGCTCCGGATCCACGTACCCGCTGCTGGGCGGACTGCGCTCGTGCGCGCAGATGATCTCCTACGAGATCGCCATGGGCGCCGCCTTCGCCTCCGTGTTCCTCTACTCGGGGTCGATGTCGACGTCGGCGATCGTCGAGCAGCAGGCCGACCGCTGGTACATCCTGCTGCTGCCGGTCTCCTTCATCATCTACATCGTGACGATGGTCGGCGAGACCAACCGCGCCCCCTTCGACATGCCCGAGTCCGAGGGCGACCTGGTCGGCGGCTTCAACACCGAGTACTCGTCGATCAAGTTCGCGATGTTCATGCTCGCCGAGTACATCAACATGGTGACCGTCTCCGCCGTCGCCGTCACCCTCTTCCTGGGCGGCTGGCGCGCTCCATGGCCGGTCAGCACCTTCTGGGAGGGCGCGAACCACGGCTGGTGGCCGATGCTCTGGTTCATCGTCAAGGTCCAGTTGCTGCTGTTCATGTTCGTCTGGCTGCGCGGCACGCTCCCGCGCGTGCGGTACGACCAGCTGATGAAGCTCGGCTGGAAGGTCCTCATCCCGGTCTCCCTGGTATGGCTGATGGCCGTCGCCACGGTGCGGGCCCTGAAGAACGAGAACTACGGCTTCGCGGACATCGCCCTCTACATCGCCGCCGGGGTCCTCGTCCTGCTGCTGCTGTCCTTCGTCGCCGACATGTTCCGGGCGAAGGGCAAGGAGGGCAAGGAGGCCGAGGGCGCCGGGGGACCGGGCGGTGAACCGGCCGCCTTCGACCCGATGGCAGGCGGATTCCCCGTACCGCCGCTGCCCGGACAGGAACTTCCGCCGGTGCCGCGACGCCGCTCGCGCCAGGAGCGGGAGCTCATTGTCAGTGGTGGGCCCGATACTCACAGTGACGGATCTCAGGATGGAAAGGAGGCGTCCGATGGCTGAGGAACCCAAGGAGACCAAGCCCGGTTTCCAGAACCCCGTGGCCGGCTTCGGTGTGACCTTCAAGGCGATGTTCAAGAAGCGGCTGACCGAGCAGTACCCGGAGCAGCAGAAGACCACGGCCCCGCGCTTCCACGGACGGCACCAGCTCAACCGCCATCCGGACGGCCTGGAGAAGTGCGTCGGCTGCGAGCTGTGCGCCTGGGCCTGTCCCGCCGACGCGATCTACGTCGAGGGCGCGGACAACACCGAGGAGGAGCGCTACTCGCCCGGCGAGCGGTACGGCCGCGTCTACCAGATCAACTACGCCCGCTGCATCCTGTGCGGCCTGTGCATCGAGGCGTGCCCCACGCGCGCGCTGACGATGACCAACGAGTTCGAGCTGGCCGACTCCAGCCGCGCCAACCTCATCTACACCAAGGAGCAGCTGCTCGCCGGTCTCGAGGAGGGCATGGTCGACAGCCCGCACGCCATGTACCCGGGCACCGACGAGCAGGACTACTACCGGGGCCTGGTGACCGAGGCCGCCCCCGGCACGGAGCGGCAGACCGCCCATTCCAAGGGCGAGGTCGTGCAGGAGGCGGACTCCACCTTCGGCGAGGACGAACCGGCGTCGGAGAAGGTGATCCGCCGATGACCGAGTACCTCGCCGCCTACTCCACCTCCACCGGAGAGGCCGTCCAGTTCTGGATCCTCGGCACCGTCGCCGTGATCGGCGCCCTGGGCACGATCCTGATGCGGCGGGCCGTGCACAGCGCGCTCTTCCTGGCCGGGACCATGATCGTTCTGGCGGTGTTCTACCTCGCCAACGGCGCCTACTTCCTGGGCGTCGTCCAGATCATCGTCTACACCGGCGCGATCATGATGCTGTTCCTGTTCGTGGTGATGCTGGTGGGTGTCACCGCGGCGGACTCCCTGAAGGAGACCATCAAGGGGCAGCGCTGGCTCGCCCTCCTGTGCGGGCTCGGCTTCGGCAGCCTGCTCGTCGGCGGCATCGGCAACGCCGCGCTCACCGAGTTCAACGGCCTCGGCCAGGCGAACGCGAACGGCAACGTGGAGGGCCTCGCCGCCCTCCTCTTCACCAAGTACGTCTTCGCCTTCGAGATCACCGGCGCCCTGCTCATCACGGCCGTCGTCGGCGCCATGGTGCTCACCCACCGCGAACGCACCGAACGCGTCCTGACCCAGCGGGAGCTGGCCGAACAGCGCGTCCGCGAGGGCAAGCAGCTCCCGCCGCTGCCGGCCCCGGGCGTGTACGCCCGGCACAACGCGGTGGACATCCCGGGCCTGCTGCCCGACGGTACGACGTCCGACCTCACCGTCAGCAGGACACTGCGCGACCGCGGCCAGATCCGGGACGTGTCCCAGGAGGCGCTCAGTGACCTGCGGGCGCTGGAGCGGCGCTCCGAGGAGCGGCTCGAGCGCACGGAGATCGAGCCGACGACGTCGAAGCGGGCCGAGGAGGAATCGAAGTGAACCCGGTCAACTACCTGTATCTCGCTGCCCTGTTGTTCACGATCGGCGCCACCGGTGTCCTCATCCGGCGCAACGCGATCGTCGTCTTCATGTGCATCGAGCTGATGCTCAACGCCTGCAACCTCGCGTTCGTCGCCTTCTCCCGTATGCACGGCAACCTCGACGGCCAGATCATCGCCTTCTTCACGATGGTCGTCGCCGCCGCGGAGGTCGTGGTCGGACTGGCGATCATCGTGTCCCTGTTCCGTTCCCGCCACTCGGCCTCGGTCGACGACGCCAGCCTGATGAAGCTGTGAGGGGTCGCTGAATCGTGGAGAATCTGATTGCGCTGCTGGTGGCGGCGCCCCTGCTCGGAGCGGCGGTCCTGCTGTGCGGCGGCCGCCGGCTGGACGCCGTCGGTCACTGGATCGGCACGGTGCTCGCCGCAACGTCCTTCCTGATCGGCGTCGTCCTCTTCGCCGGCATGCTGGGCAGCGCCGCCGACGACCGCACCCTGACGCAGCATCTGTTCAGCTGGATCCCGGTGGAGGGATTCCAGGCCGACGTCGCCTTCCGGCTCGACCAGCTGTCGATGACGTTCGTCCTGCTGATCACCGGCGTCGGCTCGCTCATCCACCTGTACTCGATCGGGTACATGGAGCACGACGAGCGGCGCCGCCGCTTCTTCGGCTTCCTGAACCTGTTCCTCGCGGCGATGCTGATCCTCGTCCTCGCCGACAACTACCTGCTGCTGTACCTCGGCTGGGAGGGCGTCGGTCTCGCCTCCTACCTGCTGATCGGTTTCTGGCAGCACAAGCCCAGCGCCGCCACCGCGGCGAAGAAGGCCTTCCTGGTCAACCGCGTCGGCGACATGGGCCTGTCGATCGCGATCATGCTGATGTTCCTGTGGTTCGGCACCTTCGCCTTCGGGCCGGTGCTCGGCAGCCACGACGAGGCCGGGCTCGCGGGCGCCGCCGGTGAGGGAAAGCTCACCGTGATCGCCCTCATGCTGCTGCTCGCCGCCTGCGGCAAGTCCGCCCAGGTGCCGCTGCAGTCCTGGCTCGGGGACGCGATGGAGGGCCCGACCCCGGTCTCGGCCCTGATCCACGCCGCGACCATGGTGACGGCGGGCGTCTATCTGATCGTCCGCTCCGGCGCCATCTTCAACGGCGCCCCGGACGCGCAACTGGTCGTCACCATCGTCGGCGCGGTCACGCTGCTGTTCGGTGCGATCGTCGGTTGCGCGAAGGACGACATCAAAAAGGCGCTGGCCGGTTCGACGATGTCGCAGATCGGCTACATGGTGCTCGCGGCGGGCCTCGGCCCCATCGGCTACGTCTTCGCGATCATGCACCTGGTGACGCACGGCTTCTTCAAGGCCGGGCTGTTCCTCGGCGCCGGTTCGGTCATGCACGGCATGAACGACGAGGTCGACATGCGCCGCTACGGCGGACTGCGCACGTACATGCCGGTCACCTTCGTCACCTTCGGGCTCGGCTACCTCGCCATCATCGGGTTCCCGGGTCTGTCCGGCTTCTTCTCCAAGGACATGATCATCGAGTCGGCGTTCGCCAAGGGCGGCACCGAGGGCTGGATCCTCGGTGGCGTGGCCCTGCTGGGCGCCGCGATCACCGCGTACTACATGACGCGCGTGATGCTGATGACGTTCTTCGGCGAGGAGCGCTGGCGCAAGGCCCCGGAGCCGTCCCCGTCCTCGGCACCCGGCGTGGAGCCGGCCGCCGCGACGAGCGGCGGGTACACCCCGCCGCACCCGCACGAGTCGCCGAGGAGCATGACGATCCCGATGATCGTGCTCGCCTTCGGCTCCGTGTTCGCCGGCGCGTTCTTCGGCATCGGCGACCGGTTCGTGCACTGGCTGGAGCCCATCACCGGGCACGACCACGGCCAGGCGCCGATCAGCGCGCTGACGGTCACGCTGTCCACGGTGGCCGTCATGGTCATCGGCGTGGCGATCGCCTGGGGCCAGTACGGGCGCCGTCCGGTCCCGGCCGTCGCCCCGCGCGGATCGCTGCTCACCCGGGCCGCCCGGCGCGACCTGCTCCAGGACGACTTCAACCACGTGGTCCTGGTGCGCGGCGGCGAGCACCTCACGCGCTCGCTGGTGTACGTCGACCACACCCTGGTCGACGGGGTCGTCAACGGAACGGCGGCCTCGTTCGGGGGCCTGTCCGGGCGGATGCGCAAGCTGCAGAACGGCTTCGCGCGGTCCTACGCGGTCTCGATGTTCGGCGGCGCGGCCGTCCTGGTCGCCGCGACCCTGCTGATGAGGGCGGTCTGATCCGATGTCCTTTCCTCTGCTGACAGCGACGGCGGTGCTCCCGGCCCTCGGGGCGATCGCCACGGCCGCCGTACCGGCCACGAAACGCACCGCCGCCAAGTGGCTGGCCCTGCTGGTCTCGATCGCCACCCTGGCGCTGGCGGTCGTCGTCGTGGTGCGCTTCGACCCGGGCGGCGACCGCTACCAGCTCACCGAATCCCACTCCTGGATCGCGGACTTCGGAGTCCGCTACGAGCTGGGGGTGGACGGCATCGGGGTCGCGCTGATCGCGCTGACCGCCCTGCTGATCCCGTTCATCATCCTGGCGGGCTGGCACGACGCCGATCCCCTCGAAACCGGCAGTAAACGGTGGCGGCCCACGCAGGGCTTCTTCGCCCTGATCCTGGCCGTCGAGGCGATGGTGATCATCTCCTTCGAGGCCACCGACGTCTTCCTCTTCTACATCTTCTTCGAAGCCATGCTGATCCCGCTGTACTTCCTCATCGGCGGCTTCGGGGACCGGGCCCACCAGGACGGCGAGAAGGCGGCGGCGGCACAACGGTCGTACGCGGCGGTCAAGTTCCTGCTCTACAACCTGGCCGGCGGTCTGGTCATGCTGGCCGCGGTGATCGGGCTCTACGTGGTCGCCGGGAACTTCTCGCTCACCGAGATCGCCGAGGCGCGGGCCAACGGCTCGCTCGACATGTCGACGAGCACCGAACGCTGGCTGTTCCTCGGCTTCTTCCTCGCCTTCGCGGTGAAGGCGCCGATGTGGCCGCTGCACACCTGGCTGCCCAACGCCATGCAGGAGTCCACCGCCCCGGTCGCCGTGCTCATCACGGCCGTCGTGGACAAGGTGGGCACGTTCGCGATGCTCCGCTTCTGCCTCCAGCTCTTCCCCGAGGCGAGCAAGTGGGCGACCCCCGCGATCATGGTGCTGGCGGTCATCAGCATCATCTACGGGGCCCTGCTCGCGGTCGGCCAGCGCGACATCAAGCGGCTGATCGCGTACGCGTCGATCTCGCACTTCGGCTTCATCATCATGGGCATCTTCGCGATGACCAGCCAGGGCCAGTCCGGGGCGACGCTCTACATGGTCAACCACGGGATCTCGACCGCCGTCCTGCTGCTGGTGGCCGGATTCCTCATCTCGCGGCGCGGCTCCCGGCTCATCGCCGACTACGGCGGGGTGCAGAAGGTCGCGCCGGTACTCGCCGGCACGTTCCTCATCGGTGGCCTGGCGACGCTGTCGCTGCCCGGACTCGCTCCGTTCGTCAGCGAGTTCCTGGTCCTGGTCGGCACGTTCACCCGCTATCCGGTGATCGGCGTCATCGCCACCTTCGGCATCGTGCTCGCCGCGCTCTACACCCTCGTCCTCTACCAGCGGACGATGACGGGCCCCCTGCGGCCCGAGCTCGCCAGGATGCCCGACCTGCGGGTGCGTGAGATCGCCGTGGCCGCGCCGCTGATCGTGCTGCTGGTCTTCCTGGGTGTGTACCCGAAGCCCGTCACGGACATCGTGAACCCGGCGGTGAAGCAGACCATGTCAGACGTCCAGCAGAAGAACCCCCAGCCCGAGGTGGAGGCGGCCAAGTGAGCGCATCAGCCGTCCACAGCCTGTGGACAAGTGCGGCCGACCCGATCGCGAAGATCGACGCGCCGAAGATCGAGTACGCGCAGCTCGCGCCCATCCTGATCGTCGTCGGTGCGGCGGTCGTGGGGATCCTGATCGAGGGCTTCGTACCGCGCAAATCCCGTTACTACGCACAGGTGTTCGTCGCCTCGGTCGCGCTCGTCGCCGCGTTCGCCGCGGTCGTGGCGCTCGCGGCCGACGGATACGGCACGACCAAGGCGGGCATCGCGGCCATGGGCGCGATCGCCGTCGACGGCCCCGCCCTGTTCCTGCAGGGCACGATCCTCCTGACGGCCCTGGTCGGCCTGTTCACCTTCGCCGAGCGCCGGCTCGACCCGGAGGCGGAGGGCAACCGGGTCGACTCCTTCGCCGCGCAGGCCTCTTCCGTGCCGGGCAGCGACGGAGAGAAGAAGGCCGTCAAGGCGGGGTTCACCACCACCGAGGTGTTCCCGCTGCTGCTCTTCGCGGTCGCGGGCATGCTCGTCTTCCCCGCGGCCAACGACCTGCTGACGCTCTTCGTGGCGCTGGAGGTCCTCTCCCTCCCGCTGTACCTGCTCTGCGCGCTGGCCCGCCGCAAGCGGCTCATCTCGCAGGAAGCCGCGGTCAAGTACTTCCTGCTCGGCTCGTTCGCCTCCGCGTTCCTCCTCTTCGGGATCGCGCTGCTGTACGGCTACGCGGGCTCGATGTCGTACGCGACGATCGCGCAGGTCGTCGACGGCACGATCCAGGAGGTCGACCCGGCGCTCGTCAACACCATGGGCAACGACGTGCTGCTCCTGATGGGCGCGGGTCTGCTGATCATGGGCCTGCTGTTCAAGGTCGGTGCCGTCCCCTTCCACATGTGGACGCCGGACGTGTACCAGGGCGCGCCGACGCCGGTGACGGGCCTGATGGCGGCGGCGACCAAGGTGGCCGCGTTCGGCGCGCTGCTGCGAGTGCTGTACGTCCTGCTCCCCGGCCTGCGCTGGGACTGGCGACCGGTCATGTGGGCCGTCGCGATCGTCACCATGCTGGGCGGCGCGATCGTCGCGATCACCCAGACCGACATCAAGCGGCTGCTGGCGTACTCGGCGATCTCGCACGCGGGCTTCATCCTCGCGGGTGTCATCGCCACCACGCCGGAGGGCATCTCGTCCGTCCTCTTCTACCTGGCGGCGTACTCGTTCGTGACGATCGGCGCGTTCGCGGTGGTGACGCTGGTGCGGGATGCCGGCGGTGAGGCGACGCACCTGTCCAAGTGGGCGGGGCTCGGCCGCCGTTCGCCCCTGGTGGCGGCCGTGTTCGCGGTGTTCCTGCTCGCCTTCGCGGGTATTCCGCTGACGTCCGGCTTCGCCGGGAAGTTCGCCGTGTTCAAGGCGGCGGCGGAGGGCGGCGCGGTACCGCTGGTCGTGGTCGGTGTGATCGCGTCGGCGATCGCGGCGTTCTTCTACATCCGGGTGATCGTCCTGATGTTCTTCAGCGAGCCGAGGCCCGAGGGCCCGACCGTCGCGGTGCCGTCACCGCTGACGATGATGGCGATCGGGATGGGCGTGGTGGTCACGGTGGTGCTGGGCGTGGCACCGCAGTACTTCCTGGAGCTGGCGGGGAACGCGGGAGTGTTCGTGCGCTGACCCGGCGCCCGCCGACGGCAGGGCGGCCCGGCACCCGCTCGGGGGGTGCCGGGCCGTTGCCGTGCTGGGTCGTGGCGGGGCGTGGTCGATCGCGGTTGTTCAGAGGGTGGTCGGCCCGTGAACGTCGGTGTGCAGATGTGATGGGTGCGGGGGCCTGTGGATACGTCCGGGGTGGCGGTCTGTGGACAACTCCGGGGATGTCGGTGGAGGCGCCTATCGTGGGCGCAGTGGTCGAGAGCGGCCGCAGTGGACGCGGCGGCCGCGAGTGGTCGTACGGGGGGGCGGGACGATGAGTGGGACGGACGGTAGTGGTGGGATGGCAGTGATGGAGAGCGAGGCGCTGGCGGCGCTGCACCGGGTGTTCGGATTCGACGCCTTCCGCGGTGAGCAGCAGGCGGTGATCGAGCATGTGATCGCGGGTGGGGACGCCGTGGTGCTCATGCCGACCGGTGGCGGCAAGTCGCTGTGCTACCAGATTCCGGCCCTGGTCAGACCGGGTACGGGAGTCGTCGTCTCGCCACTGATCGCGCTGATGCAGGACCAGGTGGACGCGCTGCGGGCGCTCGGTGTGCGCGCCGGGTTCATGAACTCCACACAGGACTTCGAGGAGCGGCGCGTCGTCGAGGCCGAGTTCCTCGCCGGCGAGCTGGACCTGCTGTATCTCGCGCCGGAGCGGCTGCGGCTGAACAGCTCGCTGGATCTGCTGTCGCGGGGGAAGATCTCCGTCTTCGCGATCGACGAGGCGCACTGCGTGTCCCAGTGGGGGCACGACTTCCGGCCGGACTATCTCTCCCTGTCGCTGCTCGGCGAGCGCTGGCCGGACGTGCCCCGGATCGCGCTCACCGCGACGGCCACGCACGCCACGCACCAGGAGATCACCGAGCGGCTGGCCATGCCGGATGCCCGGCACTTCGTGGCGAGCTTCGACCGGCCCAACATCCAGTACCGGATCGTGCCCAAGGCCGATCCCAAGAAGCAGCTGCTGAACTTCCTGCGGGAGGAGCACGCGGGCGACGCGGGCATCGTCTACTGCCTCTCCCGCAACTCCGTGGAGAAGACCGCCGAGTTCCTCAGCCGCAACGGCGTCGAGGCGGTGCCGTACCACGCGGGACTGGACGCGGGGACGCGTGCCGCGCACCAGTCCCGCTTCCTGCGGGAGGACGGCCTGGTCGTGGTGGCGACCATCGCTTTCGGCATGGGCATCGACAAGCCGGACGTCCGGTTCGTCGCCCACCTCGACCTGCCCAAGTCCGTCGAGGGCTACTACCAGGAGACGGGCCGTGCGGGGCGCGACGGGCTGCCGTCCACGGCCTGGATGGCGTACGGGCTCAACGACGTCATCCAGCAGCGCAAGCTGATCCAGTCCGGTGAGGGCGACGAGGCCTTCCGGCGCCGGGCCGGCCAGCATCTGGACGCGATGCTCGCCCTGTGCGAGACGGTCCGGTGCCGGCGCGGGCAGCTCCTGGCCTACTTCGGCCAGGACAACCCCGACCCGGCGGGCTGCGGCAACTGCGACTCCTGCCTCACCCCGCCGGAGACGTGGGACGGAACCGTCGCGGCCCAGAAGGTGCTGTCGACGGTGGTCCGGCTGCAGCGGGAGCGCGGGCAGAAGTTCGGCGCGGTGCAGATCGTGGACATCCTGCTGGGCAAGCGCACGGCCAAGGTCATCCAGTTCGACCATGACCAGCTCTCCGTGTTCGGGATCGGTGACGATCTGGAAGAGGGCGAATGGCGGGGCGTCGTCCGGCAGGTGCTGGCCCAGGGGCTGCTCGCGGTCGAGGGGGACTACGGCACGCTGGTGCTGACCGAGGCCAGCGGGACCGTGCTGCGGCGCGAGCGGGAGGTGCCGCTGCGCAAGGAGCCGAAGAAGCCGGTGACCTCCCGGTCGGGAGCCTTGGGCTCGGGGAAGGGCAAGGCCAAGGCCGCGGCGGCCGAGCTGCCCGAGGAACTCCTGCCGGCCTTCGAGGCGCTGCGCGCCTGGCGTGCCGAACAGGCCCGCGAGCAGGGCGTCCCCGCGTACGTCATCTTCCATGACGCCACGCTCCGCGAGATCGCCACGGCCTGGCCCGGCTCGGTCGCCGAGCTCGGTGGGATCAGCGGAGTGGGCGAGAAGAAGCTCGCGACGTACGGGGAGGGCGTGGTGGGGGTGCTCAGGGGGCTGGGCGGGCCGCAGGGCGGACCAGAGGCAGAGACAGAGGCACAGGCACAGGCAGGCGCGCAGGACGGGGCAGAGGCCGGGACGCGGGACCCGGCTCAGGCGGCGGGGCCCGACGCGGCCCGTACCGACGCCGGGCGGATCGGTCGAGATCCCGCCGGTCCCGTGTCCGACCACGACTGGCCCGAGATGGACGCCGAGCCGGAGCCCGAGGACTGGATGTAGCCGTCAGCCGTCAGCCGTCAGCCGTTGGTCCTCGGCCGTCAGCTGTCCGGCCCCGGGCGGGCCGTGGTCAGTGCCTCGCCCGGCCGGGTGGCCGGGTGGGTGCCTGATGGGCGGTGCCGTGCGGGGATCGCGTACCGGGTCACGGCAGGGCGGTGAGGCCCGGGGCGAAAGTGATCAGGAGGGGGAGGAGAGGGATCAGGGCCGCCGCTGTCGTCGTCAGGGCGCGGTCGCGGCGGCCGAGGCGGGGTGAGGGCTTCAGGAGGCGGTCGACGCGCTCGCCGAGCAGGCGGTGGCTGGAGGCGCAGGACAGGACGCCTCGGTGCTGGTTGAGCTCGATCAGTGCCAGTGCCGTGGTCAGGTGACCGCAGCGGCGGGAGGCCGTGTCGTCGGCGGCCAGTTCGACCAGGCGGTGGGTCTGGTCGCGGAAGTGGGCGAAGAGCGGGACATGGGGGAAGCCGGTGGCCAGGGCGGTGGAGAGGTGCAGCAGCCAGTTGTGGTGGGCGCGGGCGTGGCCGCGTTCGTGGGTGAGGACGGCGTCGATCTGATGGTCGGTGAGGCGGCGCAGGGCACCGGTGGTGACGATCAGCTGGGGCGGGCTGCCCGGCATCCACCAGGCGTCCGGGTACTCGTCCTCGAGGACCAGCAGGGGGCCGTGGGCCGCGGGGAGACCGGCGGGCAGGTCGGGGGCGCGCTCCAGCAGATGTGCTCGTGCCTGGGCCCGGCGCCGGCGGGCGTCGACCAGTTCACGTCCGAGCATGGCCGTGGTCCAGGCCGCGCCGCAGGCCAGGAGCACGGTGAGGGCGGCCGCCCAAGACGGGGCGGCGGACAGGTCGTACGCCGCGGTCACAGCGGGCGGGGCCGGGGCGAAGAGCTGGGCGCGGACCGTGCCGAAGACGGCCGCGGCGGCCAGGGCCAGGGCGGCCACGCAGCACAACAGGACCGTGGCGACCAGACACTGCCAGACCCACAGGGCGACCACCGGCTCCCGCTCCGGCCACTTCGCCCGGGTCAGCACCCGAGGGACGGGCCCGGCGGCCGTCACGGCGACAACGCTCAGCAGGAGCAGGCAGAGGGTCATGCCACGGGCTCCGGATCCTGTCGGAAGAGGGCGGCTTCGGACGTGCGTGCGGGACGTGCGTGCGGTGCGGGCCTTGCATGACGTGCGGAGGGCATGAGGCGTGTGCCGCGTGCCGCGTACGTGCGGGGTACGTGTGGTGCGGGAGCCGCACACCGCCCGACGCCAAGTAAGTATGACGGCGAAGGGCGGTGCGAGGCAGGGGCCGACGTAGATCGGACGGCTTCGCCGACGTAGCCCGCGGGGCCGTCCCGCGGAGCCGACGCACGGGGCCGTCCCGCTGGGTCAGCCCGTGGGGTCAGCCCGCGGGGTCACCCGTCCCGTGACCTCGCCGAGGCCGACGCGGACTCCGCCCGGCCCCGGGGCCCAGGCCGACAGGGTCACCACATCGCCGTCCTCCAGGAAGGTCCGCTTGCCGTCGGGGAGCTCGAGGGCGTCGCGACCGTTCCAGGTCAGTTCCAACAGGGACCCGCGCTGCCCCTCGGCGGGCCCGCTCACCGTGCCGGAGCCGTAGAGGTCGCCGGTGCGCAGGGAGGCGCCGTTCACGGTCATGTGGGCGAGCTGCTGGGCGGCCGTCCAGTACATCGTGGAGAAGGGAGGTTCGGAGACGACGTGCCCGTTGACGGCCACGGAGATCCGCAGGTCGTAACCGCCGGGTTCCTCGTCCGTGTCGTCCAGGTACGGCAGCAGCGCGTGGGTGCGCTCCGGCGGCGCCACCCGGGCCTCTTCCAGGGCGTCCAGTGGGGTGATCCAGGCCGACACCGAGGTGGCGAAGGACTTGCCGAGGAACGGGCCGAGGGGGACGTACTCCCAGGCCTGGACATCGCGTGCGGACCAGTCGTTGAGGAGGCAGAGGCCGAAGACGTGGTCGCGGAAGTCGCCGAGCGGCACCGGCCGGCCCAGCTCGGACGGCGCCCCGACCACGAAGCCGACCTCGGCCTCGATGTCCAGCCGCACCGACGGGCCGAAGACCGGGGCGGGATCGGTGGGCGCCTTGCGTTGCCCCGAGGGGCGTACGACGTCGGTGCCGGACACCAGCACCGTGCCGGAGCGGCCGTGGTAGCCGATCGGCAGGTGCTTCCAGTTCGGGGTGAGGGAGTCGGCGGCGTCCGGGCGGAAGATCCGGCCGACGTTCCGGGCGTGGTTCTCGGAGGCGTAGAAGTCGACGTAGTCCGCGACCTCGAAGGGGAGGTGCAGGGTCACCGAAGACAGCGGGTGGAACAGCGGCTCGACGGTCTCCCGGTGCGCCGGCACGGTCACCCAGGCCGTGAGGGCGCGCCGGACGTCCGACCAGGCCGTACGGCCCGCCGCCAGCAGCGGGTTGAGGGTCGGGCGGGCGAGCAGGGAGGCGTAAGGGGAGCCCAGGGCGTGTGCGGCCGCGCCGGCGTCGAGGACGTGGTCGCCGAGCCGGACGCCCACCCTCTGCTCCGACGAGCCGGGGGGCGAGAACACGCCGTACGGCAGATTGTGCGGGCCGAAGGGATCGCCCTCGGGGACATCGAAGGGGGGCATCGGGTGCTGCCTCGCTTTCGTGTGCGCAGGTGCTCCACGTGTCCGTGGCGTGCCACACGTTACGGGTGTCGCGATGGTCTTGGGCAGAGGCGGAAGGGCGGGTCCGGGGCGCGGGAGGCGTGGCGTGCGCGTCCGGGACGGCATGACGCGTGCGCTGCTCCCCCTTGCGTACCGGAAGTTGTCCACAGGGCGGATACGCAATCTTGACGGAGCGGTGCGAACGGGGCGACTCTGGGCGGGTGCCGGAAGGCCTCGGGGAGGGGGCGTTCCGATGGCACAACAGGGGGACGGATGGCCATTGGGGAGGCCGGCCCGGGATCGGCGCGTTCGGGCATGCAGCCGAAGAGGCTGGAAGATGCCATGCGCGGCCGGCTCGGCCGGGAATGTGTGTATGTGCCGTCGTGCAGGTTCGGGCTGTTCGTGGCGCTGCGCCACTGGTGCCCGCCGGGCGGCAGGGTGCTGATGTCGCCGGTCAACGACGACGTCATCTTCTTCGTGGTGCTCGCGGCGGGCCTGCGCCCGGTGCAGGCGCCGCTCAACCCGTTCGACGCGTCCATCGACATCGACGCGGTGCCGGACGAGACATGGGGCTCGCTGTCCGCCGTACTGACCACGAACCTGTACGGCAACCCGGATCCGGCACCCGAACTGCGGGCCCGCTGCGATGCGTTGGGCATCCCGTTGTTCGAGGACGGGGCGCACGCCATCGGCAGCGAGGTCGGCGGCCGGCCGGTCGGGGCATGGGGAGACGCCTCCGTTTTCAGCCTTTCCAAGCATGTCGGCGCCCAGACGGGGGGCATCCTCGCGCTGGCCGATCCGGACCGGAGCACAGCGGTGCGTGAGGCCTGCGCCGAACTGCTCACCCCACGGCGCATGACGTCCGAACTCGCCTACGCGGTACGGCCGTACGCCGAGGCCGCCGTACGGCGGCTGGGGCTGCGCCGGGCCGCCTGGGCCACGATGGAGCTGCTGGGGCTGACGGAGCGCGAGGGGATCCGGATGCCGCTGCGTCCGGACGCGCTGGCCGGCGCCGTGCGCTCCGCGCCGGACCTGGTCGCGCACGACCCCTGGGTGCGGGTCGACATGCACGAATACCGGCGGGAGCCGGGCCCCGTACGGTTGCGCCGCGTTCACCGCAGTCTCGGGCGGCTGGACGACGTCTTACGGGCCTCACGGGCGGGCACGGAGCTGCTGCTGTCGACGCCGTGGGCCCGGCCGCCGGCGGACGGCGCGGTGCAACCGCTGTTCCGGGTGCCCTTGCTGGTGGCGGACCGGGACGCGGCGATCGCGGCACTGGCCCGGCGCCGCATCGTGGTCGGCTACCTCTACGACCCGCCCCTGGACGACTATGCGGGAGCGGCGTTCACGGACCCGTCGTCCGCCCCCGGGAATGCCCGCTGGTTCGCGCGGCACGCGCTGCCGGTGGACCCGCTGCGGGCGCGTGAGGCGGCAGAGGCGCTGGAGCGGTCCGGGGCACAGCCGGCCGAGCCACCGGAGCCACCGTCAAAGGCACCGGAGCCGTCGGAGGCCGCGCAGGGGTCACAGGAGTCAGGGGCTTGTGAGGCGCCGGACGGACCGACGGGGCAAGGCACCGGACGGTCGGGGACCGCGGCGAGAGGGCTGGGGCCGCCTCGTGGCTGAGATCCAGGTGCACGAGCCCGCCGCGGTGCGCACGGGCGGCGGCGGACCCGAACCTGCCGACGACAAACACGGCTCCGACAGCTCCGACTCGCTTTTCAAGAACGCCTACTTCCTGATGCTCAGCACCGGCGTGTCCGCCGTCCTCGGGCTGGGCTTCTGGCTCGTGGCCGCGCGCTACTACTCCGAGGACGCGGTCGGCCAGGGCTCCGCGGCCATCGCCGCGATGCGGCTGCTCGCCAGTATCACCGCGACCACGATGATCGGCGCGGTGGTCCGCTTCGTGCCGCGCGCCGGGCGCGAGACCGGGCGCCTTGTGTGGGGCGTGTACGGGGCGAGTTCGCTGGTCGTCGCGCTGGCCGCGGGTGTCTTCCTGCTCACGCTCGACCTGTGGGGCGCGTCGTACGAGCCCCTCGGCACACCGCTGGCGGGCGCGCTGTTCGTCGCGGCGTGCGTGGCGTGGGCACTGCTCACCCTGCAGGACGGGGTGCTCACGGGCCTGCGCAGGACCGCCTGGGTGCCCGTCGGGAACGCCGTCTTCTCCACCGGGAAGCTGGTCCTGCTGGCCGTCTTCGCGAGCGCGCTGCCCGTGCTGGGCATCTTCGTGTCCTGGGCCGTCGCGATCGCGTTCTCCACGCTGCCGCTCGGCTGGCTGATCTTCCGTCGGCTCATCCCGCGCCAGGCCGCCGCCGACCGCGACCGGGAACCGCCCAGGATCCGCGACATGGGCCGGTTCCTCGCCGGTGACTCGCTCGGCGCGCTGTTCAGCCTGACGATGATCAATCTCCTGCCGGTGATGGTCGCGGTCCGCTTCAGCGCCGCCGAGAACGGCTATTTCTACGTGGCGTACACCGTCGGCGGAACCATGGAGTTCATGGCCATCAACATGGCCGCGTCGCTCACCGCCCACGCCTCGCACGACCCGCGCCGGCTCGCGGACGGGGTCCGCGGGGCGCTGCGCCGGATGACGCTGCTCCTGGTGCCGGTCGTGCTGGTGCTGGTGGTGTTCGCGCCGCTGATCCTCACGCCGTTCAGCGCGGACTACGCCGAGCACGGCTCGATGGTGCTGCGGCTGCTCGCGCTCGGGGCGCTGCCCCGGGTGGTCGTGGAGCTGTACATCGGGGTGCTGCGGGTGCAGGGGCGCACCGGTGTGCTCGCCGTGCTCCAAGGGGCCATGTGCGTACTGGTACTGGGCGGCGCGGCCGTGCTGTTCACCCCGGCGGGCATCGCGGGCGCCGGGTGGGCGGTGCTGATCGGCATGACGGTGGTCGCCGTCGTCTCGGTGTTCGGCCTGCGCTCGGCGCTGCGCGATACGCGCGACGGGCACGGTGGGCTCGTCGACCGGACGGGCGGGGCCGGCGGCAAGGACGGTACGACGAGCGGGACGGGACGGACGGGGAGCGCCTCCGCCGGTCCCGCGTACGGCACGCGCTGGGCGCAGCTGAACGCCACCGCCGGGTACGGCACGGGCTGGGGCCGCCGGGCCCCGTACGAGGACGGGGGCCGGGGACAGGACGACGCGGACACCGTCACGCTGTTCATCGGCCGCCCCGGTTACGAACGGGAGGCCCTCCAGGCGGACACGATGGCGTTCATCGTCCGGCCCCGCCCCACGGACGTGGGCCCCGGGCCGGACGTGGGCCTGGACGGGGAATCGGAGCCGGTTACGGACGCGGGTGCCGGGCCGAGCGCCGAGCCCGGGGAGCACCCGGGCGCCGAGGCGCACGAGCGCGAGGCCGAGGGCGATCCGGCGGCCGGCGCTCACGCGGGGCACACTTCACGGAACGCGCACGCACCGGTCCGGGACGAGACACCGCACGAGCGCGGCGAGCGCGATGAGCAGGACGGACGGGGTGGAGAGGACGAGGGCCGGGACGGCGCGGGTGCCGCCGGCCGGCCCGGCCGGTCCGCCGAAGCGTCCGTGAGCACGGCCGGCCGTGTCACCCCGTCGCCGGCCGGCGGCGGGTCCGACCGACGGCTGCGGGACATCCTCTGGGGGTTGCTCGGACTCGCCACCGTCGCCTTCTGGGCGTCGACACGCCCGCTGCACCGGCTCGGCGGACCGGCGCCGGAGGAACAGGGTGAACTGACGGGGCGGCAGTTGCTGGAAGGGCTGCCGCTCGTGGCGCTCGCGGCGGGCGGAGTGCTGCTCCTGGTCTTCGTCGCCGCGGTGACGCTGTGCACGGCACCCGACCCCTGGCTCCCCGGCACCGCGCTGGGTTCGGCCCTGCTCGCCCTGTACGCCGCACCGGTCGCGCTCGGCTGGGAACCATCGCCGGTGGGCGGTGCGTGGTACGTCCGGACAGCCGAATTCCTCGCGGACGCGGTGGGAACCGACGGGCCGGAGCCGCTGCTGCGCTGGACGCCGTCGGTGTGCCAGGTGCTGTGCCTCGGCGCGCTGTGGCTGCTGCTCGAGCGGGTGGGCGGTGACCGGCTGTCCTGGGCGGGGTGCTGGGGGGCGCTGTATCTCGTCGCCGTGGCCGGCTGGGTGTGGCGGGACGCGCTCGCCCCCGTGTCACCGCCGCTGCTCGCCGCCCTGCTTCTGCTGCTGCTCCTTCTCCGACTTCCGCCGCTCCGCCGTGCCGTCCCGGCGTCGTGGTTGCCCGACCACAGACAACCGAACGGCTGAACCAGCGAACGAATCAAGCTTTGGAGCCGAACCGCCAGGGGGCAACCACCGTGCGTCCGCCAGCCACTCCACGCGAGAGATCCGCGTCCGAGCCCGCACCAGAGAGCACATCGGCGCCCGTCACCCCTGCGGGCACCCGTAGGGAACCGCCTTCGCGGACCGAGTCGCGGACCCGTCCCTCCTCGGAGTCGTCGACCCCGGTCCATGAACCCGTGACGGATCTTTCCGACCTGCCGCCCCTCTGGTCCGCACGCCACGCCCTCGCGCTCTGGCCCGCCCTGCCGCTGCTCGCGGCGCTCGCACTGTGGCTGTACGCGGTACGGCACACCGATGTGTCGCAGCTCGACGACTACGGCCTGGTCACCGCGCTCCACCCGAGCTTCTGGGCCGGCCTCGTCGTCCTCACCACCGGCTTCTGGTTCACGGTCCGAGACCGCCGCCGGCCCGGCGGCTGGCCGGCGGCGTACGTGCTCGGTCTGCTGGTGATGGAGCGGGCCACACAGGCCGTGCTCTACCCGACCCCGCTGTACGCCTGGGCGTGGAAGCACGACGGTGTCATCGACCACCTGCTGACCGCGGGCGGGCTCCAGACCGCCGACCGGATCGGTGACATGGCGGTCTACGACCAGTGGCCGGGCTTCTTCGCCGCGCAGGCGGCGCTGGTGCGGCTGCTGGGCGTGGATTCGGCTGCGATGTACATGGCGTGGTGGCCGCTGGCGTCCAGCCTGCTGCTGCTGTTCCCGCTGCTGCTGATCTACCGCACCTTCACCGAGGACCGACGGCTGGTCTGGACCGCGGTCTGGCTCTTCTTCGTCGCCGACTGGGTGGGCCAGGACTACTTCTCCCCGCAGTCCGTCGCTTTCGCGCTGCACCTCGGAGTGCTGGCCGTGGTACTGCGCCGGTACGGCCGTTTGGGCGCGGGCAGCGGGCGGCGGGGGCAGGCGCTCTGGACCGTCGTGCTCACCGTGCTGGTGATGGCGATCGTCATCTCGCACCAGCTCACCCCGGCCATGCTGGTCGTGTCGCTGCTCGCGCTGGTCCTGCTCCGCCGCCACCGGGACTGGGTGCCGGTGGCCACCACGGTCGTCATCTTCCTGGCCTGGTGCGTGACGGCCGCGCTGCCCTTCCTGTCCGCCGCGATGCCGGACATGATCCGCGCCGTGGGCGACGTCGGCGGCAACGTCGAGGCGGGGTACGGCGCCACCCCGACCGGCGCCGGCGCGATCGCGACCTCGTGGGCGGCCAGGCTGCTCTCGGGCTCCGTTCTGCTGCTGGCGGCGGTCGGGGTCTGGCGGCAGCCCGTACTGCGGTACCGCGCGATGCCGCTGCTGGTGATCACGGCGGCACCGCTGCCGATGTTCGTCGCGAGCAGCTACGGCAGCGAGATGATCTTCCGAGTCCTGATGTTCATGCTGCCCGGTGTCGCCTTCTTCGCCGCCGCCGCACTGTTGCCCAAGGCGCGCACCCTCGCCGCCGCGGAGGCGGCGGCGGAGGCCAGGGCCCGCCGGAAGGCCGGAATGCCCGGTGGGGCGCGCGGTGGCGAGGCCCGCAGCGACGTCCACGCGCACGGTGAGGCCGAGCCACCCGCGCGCCGCGGCATCGGCGCCCGGCTGCGCACCGGCTTCGGCATCCGGGTCTGGGGCCCGCTGCTCGTGCTGCTCGCCGGGACCCTGGCGTTCGTCCCGAGCTACTCGGGCAAGGACCGGATCAACTACTTCCCGCCGCAGGAGGTGGCCCTGGTGGGGCAGCTCTTCGACGAGGCGCCCGAGGGCTCGCTGGTCGTCGCCGCCAACCGCAACTACCCGCTCGCCTATGCCTCGTACGGAAGCATCGACCACTACTGGTTCCTCGAGGACGACCGGAGCCATGTCGACGAGATCGTGCGGGACCCGGCCGGCACCCTCGCCACCGACATGGCGGGAGTGGATCGCCCGAGCCGGGCCTACTTCCTCTTCACTCAGGGCCAGTTGGCGAACTCCGAAATGAACGGGCAGCTCACCGGTGCCCAGTTGAACAGCGTCCTGGAGTCCGTCGCCGCGTCGCCGCGGTTCCGGCTGGTGACGGAGAACAGCGCGGGGGCGGTCTACGAACTGAGGCAACCGGAGGAAGCAGAGGGGCCAGAGAGGTCAGAGGAAATAGAGGGGACAGAGGGAGAAGGGGGAGGGGAGCGATGACACCGCAGGATCTGGTGATCCGGATGCTCCCGCCGTTCGCCGGCTGGCTGGCGCTCGCCGCGCTCGCCCTGCCCGGCGGTTCGCCGCTGCGCGGGGCGGCCGTCGTCTTCTTCCTGGCGGCGGGGCCGGGCACGGCCCTGGTCGGCCTCTGCGGTCCCGCACTGCGCGTACGGTCCGCACGGAGTCCCGTCGAGCGGCGCGACCCCGTTTTTGTCCGCCATTCCGACCTGCTGGAACGGATGATGCTGGCCGTCTTCGTCAGCATCGCCGCGGTGATGATCGTCGCGACGGTGCTGATCGCCACGCACACCTTCAGCGCCCAGCGGGTGCTGGTGGCCCTGACCCTGCTGACCACGCTCGCCGCGTTCTGCCCGCGGCTGCGTGCCTCCCCGCCGTCGAGGACACGGAAGGGTTCCCTCCTGTGAGGCTCGCTCGCCCTCTTCGCCGTATCACCGCTGTCCTGCGCGGTGTTCGACCAGGGACCGGCCCGACCACCGGCCCTCCTGCGGGCCGCCCGACCAGCGGCCCGACCACCGGCCCTCCTGCCGGCCCCGAATCCCGCACAGGCACCGGCGGCACAGGCACCGGCGGCGCAGGAACCGGCGGCGCAGGAACCGGCGGCGCAGGAACCGGCGGCGCAGGAACCGGTCAGCACCGCAGGCCGAAGGCGGGGCGGCCGGCCGCGAGCCGCCGTCGGACGCTGATCACCTCGGCCGCGGTCGTCTGCGCGGTACTGGTCGCCGTACTCGCGCTGCGGAACGTCTCGGAGCCCTCCGGGGCGGACGAGGAGTGCCGGCCCACGGAACTGCTCGAACCACCGTGCGGCGCCTGGTTCGGAGCCTTCGTGCCGCACGAACGGGTCAACCTGGAGGAGAAGGTGAAGGCCTACGAGGAGAAGGTGGGCCGCAAGCTCGACATCGTCTACACGTACCACGACATGTCCCTGCCCAAAGGAAACCGCAGGGAAGGGCAGTTGCTGAGCCCGGAGGAGCGACGGGTCGGTGAGGACCGCATGTTGCTGCTGTCCTGGGAGAGCAAGTGGTGGGGCGGCACGAAGGGGCAGCAGCCGAGGTGGGCGGAGATAGCAGCCGGTGACCTGGACACGACCGTGATCGACGTCCAGGCGCAGCGCATCAAGGACTACGGGCAGCGCACGGGGAAGAAGGTCTTCCTCTCCTTCGACCTCGAAATGGACACGCGCACCCCGGCCAACGGCACCCCGGCCCAGTACGTGCAGGCGTACCGGCACATCCACGACCGGTTTCGGGAACTCGGCGTGGACAACGTGGTGTGGACCTGGATCATCACCGGCTACCTGAGCCACGGGGACCTGTTCAAGGGCATGTATCCGGGGGACGAGTACGTCGACTGGATCGGCTACAACCAGTACAACTACTACCGCTGCCACAAGACGGAGTGGCTGACCTTCGAACAGACCCAGACGGCCACGCACGAGTGGATACGTAAGAACATCTCCGCCGACAAGCCGCTGATGCTCTCCGAGTTCGGCAGCGCGGTCGACTCCACCCGGCCGCAGCGGCAGGCCGAGTGGTACGCACAGGTGCCGCCCGTGCTGAAAGGGCTGGAGGGAGTCAAGGCCGCGCTCCAGTGGAACTACCGTGACCCCGGGCCGCACTGCAACCTGGCCGTGGCCAACGAGGCGGCGTGGGAGAGCCTGCGCGAGGTGGCGGCCGACCCGTATCTGCACCAGCCGACGAAGTGACCGGGCGGGCGACCGCGACCGCCCGCCCACTCGATCCGTTCAGCCTGCCGAGTCAGCCTGCCGAGTCAGCTCGCGAGCCGGCCGGTGAGTCAGCCCGCGAACTCCGGTCCACGGACCGCCGCCCGGGTGTGCCGGTACCAGCGCCAGGCGATCGTCTTCGGGCCGTCGCGGTAGGGGGCGACGCGGGCGCCGTTGCCCGCCAGCCAGGCCCTGACGTCGGCGACGGTGTGGCTGCGGCGGACGATGAGCCGGGCGATGCGGTAGCGCTCGTCCCGGTCCGAGCTCAGCGCGTGCCGCACCGCGGTCGCCGTCTCGTACCCGGCGCGGGACGCCATGGCCCTCACCCGGGGGCTGTTGTAGCCGTGCGGGTAGGCGAGATGAGGGACCGGATGGCCGAGGGTGTCCTCCAACACAGCTTTGGAATCGAATAGTTCGGCGCGCAGTTGCTTCCCGGTCAGCGTGTCCAGCTGGGCGTGGCTGACCGTATGGCTGCCGATCTCCATGCCGGAACGCTCCAGCTCCGTCACCCGGTCCAGGGTCATCATCGGCGCCGGCGGAAGCAGGCTGCGGCCGCCCGGGGTGATGGCGCCGGTGGTGAGGTACGCGGTGGCCGGCAGGGAGCGTCGGGCCAGGAGGTCGGCGGTGGGGCCGGGCAGGTCCGCGAAGCCGTCGTCGAAGGTGAGGAGCACCGGCCGGGGCGGAAGGGGCGCCCGCCCGGTGAGACGGCCGGCGAGGGTGCTGATGGTGACGGGGGTGCGGCCGCTGTCCTCGATGGCGTCTAGATGCGCCGCGAACTCCTTTGGCGTGACGGTGAACTCGGCGATCCAGTCGGGCGGGTCGTCCATCACGGCGTGGTAGAGGAACACCGGGATGGCCGGACGCTTCGCGGCCTCCCCGCCGCCCAGGTCACCCGATCCGTTCCGGGCTCTTCGCACCGCCGGGTCCGGCGAGGACGACGCCGTCATCGCGCACCCCCGGCCGTCCGGCCGCCGGGGGACGCCTTCCCCGTCGTACCGCCCGCCGCCCGCCGGGCCCGCAGATAGCCGACGGGGCCGTACAGCATCCCCTTGCGCTGCAACCGTGAGAGGCGGCGCGGCCAGGGATGGGTGGTGCGGGTGTCGTGGTTGCCCGGAACGGCCGAGCCGGCCCCGGTGTGCCCGGTGTCCCCGGTCTCCCGTACGGCGGTGAGGCCGCGGGCGTGGGACAGGCCGCGGGGCAGCCGGGCGAGGAACGCGGGCAGCAGCGCGGGCCGGTTGACCAGGATCGCCGTGAGGTAGGCGGTGAGGCCGGCGCCGTAGCCGAACGCCTGGGTCTCCAGATCGGCCCAGGTCTCCCGGTGGTGGTGCCACACCAACGCCCGGGGCGTGTAGCGGAGCCTGTGTCCCTGGGCGAGGACCCGGACGAACCCGTACAGGTCGTCGCCGCCCCGGGCGGGCGTCCCGGCGCCGGTGGCCGGGTCGAAACCGCCGACCGCGCGCAGCACCTCCGTACGGAACGCCATGTTCGCCCCGGAGCCGAACCGGCCCGCGGTGAAGGGGAACAGCGGTTCGTCGCGGGGCGGGTTCCGCGGGTCGTACGTCGTCGGTGTGAACCCCTTCGCGAAGCCGCCGTGGCTCTCCAGCAGGACCTGGGCCGGGGTGCGCAGCCGGGCGGGGAGGATCAGGCCGGTGGCACAGCCGAGTTCCGGGTCGGCGGCGAAGGGCGCGGTCAGCTCGATGAGCCAGCGGGCGTCGGCGACGACATCGTCGTCGGTGAACGCGATCACCTCGCCCAGGACGTGGGCGAGTCCGGTGTTGTGCGCGGTCGCGAGTCCGGGGACCGGCTCGCGCACGTACCGCACGCGCTCCCCGTACTTCCGCTGCACCAGGTCGCGTGTCTCGTCCGTCACGGGCGTGTTGTCGATGACGACGATCTCGAAGTGCGGATGGTCCTGTGCGAGGAGCGAGTCGAGGGCGCGGGCGAGTTGTCCGGCCCGCTCCCGGGTGGCCACGACGACCGAGGTGAAGGGCGGCGGCGGCCCGGCGGTCTCCACGGCTGCCTCCGCCGTGTCGTGCCCTTGCTCTTGCCCTTGCGCCTGCGCCTGTGCCTGCGCCTGTGCCTGCGCCTGTGCCTGCGCCTGTGCCTGTGCCTGCGCCTGTGCCTGCGCCTGTGCCTGCGCCTGTGCCTGTGCCTGCGTCTGCGCCTGTGCCTGCGTCTGCCGTGCGAGCGCCTGCCGTGCGAGCGCGGCCAGGACCGTCGTCGGATCGGCCCCCTCCGGGACCCTTCCCAGCAGTGTGCCCACCGGCAGGCCGTCTCTCCTGACCAGCAGGAACACCTCGCCGTGCGTCACCGGCGGACTGCCCGGACCGGGTCTCAGGGCGGTTTCCTCACCGCTCAGGTCCAGTTCGGCGACCTGAACCGCGCCGATGTCCAGGAACCGCCGTATCTCCTCCTGCGTACGTGCTGTGCGGGACATGGGCCCTCCCCCTCCCCTCCTCACGAACGGTTGTCACCAGCGGCCATTGCCGTCCCGAGCGGTTCTCGCGACCGGGAACCACTCACGGCCGGCGCAGCCGCGCCGCCCCCTTCAACGTCCGCGACGCCAGCGAGGCGAGACGCGGCCGGGCGACGACGAAGCCGTGCGCGCGGCGCGCGGGCTCGCGGCGCAGCAGCTGAAGCGTGGCGCCCAGGCCCGGACGCGTCGCCTCCCCTTCGTAGACGGCACGTTCGCCCGTCTTCAGCGAATCCTTGTACTCGGCCGGGCCGCGGCCCATGTCGAGCAGGCCGATGCCCTCGCCGGCCGCCGCCTCGGCCATCCGCAGATGCAGCACGAGCCCCGGCGAGAACTTCGCGAACTCCGGTTCGTACGCCGGGAACCAGCAGGCCAGCACCGAGGCCGAACGCAGGCCGAAGTGGGCGGCCACGGGACGGTCCCCGGCGTACAGGACGGACAGCGTGCCCGTGCACTCCGGAGCCCGGGTCCCGGCCAGGCGGCCCACGAGCAGGGTGATCCACTCCTGCGCGAACCGGTCGCGGCGCCCGGTCCTGCGGTACTGCGCCGACTTCCACCCGATGAGCGCGCGGAGCGCGGCCGGGTCGCGTTCGTCGAACACGAACCGCACAGGTCCGGCCTGGCGGCCGAGCCGGCGCTCCTTGGCCAGGGTGGTCTTCAGGAACTTCGGAGACTGGGCGCGCAGTACGGACTCGTAGGTCTCGTAGCCCTTCTCCACGTCGATGACGAAGGTGGCGTGCTCCTTGGCCGCGTGCGGGACGAACAGGGCTTGGTCCGCCTCCAGGTTGTCGAAGGCGAAGCTCGACACCGAGCAGGCGTGCAGCAGTTCACCGGTCTCCAGCGCGAGACCCGGACTCAGGACGGCGCCCTGGCAGTCCGAGACGCCGAGCCCGATCGCCCGGCCCTGCCCCAACGCGCCCCGCTCGTACGGCAGGAAGCCGGCCGGCTCGGTGGACGCCCCCTCGTACAGCACCGCGACCCGGGCCCGCGGCCGCACCCTGGACACGGCGGTGGCGAACTCCGGTTCCATGAAAGGGCTGCGCGGTGCCTCCGTCGCGGCGCGCAGCTCACGCCACCGTTCCCGCTCTCCCTCGCCGAGCTCCTCGAGCCTCAGCACACGCGTGCGTCCACTGCTCACCTGACCCCCCGATCAAGTCCCCCCTGGACACTTGTGAAGGTACCGCCCAAGACCACGAGGGCGGTAGGTAGCGGAGCATGTTGTTGCCAAGTGGTGCAGAGGCCGCGGACGGCACCCCGGGCGTGGTGCCCCGGGCGGAGCGAGCCGGGTGAGGTGAGCCGGGCGGAGCGGGACGGGCGGGGTGAGTTCGGGCGCGGTGAGTCGGGCGGGCGCGGTGTCCGTATTCTCTGATCATGGCCGCACCCACCGATTGCTCGCTCATCGCCACCGACCTGGACGGGACGCTGCTGCGCGGCGACGACACCCTCTCCGACCGCTCCCTCGCCGCACTGGCGCTGGCGGCGCGGGCCGGTGTCCGGCATCTCGTGGTGACGGGGCGCCCGGCGCCCGGAGTGCGGCCGCTCCTGGACGACCTGGGGGCCACCGGGCTCGCGGTGTGCGGACAGGGCGCGCAGGTGTACGACGCCGGCACGGACCGGATGCTGTGGTCGGTCACCCTGGACCGGGAACTGGCGGAGACCGCGCTCGGCAAGATCGAGGCCGAGGTCGGGGAGCTGTATGCCGCGGTCGACCAGGACGGGGTGGACGGGCTCACCCTGATCGAGCCGGGCTATCTGATGCCGCACCCGACGCTGCCCGCCGTGCGGGTCGAACGGCGGGACGATCTGTGGGTCCGGCCGATCAGCAAGGTGCTGCTGCGCCATCCCCACCTGACCGACGACGAATTGGCGGCGACGGCCCGTTCGGCGGTCGGCTCGCTGGCCACGGTCACCATGTCGGGTCCGGGCACCGTGGAACTCCAGCCGCGCGGTGTCACCAAGGCGACCGGTCTCGCGCTGGCCGCCGAGCACCTGGGGCTGGAACCCGAGCGGACCATCGCCTTCGGCGACATGCCCAACGACATCCCGATGTTCGACTGGGCGGCCCACGGGGTCGCCATGGCCAACGCGCACCCCGAACTCACGGCGGTGGCCGACGAGGTCACCACGTCGAACGAGGACGACGGCGTGGCCGTCGTCCTCGAGCGGTTGTTCGGCGGAGCGGAGGCGTACGTGCCCCCACACGTGCTGCCTCGCCCCAGGTCCGGGAGGGTGTCCCGGTAGGCCGCGGTGCCGCCGGTGTCCCGGCGTCCCGATGGGCCCGGGTGTCTCAGTAGGCGCCGAAGACGTTGTCGATGGAGCCGTAGCGGTCCGCCGCGTAGTTGCAGGCCGCCGCGATGTTCGCGACCGGGTCGAACGGGTCGAAGGCCGTGCCGGGCACGTGGTACGCCTGGAAGGTCGGGTCGATGACCTGGAGCAGGCCCTTCGACGGGGTGCCGGCCACGGCGTTGGAGTCCCACAGGTTGATGGCCTGCGGGTTGCCGGACGACTCGCGCAGGATGTTGCGGTGGATGGAGTCGTAGCTGCCGGGGATGCCGTGCTGCGCCATGACGGACAGCGACTCGCGGATCCAGCCGTCGAGGTTGTCCGGGTACGCGGTCACGGTGCCGGCGGCGGGGGCGGACGTCGCGGCAGCGGCGGGCGCGGCGGAGGCGGCGGTGGCGCCGAACAGCGGGAGGGCGACCGCCGCGACGCCGGCGACGGCGAAGGAGCGGACGAGGCGGGAGCGGCCGAAGCGGCGGGGCGGACCGGATGCGGGCATGTCTGTGTTCCTCTCCTACGCCTGCGAGGTGAGCTGTCGGGTTCGGGCGGGAGAGTGCCCGGCCGTGCCCCTGCGGGCATGGCTTCACCCCGAGCCGTTCCGGGTGCGAACCGGTCCGGCGGCTTACCTGGGTCCCCCGCTCCTGCCGTGCGTGAGTGAGTTCATTGATGGGTGGCGCGGGCGGTGGCAGGATTCGGCGTCCGCCCGACAGGCCGGGAACGTATGCGAGTGCACTTGTCGGGAACAAGTGCGACCGTCACAGATCATGCTGCTTGATCTTGCATTGGGGTGTTTGGGGCGCTTGCCCCTTTGCGGTTGCCAAGGGTCAACTCGCTCTCGGGGCAAGGGGAATCGCCGGTGTGTGCGAGGGGTGGGCGTGCCGGGGTGCGCGTGACGTACTTCACTGGCCGTATCGCGTGGGCATATTTGCCACCAGAGGGGATTTACTTGGCAATTACGGCAAATCGGTCGCCTGGGCAGGCAGGATGGTCTGCGTGCCGGATCGCGTGCCGGATCCCGGTTCGGGATGCGGTTCGGGGCGCGGCCCGGACGGCGGCCCGGACGGCGGTCTGGGCTGGGGTCGGATCGTGGTTCGGGTGCGTCCCGAGGGTGGGCTGTCGTGCCTGAAAGGCGAGGAATATTCTTTATTGCCAACTGATCAGAAACGATCGGATTGTGATCCGATATAGGAGGGTGCCGTGAGACGCGGTGCACGCGTGCGCAGGTGAGTCTGGGGAATGTGGGTGCTGGCGGTGATCGAAACATGACCGGATACGCTGACTCGAGTGATGTCAGCGACCTATCGACAAACTTTGCAAGACGTCTAAGAGCCAGTGGACACCAGCAGACAGGAGACCCCTCGTGACCGTCGTCGGGCCGTTCGGGCTGAGCGTGCGGGACCAGGCTCTGGAGGCCGATGTCCAGGCCGGAATGACGGCTGTCGAAGAAGGGCTGCTCGAGGCCACGAAGAGTGAGGTCCCCTTCATCACCGAGGCCGCCCAGCACCTGGTGCGGGCCGGTGGCAAGCGGTTCCGGCCCCTGCTCGTGATGCTCGCCGCCCAGTTCGGCGACCCCTACACTCCCGGCGTCGTGCCGTCAGCCGTGGTCGTGGAGCTGACCCACCTGGCCACGCTGTACCACGACGACGTGATGGACGACGCCGCCGTACGGCGCGGGGTGCCCAGCGCCAACACCCGCTGGGGCAACTCCGTCGCGGTCCTCACCGGCGACTTCCTGTTCGCGCGCGCGTCGCACATCCTGGCCGATCTCGGACCGGAGGCCGTACGGGTGCAGGCCGAGGCGTTCGAGCGGCTGGTCACCGGTCAGATCCTGGAGACCGCGGGGCCGCAGGACGGCCGGGACCCGGTCGACCACTACCTGGACGTCCTCGGCGGCAAGACCGGCTCGCTGGTCGCCGTCGCCTGCCGGTTCGGCGCCATGATGTCCGGCGCGGACGACACGGTCGTGGACGTGCTGACCCAGTACGGCGAGCGACTCGGGGTGGCCTTCCAGCTCGCCGACGACGTCCTGGACATCGCCTCCGACTCCCACGAGTCCGGCAAGACCCCTGGCACCGACCTGCGTGAGGGCATCCCGACGCTGCCCGTGCTGCGGCTGCGCGAGCGGGCGGCCCGGCTGGGGCTGGCCGAGGACATCGCCCTGTGCGAGTTGCTCGACTCCGACCTCAGCGACAACGCCCGGCACGCCGAGGCGCTGCGGCTGCTGCGCGCCCACCCCGCGCTGGAGCAGGCCCGCCGGGACACCGTGCGCTATGCGCAAGAGGCGCGCTCGGCGCTGGCTCCGTTGCCGGAGTGCGAGTCGAGGACGGCCCTGGTCGAGCTGTGCGACGCGGTGGTGCACCGGGCCGGCTGACCCGCCTCCCGTCCCACGCCGCCGCCCGCCGCCCGTGGCCCTCCGCCTGCCGCCCCTTCGGCGTTCGCCCGGACCCTCACCGGCCCTCACCGGCCCTCACCGGCCCTCACCGGCCCTCACGGCAGCGCCCTCCGACCCCTACTGGTCGGGGGGCAAAACAGCGCCTCGTGTCATACCGCAGCAGTACACGGAGTTGCGTCCGGGGTCTGACGCATCTGCCCGCCGGGTTTGGTCAGATGGAACACGACGGACATCACCACTCCTCACCGATTCGGGTGAGAATGGCGGCTCAGGGTGTGACTGGTGCGAGCGACACGAGACGCAGGCCGCCGCCGACCACGGAGGTAGGGCACACATGGCACCGTACGAATCCGACGACACGACGACCGCTCGTGAGGCCGGCGAGCCGGGCGCGGGCCGGAGAAGGGCGACGCGGTACATCGTCCCGGTCACGGTGATGGGAGTGGCGGCCGCGACCATCGGGCTCGTCCCCGCGATCGCCGACTCCGGCGACCCGGACCTGCCGAAGATCACCGCCGCGCAGCTGATCGAGAAGATCGCCCAGTCGGATGTCGAGCAGCTGTCCGGCACCGTGAAGATCACCACTGACCTCGGGCTGCCGGACCTCGGCGGCCTGGAGAGCAGCCTGGCCTCCGGCGCCATGGGCCGGGGGGAGGGCGGCGGTTCCTCCGCCGACCCGACGGCCAAGCTCACCGAGCTGGCCTCCGGCACGCACACCCTGCGCATCGCGGCCGACGGCCCCGACCGGCAGAAGGTGTCGCTGCTCGGGAACGCCTCCGAGTACAGCCTGATCCACAACGGCAAGGACGTCTGGGGCTACGACAGCGAGTCCAACGAGGTCTTCCACAGCACCACCGAGGAGTCCGCCGGGGACAAGGACCGGGAGCACCAGCCTCCGGCCACGCCGAAGGACTTCGCCGAGGAGGCGCTGAAGTCGGTCGACGACACCACGTCCGTCACCGTCGACGGCACCGCGCAGGTGGCCGGCCGGGACGCGTACAAGCTGGTCGTCAAGCCCAAGCAGTCCGGCTCCACGGTCGGCGCCATCAGCATCGCGGTGGATCACAGGACCGGTACGCCGCTGAAGTTCACGCTGACCCCGGCGAGCGGCGGTGCCGCCGTCGTGGACGTCGGCTTCACCAAGGTCAGCTTCGACCGGCCGGCCGCGTCGACCTTCGACTTCACCCCGCCCAAGGGCGCCAAGGTGACCGAGGAGGGCGAGCTGGGCAGCGGTGAGAAGGACAGTGGTGAGAAGGGAAGCGGTGAGAAGGGCAGGGAGCACGGGAAGCCGGAGGGCGCCCCGAAGTCCGAGGAGGACCTGGCCAAGGGCCTCGACGGGCTGAAGGTGCTCGGCGAGGGCTGGAACTCCGTCGCCACCTTCGACACCGGCGGCGAGGGCGGTCTGCCGACCGGCTCCGGAGGCGGTGACCTCGACGGCTTCCTCGGCTCGCTCGGCGACCAGGTGAAGGGCGAGTTCGGCACGGGCACCGTGTTCAGTACCCGCCTGGTCAACGCCCTGTTCACCGAGGACGGCAAGGTCTACGTGGGCACCGTCACCAAGGACGCGTTGGTGAAGGCGGCCAACGAGGGGAAGTAACCCGGGGAAGTAACCCGGGGAAGTGACGAGGCGAAGTATCGGGGGGGAGCAGGGGAAGCGACGGGCGCCACGGGGGAACGGCGCCACGGGGAACAGCACGACAGGGAACGAGGGAGCTGATGGGCGAGGCGTCCGCCACGCGGAGCACGGGTGACGGCGTCATCGTCACCCGCGCGCTCACCAAGCGCTACCGCGGCGGACAGTTCGCCGTCGACGGTCTCGATCTGACCGTCCCGACGGGCAGCGTCTTCGGCTTCCTCGGTCCCAACGGCTCCGGCAAGACCACCACCATCCGCATGCTGATGGGCCTGATCGAGCCCACCTCGGGCACGGCGCACGTCCTGGGTCGGCCCATGCCGCGCTCCGCGCGCGCCGTGCTCCCGCGGGTGGGCGCCCTCATCGAGGGCCCCGCCCTGTACGGCTTCCTCTCCGGCCGCGACAACCTCCTGCGCTACGACGCCGCCGACCCGACCGCCGATCCGCGCACCCGGCACGCACGCGTCGCCGCCGCCCTGGACCGGGTGGGCCTCACGGCCGCCGCGGGCAAGAAGGCGAAGGCGTACTCCCTCGGCATGAAGCAGCGCCTCGGGCTGGGAGCGGCCCTGCTCCAGCCCCGTCGACTGCTCGTCCTGGACGAGCCGACCAACGGACTCGACCCGCAGGGCATGCGGGAGATCCGCGCCCTGGTACGGGAGTTGGCGTCGGACGGCACGACCGTCTTCCTCTCCTCGCACCTGCTCGACGAGATCGAGCAGGTGTGCACGCATGCCGCCGTGATGGCGCGCGGCCGGCTGCTCACCCAAGGACCCGTCGCCGACCTGGCCGCGGGCAGCCGAGGCCGGCTGGTGGTGACCACACCGGACCCGGCGGACGCGGCGCGGGTGCTGAAGGAGAAGGGGATCGGCGATGTCGTGGTCACCGACGACCGGGTGACCGGTGAGGTGCCCGAGCGCGACCTCGCCGAGGTGAACGCCGCGCTGGTGACGGGCGGCGTCCGGGTGCGCGGCTTCGGGGTCGAACGGGCCTCGCTGGAGGACGCGTTCGTGGCGCTGACCGGGGAGGGTTTCGATGTCGCGGGCTGAGAGTGTCCGGGAGCCGGAGGGGGCAGCGGGGCCGGAACCACGGGGAGTTCCGGGTGAACCGGACAGGCCGGGGACGCGGACCGTGCGCGCCCTCGGGGCCTTCGGTCTGTTCCGCAGCGAACTACTGACCACCTTCCGGCGCTGGCGCACCCTCGCCCTGCTCGGGGTCCTGGCCGCCGTGCCGGTCCTGGTCGGGATCGCCGTGAAGATCGAGACCGGTGACGGTTCCGCGGCCGGCGGCGGGGGAGGGGGCGGCGCGGGGCCGGCCTTCATCTCGCAGATCACCAACAACGGCCTGTTCCTGGTCTTCACCGCGCTGGCGGCCACGCTGCCGTTCTTCCTGCCCATGGCGATCGGTGTGGTC
The DNA here is from genome assembly GCF_042655885.1 of Streptomyces chlorus. Classification (NCBI taxonomy): domain Bacteria; kingdom Bacillati; phylum Actinomycetota; class Actinomycetes; order Kitasatosporales; family Streptomycetaceae; genus Streptomyces; species Streptomyces chlorus. Next base: position 203,973 of record NZ_JBHSOA010000009.1, read on the forward strand.
GCGGGCGACTCCCTCGCCGGCGAGGCGAACGCCGGCACCCTCCGCTACCTCCTCGTCGCCCCCGCCGGCCGTACCCGGCTGCTGCTCACCAAATACGCCACCGTCATCGCCTTCTGCCTGGCCGCCACTCTCGTGGTGGCCCTCTCCGCCCTGGCCGTGGGGGCGCTCCTGTTCCCGCTCGGCGACCTCACGACCATCTCCGGCACCCGGATCGGCTTCGCGGAGGGACTGGGCAGAGCCCTGCTGATCGCCCTGGTCGTCGCCGCGTCGCTGATCGGGGTAGCGGCGCTCGGCCTGTTCGTGTCCACGTTGACCAGCAGCGGCATCGCGGCGATGGCGACGACGGTGGGGCTGCTGATCACCGTCCAGATCCTCGACCAGATCCCGCAGCTCGACGCCCTCCACCCGTACTTCTTCTCCCACTACTGGCTGTCCTTCGCCGACCTGATGCGCGAACCGGTCTACTGGGACGACCTGACGAAGAACCTCGGCCTCCAGGCCCTGTACGCGCTGGTGTTCGGCTCGGCGGCCTGGGCGAGATTCACGACGAAGGACATCACCGCGTAGACCCGGCTTCGTAGGGGAAGCGGGCGAGCGGGGCGGGGGCGTCCGGTGCGAAGAACGTCTTCGCGCGGGCGAGGGCTTCGGTGTCCTTCAGTACGTCACCGGGCTTGCTGCCGTTGCCGAGGAGCACCCCGCCGAAGCACATGCCCAGGTACGCGGCGGAGTGGTGGAGCGTGCCGATCAGCGGATCGGCGACCACCGGTTCGTCGTCCGCGAGCGCTGTGACGCCCCAGAGCGTGCGTCCCGCCATCGTCGCCTTGAAGTCCAGGCCGGGGGTGCGCAGCCAGCCCGACCAGTGGTCCAGGTAGCGCTTGGTCTGGGCGGACACCGAGTACCAGTAGAGCGGCGAGACGATCACCAGGTCCGTCGCCGCGACGGTGGCGTCGAGCAGCAGGGCGACATCGCCCTCCGGGGGGCGGACGTGGCCGCTGTCGTGACGGAGGTCCTCGAAGTCGGGCAGAGGACGCTCGGTGAGGTCGATCCAGTGCTGCTCCGTACCCGCGGGCAGCTGTTCGGCGGCCCGGCGGGCCAGCAGCGCGGAGTTGCCGTCGCGTCGGGTGCTTCCCAGAACGAAGAGGAAACGGCGTGTCATGGTCATCCCCCAGATGATCGGCGTACGCCAATTACAGGCACGTGCATCATATGTACATGCAAGTAAATGTCCAAGGGGATTTCAGGGGGCGGCCCCGGCTCCGAAGGACGCCCTTCAGGCCCTCGGCCGCTCGATCCTTCAGCCCTTCCCACCGCTCAGGCCGCTCAGCTTCTCCGCCGCCCCTGCCACGGCGAGCAGCAGCGCCTCCCGCCCGTGCGGTGCCACCAGTTGGAGCCCGGCCGGGCAGCCGTCGATGCCGAACCCGGCCGGGAGGCTCAGCGCCGGGTGCCCGCTCACGTTGAACGCCCAGGTGAGCGCGGTGGAGTAGACATCGCCCGGCCCTTCGTGGCCGTGCGGCGCGGTGGGCGCCGTAGGCGTCAGCAGCAGCTCGGCGCCGGTGAAGAGGCGGGCCAGGCGCCGACCGTTCTCCGCCCGGACGCGGTGGGCGTCGGCGAGTCCGGCGGGGTCCGTGCCGGGGTCGCGCAGGGCCGGCCAGGCCGGGGTCGGGTCCAGGAGCAGTGGCGGCGCCGGCGGCCGTACGAGCCGTACGATTCCGGCGTCGGCGAGCCGGTCGACCGCTGCCCGTGCCAGCGCGACGGGCTCCGGGTCGGGGCCGGCGAAGCCGAGGTCGGGGGACCAGACAGCGGTGCGGGGGAGGAACGGCTGCGCGTCGACGACGGTGGACGGCGGCACGTTGACGGCGGCGGGACGGGGCGCGTCGGCGGTGGTCGGCGGCGAAACCGCCCGCCACCAGGCCGCCGCGTCGGCCGCCGTACGGGCGAGGACTCCGGGTGCCGCGAGGCCCGTGCGGTCGGGCGACGGGAGCAGGCCGTTGGTGACCTTGAGACCGACGACCCCGCACCACGCCGCCGGGATGCGCACCGATCCCGCCCCGTCGCTGCCCGTCGCCAGCGGCACCAGACCGGCCGCCACCGCGACCGCGGCCCCGGCCGAGGAACCGCCCGGCGTACGGTCGGCCCGCCACGGATTGACGGTACGTCCGCGTGCCCCGAGACCCCAGGTCTGCCAGGGGGTGCCGGGCCCGGGTACCGCGGTGGCGCCCACCGCGACACACCCGGCAGCGAGCAGCGGACCCGCTGCCCGCAGCCCGTGCCGCCCCTTCACGGCGACCGGCACCCCGGCCAGCGGCAGCCACGCGCGAGCCCCGGGACCTTCGCCCCCGCTCGGACCGGATGGACGCGGCGGACCCGTCTCGATCAGGGTGTCCACCTCACCCGCCCGCCGCAGCGCCTCCTCGGCCCACACCTCGGTGAACGCGCACAGCACCGGATCGGCCCGCTCGATCCGCTCCAGCGCCTTGGCGACCACATCGACGGCCCGCACCGTCCCCGCGCGCACCGCGGAGGCGATCTCCGCCACTGAGGCGGACGTCCGAGCCCCGGCTCCCTCACTGCTCAGCGCATTGATCCCATCGGTCCCATCAATCCCCACGGCTTCATCAGCCCCATCAGCCCCATCAGCCTCATCAGCCCCAACAGTCCTGCCAGTCCTGCCAGTCCTGCCAGTCCTTACTGGACCCGCCCATCTCCCCCGCGAGAGAAATAAAGATGGGTGGGTGCGGGGGTGGTGCTCCGTACCTGACCTTTCAGCTTGCCGATCCCGTCAGGCGGGCCAGTGGCTCGGTCTCGCGCGGCAGGCGGCCGCTCAGGTTGCCCAGACGCCACTCGGGCACCCACGGCACGCGGTAGACGTCGATCACCGACTCGATGCGCCGGATCCGCTGGGAGAGGGGGCGCGGGAGGCGGCCCGGCGCGTCCGCCACCAGGACCACGGCATCGAGATCGAGGCCGTACGGGACCTCCCCGCGCCGGAACATCTCCACGGCCGGGACGACGGTCTCCAGCCCGGACGCGTGCGTCCGGGCGACGAGCAGCACCGACTGCGGATCGCCTGGTCCGGGCCAGGCGCGGCCGCTGTCGTGACCGCCGTGTACCGCGGCGAGCGTGGAGACCCCGGCGCCGCCATGGGTGCCGACCCAGGAGAAGCGCCGGGCTGCCGCATGGGCGTGGGCGGGCTCCGGCGGGCCCGGTTCCAGCACTCCCACCGGCCCTTGGATCCATATCTCCGGTCCCTGTCGCATGCCTGTACGCATGCCCACTCTCCTGCCTCGCCATCCCGGTCCTCATGCCGGCGGACAGCGGACAGCGGACAGCGGACACGGGGAGAGGAAACGAGGAGAGGACACGAGGAGGGAGCCGGATGCGGGACGGCCGTTGGGACGAGCCTGTGACAACGTGGTGACGTGAGAAGCAGGGCTCAGCGGACAGACTCGTCGGTAGGTTTACGACCCGAATGAGGCAACGATGGCGCGACTCAGCCGCGAGAAGAAGCAGGAACAGCAGCAGGCCGCACACGCGGCGAATCTTGCGGCAGCGCCGATCGACGTCCATGTACCCGTCGCCGTGGGGGGCGACGCGGGCACGCGGAGGGCGTCCGTCGGCGGGGTGCTGGTGATCGCCGGACCCGATGAGGAGGTTCAGCAGGCCGTACTGAACCGGCTCCACCGCATCGCCGTCGCCTCGGGACACGCCGTCCTGGCCACCATCCGCGACGAACGCATCGGCTACGTCGTCCCGCTCCAGGTCGACCCGGACGGCGCCAGCCGCTTCACGGGGGAGCCGGCGCCGATGACACCGGAGCCGAGGCCGGAGTCCGTGTCGGGGCCCGCGTCGCAGTCGGCACAGGCGCCGGGCCGGGACGTAGCCCAGGAGCAGCCGGTGGCCGCGCCGCACGACGACGCCCTGCCCTTCTCCGCAGCCCCGGCTCCGGCGGCCGTCCCGTCACCGCGCCCCGGGCGCGACCGGTCCACCCACGTCCTGCGCCCCGTACCGGACCCGACTTCAGCACCGGCACCGGCGTCACCCCCTGCCCCGGCACCTGACCTCGTACGGGACTCCGCACCCACCTTCCGGCTGCGGCCGATACCCGGGGCGGCGGCGGGAGCGACACCCCTGGGAACGGTCGCGCCGCCGACGGGTGAGTTCGGCCCGCCCCCGTCCATGGATGCGCGGCCGCACCCCGACCCCGAAGCCGACGGCCTCTCCCGGACCCCGCCGGCACCCCCGAAGCCCCCGGCGCTTCCCCTCCCTCCGGTCGACCGGATACCGAGCCCCCTGCCTGCGGCGGCCGGCCCGGCGCCGGAAGCGGTTCGTCCGCGGACATCCGCCCCGCTTCCGGGGGCTGTGTACGGCACCGGCACCGGCACTGACATCAACCCGGATCCCAAGCCGACCCCGCCCCGCGGCTTCGACGCAGTGGCGGAGGCGGTGCTCGGGGACGAGCCGCCGGCCGTCCCGGGCGAGACCCGTCTGGCCGAGCCCATGGGCCGGATCAACGGCGCCATCCGGGCGGGTCGGATCGACACGGCGGCGCGACTGGCCGGGGAGACGGCGACCGAGGCCTCGCAGACTCTGGGGCCCGAGCACCCCGAGGTACTCCGGCTGCGCGAGCTGACCGCGTACATCGCCTACCTCGGCGACGAGCCGCTGCACGCCTTCCGGCTCTCCCTCGAGCTCGCCGGAATCCACCGCCGGGCGGGCGACGCGGAGGCCGCCTACGGCAACGTCCGCAGCGCGGACACCGCCTGGCGTGCGGTGCGCGACCCGCTGCGCGGGCTGGAGCTGGGGCGCGACCTGATCGAGCTGTGGACCGGACTTGCCGCCGAGGACGGTCCGGCCGCCGACGAGATCGAGGAGCTGGAGTCCGCCCGCGCCCGCATGACCCGCCTGACCGACCGTGCCCGCGCCCAGCACGGGTGAACGGGTGAGGCTCACCCGGGCCGTGAAGGCCTCAGTGCACGCAATACTCGTTCCCTTCCGGGTCCGTCATCACCGTCCATGAACCGGACGGCTCCTCCACCCGCCGCAGCACCCTCGCCCCGAGCCGCTCCAGCCGTGCGACCTCCGCCTCGCGGCGCCCCTCACCGGGGTGCAGATCGAGGTGGAGCCGGTTCTTGACCGCCTTCGGCTCCGGCACCCGCTGGAACAGCAGCCGCCGCCCCAGACCCGTGCCGCTCTCCTCCTCGTACGGGTCGTCGGGGTGCCGCACCGCGATCAGGTCCCGGAAGGCGCGGCGGTCGTGGTGCTCGACGGTGAGGTCGGCCGGTACGGCGCCCAGACCGAGCAGTTTCTCAATGAGCGCGCTGTTGTCCTCGACCGTGTACCCGAGGGCGGCGGCCCAGAAGTCGGCCTGCGCGTGCGGGTCGGCCGTGTCGATGACGAGCTTCCAGTGCACGGGGGTGACAGGGGTGGCGGGATCGGTAGGACCGTCGTCGGGAGCGGGTGATGCCGGCGGATGCGTCATGGCGTCATTCAAACGCCCTGAGCTGCTCTACGGCCTGACTTTCGGCGCATCCACCGTGTCCACCGCATCGACCGGAGCCACCGTGTTCACCGCGTTCACCGCGCCGGCCACGACCGCCGGGTTCGCCGCGATCGCCGGATCTGTCACGACCACCGGATCCACCGGACTCGTCGCCATGGCGGCGGAGGTCGTAGCCGTACCGGCCGTGGCGGTAGCCGCTGCCGCCACCTTCGCCCGCTCCCTGGCGAGCGCGCGGGCGGTGCGGCGGGCGGTGCGCAGTGCGTCCCAGGTCAGCAGCATCAGCGCCAGCCACACCAGTGCGAATCCGGCCCAGCGCTCGGGCGGCATGGCCTCCTTGAAGTAGAGGATGCCGAGCAGGAACTGGAACACCGGGGCCAGATACTGGAGCAGCCCCATCGTGGACAGCGGCACACGGATCGCGGCGGCGCCGAAGCAGACCATGGGGAGCGCGGTGACGATCCCGGTGGCGGCGAGCAGCGCCGCGTGTCCCGCGCCCTCGGCGGCGAACGTGGAATCGCCCTGGCTGCTCAGCCACAGCAGATAGCCGAGCGCGGGCAGGAACTGGATGGCCGTCTCGGCGGCCAGCGACTCGATGCCGCCGAGGTTGATCTTCTTCTTCACCAGCCCGTAGACGGCGAAGGAGAAGGCGAGGCAGAGCGAGATCCACGGCGGGCGGCCGTAGCCGACGGTGAGGACGAGCACCGCGGCGAAGCCGACCCCGACCGCCGTCCACTGCACGGGCCGCAGGCGTTCCTTCAGCAGCAGCACGCCGATGGCGATGGTGACCAGCGGGTTGATGAAGTAGCCGAGGGATGCCTCGACGACGTGCCCGGAGTTCACCGACCAGATGTAGACGCCCCAGTTCACGGTGATGACCGCCGCGGCGACCGTGACCAGGGCCAGCCGGCGAGGTTGCCGCAGCAGCTCCCCGAGCCAGGCCCAGCGGCGTATGACGAGCAGGGCGGCGCCCACGAAGAACAGCGACCAGACCATCCGGTGGGCCAGGATCTCCACGGCCCCCGAGGGCTTGAGCAGAGGCCAGAAGAGGGGGACGAGTCCCCACATGCCGTATGCCGCGAAGCCGTTCAGCAGTCCCTTGCGCCGCTCGCCGGCCGACTTCTCGGTCACGGGCCCTCCTTCTCACCTGATGCACCGGACGTGCTCGACGCGCCCGACGCGCCCGACGCGTGCCCTGCGGCGAACGACGCCGACGCTCGACGCCCGCCGGACGACGGTAACGTCGGACGCCCCCGCATGTCATGCTCGTATCGAAATACGGTCATGACATGCGGGGGCGTCCGGGCTGCAGCCCTGCGCGGAGGTCAGTTCTTCAGCGCGGCGGCGATGGCGTCCGCGAGCGGGGTGGCCGGGCGGCCGATCAGGCGGGCCAGGTCGCCGCTGGTGACGACCAGCTCACCCTTCGCGATGGAGGCGTCCACACCGGCGAAGATGGCGGCCACGGGCTCGGGCAGTCCGGCACCGGCCAGGATGCCGGTGAGCTCCTCGACCGTGACCGGCTTGTAGGCGATCTCCTTGCCGGTCTGCCGGCTCAGCTCGGCCGCGTACTCGGCGAGGCTCCACGCCTCGTCGCCGCCCAGCTCGTACGTCTTGTTCTCGTGGCCCTCACCGGTGAGTACGGCGACGGCGGCCGCGGCGTAGTCGGCGCGCGCGGCGGAGGAGATACGGCCCTCACCGGCGGCGGCGACGACCGCGTTGTGCTTCAGCACCGGGGCGAGGTTCTCGGTGTAGACCTCGTGGTACCAGCCGTTGCGCAGCAGGACGTACGGCACGCCGGAGTCCAGCAGAGCCTTCTCGGTGCCGCGGTGGTCGTCGGCGAGCGTGGCGGTCAGCGTTTTGGGGGCGCTGGTGTAGGCGAGCAGGGCGACACCAGCGGCCTTGGCGGCCTCGATGACCCTCCGGTGCTGCTGCACCCGGCCCTTGTCGAACTCGTTGCCCGAGATCAGCAGCACCTTGTCGCCCGCCGCGAACACGCCGTCGAGGCTCTCGGGAACGTTGTAGTCGGCGACCGCGAGCCGGACGCCGCGCTCCGCCAGATCGGCGGCCTTCTCCGGGCTGCGTACGACGGCGGTGACCTGCTCGGCCGGAACCTTCTCCAGCAACTGCTCCACGACGTGGCGGCCGAGGTTTCCGGTGGCGCCGGTGACGACGATGCTCATGCTCAGAACTCCTTGTGGGGTGCGGTGGCATCAACGCTAGGGCTCACACTAACTTTTTGTAAGTACCCACTTTGAAGTAAGGTACCGGTATGGCAGTAAGTGAGGGTGTGTCCCCGTCCGCGTCCCCGGCGCCCGTTCCTGGGCCTCTGCTGAGCGAGCAGGAGGCGATGTGCCCGCACCGCCTGGTCCTGGAGCATGTGACGAGCCGCTGGGGGGTGCTCGTGCTGATCCGGCTCCAGGAGCGGCCCCACCGCTTCAGCGAGCTGCGCCGAGCGATCGGCAGGGTCAGCGAGAAGATGCTCACCCAGACCCTCCAGACGCTGGAGCGCGACGGCCTCGTCCATCGTGACGCCAAACCGGTGATCCCGCCACGTGTCGACTACTCCCTCACCGACTTGGGGCGCGAGGCCGCCGAACAGGTGTGCGCGCTGGCCTTGTGGACCGAGCGGCGCATGGACGGCGTACTGGCCGCCCGCCAGGCGTACGACGAAGCCCGGCGGACGCATGACGAAGCCCGGCGGGCACGCGACGAGGCCCGGACGCTCTGAAGCGTCCGGGCCTCGTGCGGGGCGTTCCGCGTGCGACCGTCCCATGAGCGGCCGTACATCAGGTGGCCGTACGCCAGGTGATTGCTCAGCCGACGACCGTCCACGTGTCGTTGCCCGCCAGCAGCGCGCCGAGTTCGCCCTTGCCGTGCTGCTCGACGGCGGTGTCCAACTGCTCCGCCATCAGCGTGTCGTAGACCGGACGGTCCACGGAGCGGAAGACGCCGATCGGGGTGCGGTGCAGGGTCTCCGGATCGGCGAGCCGGGACAGCGCGAACGCGGTGGTCGGGGACGCCGAGTGCGCGTCGTGGACCACGATCTCCGCCTCGTTCTCCGGTGTCACCGCGACCACCTTCAGATCACCGGTGGCCCGGTCCCGGACGATGCCCTTCGCACGGTCCGCGCCGAAGCGGATCGGGCTGCCGTGCTCCAGCCGGATCACCGCCTCCTCGGCCTGCCGGCGGTCCTTGAGTACCTCGAACGCGCCGTCGTTGAAGATGTTGCAGTTCTGGTAGATCTCGACCAGGGCCGTGCCCGGATGGGCGGCGGCCTGCCGCAGCACCTCGGTCAGATGCTTGCGGTCCGAGTCGACCGTACGGGCCACGAAGGACGCCTCCGCGCCGATCGCCAGCGACACCGGGTTGAAGGGCGCGTCCAGCGAACCCACCGGCGTCGACTTGGTGATCTTGCCGATCTCGGAGGTCGGCGAGTACTGGCCCTTGGTCAGGCCGTAGATCCGGTTGTTGAACAGCAGGATCTTCAGATTGACGTTACGGCGCAGCGCGTGGATCAGATGGTTGCCGCCGATGGACAGCGCGTCCCCGTCACCGGTGACGACCCACACGCTCAGATCGCGCCGGGACGCCGCCAGGCCCGTCGCGATCGCGGGGGCGCGGCCGTGGATGGAGTGCATCCCGTAGGTGTTCATGTAGTACGGGAAGCGGGACGAGCAGCCGATGCCGGAGACGAAGACGATGTTCTCCTTCGCCAGTCCGAGCTGGGGCATGAAGCCCTGCACGGCGGCCAGGACGGCGTAGTCGCCGCAGCCGGGGCACCAGCGCACCTCCTGGTCGGACTTGAAGTCCTTCATCGACTGCTTGGCCTCGGCCTTGGGCACCAGGGAGAGCGCCTCGACCGTGCCCCCGCCTTCCGTAGACGTCTCAGTCATCGATGGCCTCCTTCAGCGCCTTGGCAAGCTGCTCCGCCTTGAACGGCATGCCGTTGACCTGGTTGTAGGAGTGGGCGTCGACCAGGTACTTCGCCCGGATCAGGGTGGCGAGCTGGCCGAGGTTCATCTCCGGTACGACCACCTTCTCGTAACGCTTCAGGACCTCCCCCAGATTCCGCGGGAAGGGGTTGACGTGGCGCAGATGGGCCTGCGCGATTGCGCCCCCTGCGCCCCTGATACGCCGTACGGCCGCGGTGATGGGCCCGTAGGTGGATCCCCAGCCGAGCACGAGCACCCGGGCGTCGCCGTCCGCGTCGTCGACCTCCAGGTCGGGGACATCGACGCCGTCGATCTTCGCCTGCCGGGTGCGCACCATGAAGTCGTGGTTGGCCGGGTCGTACGAGATGTTGCCCGTGCCGTCCTGCTTCTCGATGCCGCCGATCCGGTGCTCCAGACCCGGTGTGCCCGGGATCGCCCACGGCCGGGCCAGCGTGCGCGGGTCCCGCTGGTACGGCCAGAACACCTCGGTGCCGTCGTCCATCGTGTGGTTGGGTCCCTGCGCGAACCGCACTCTCAGGTCCGGCAGCTCCTCCGTGTCCGGGATGCGCCACGGCTCGCTGCCGTTGGCCAGATAGCCGTCGGAGAGCAGGAACACCGGCGTCCGGTACGTCAGCGCGATCCGGGCCGCCTCGAGCGCCGCGTCGAAGCAGTCGGCCGGCGTGCGCGGCGCCACCACCGGGACCGGCGCCTCCCCGTTGCGCCCGTACATCGCCTGGAGCAGATCAGCCTGCTCGGTCTTGGTGGGCAGGCCCGTGGACGGGCCGCCGCGCTGGATGTCCACGATCAGCAGCGGCAGCTCCAGCGACACCGCGAGACCGATCGTCTCGGACTTCAGCGCCACACCCGGACCCGACGTCGTCGTCACGGCCAGCGAACCGCCGAAGGCCGCCCCCAGCGCGGCGCCGATGCCGGCGATCTCGTCCTCGGCCTGGAAGGTCCGCACGCCGAAGTTCTTGTGCCGGCTCAGCTCGTGCAGGATGTCCGACGCCGGGGTGATCGGGTACGACCCCAAAAACAGCGGCAGATCCGCCTGCCGGGACGCCGCGATCAGCCCGTACGCCAGGGCCAGGTTGCCGGAGATGTTCCGGTACACGCCCGGCGGGAACGCCGTGACGGCCGGGGCCACCTCGTAGGAGACGGCGAAGTCCTCCGTCGTCTCCCCGAAGTTCCAGCCCGCCCGGTACGCGGCGATGTTGGCCGCCGCGATGTCCGGCTTCTTCGCGAACTTCGAGTTCAGGAACCTCTCCGTGCCCTCGGTGGGCCGGTGGTACATCCAGCTCAGCAGGCCGAGCGCGAACATGTTCTTGCTGCGCTCGGCCTCCTTGCGGGTGAGGTCGAACTCCCTCAGCGCTTCGATCGTCAGCGTCGTCAGCGGCACCGGATGGAGGCTGTAGCCGTCGAGTGAGCCGTCCTCCAGTGGGTTGCTCGCGTAGCCGACCTTCTGCATCGCCCGCTTGGTGAACTCGTCCGTGTTGACGATGATCTCCGCGCCGCGCGGCAGATCCCCGATGTTCGCCTTCAGGGCGGCCGGGTTCATCGCCACCAGCACGTTCGGCGCGTCACCGGGGGTGAGGATGTCGTGGTCGGCGAAGTGGAGCTGGAAGGACGAGACGCCCGGCAGGGTGCCGGCCGGGGCGCGGATTTCGGCGGGGAAGTTCGGCAGGGTCGACAGGTCGTTGCCGAAGGAGGCCGTCTCCGAGGTGAAGCGGTCACCGGTGAGCTGCATACCGTCACCCGAGTCCCCCGCGAACCTGATGATCACCCGGTTCAGACGGCGGACGTCCTTCGCACCCGCCGCCTTGCGCTGCTCTCCTAGGACTGTTCCGTCGGCCTGCTCTGCTGGGCTGCTGACCTGGCTGGTCACTGAACTGGACCTCCTCGAGGGCGGCTGTCCGGGACCGGCCCTCCCGCGGGCCGTCCCTGGATCAACCCTACGTCCGTAAGGGTCGCCTTCCTCGGGTCATTCGTATCTTGGACACGACTTCGCGCTGTCCCGCGCGGCATCGGCACGACGTCCGGAGCACCGACGTGTCCCGCACCCTGCCCGGATTCCCCCTGGTTGCCGACCCACCGGCTCTTGCCTTCCAGGACGCCGCCCGCGCGTCGGCGGTTCAGCCGTCGGCGTCGGCGTCGGCGTCGGGGTTCCGGGGTTCCGGGGTTCCGGGGTTTTGGGTTCAGGAGTTGAGGTAGGTGAGGACCGCGAGCACCCGGCGGTGATCTCCGTCGCTCGGGGACAGCCCCAGCTTCAGGAAGATGTTGCTGACGTGCTTCTCCACGGCTCCGTCGCTCACCACCAGCTGCCGGGCGATCGCCGAGTTCGTCCGCCCCTCGGCCATCAGTCCCAGGACCTCCCGCTCACGCGGGGTGAGTCCCGCGACAACGTCCTGCTTGCGGCTGCGGCCGAGCAGTTGCGCCACCACCTCGGGGTCCAGCGCCGTACCGCCCTCGGCCACGCGCACCACCGCGTCCACGAACTCCCGTACATCGGCCACCCGGTCCTTGAGCAGGTAGCCGATGCCGCGGCTGGAACTGGCGAGCAGCTCCGTGGCGTAGCGCTCCTCCACGTACTGCGACAGCACCAGCACCCCGACCCCCGGATGCGTCTTGCGCAGCTGAACGGCGGCCCGCACCCCCTCGTCGGTGTGCGTCGGCGGCATTCTTACGTCGGCCACCACGACGTCCGGCAGCTCCCCCTGATCGTTCAGTTCGGTGATCGTCTTGATCAGTGCTTCGCCGTCGCCGACCCCGGCCACGACATCGTGCCCCCGGTCGGTCAGCAGCCGTGTCAGGCCCTCCCGCAGCAGCACTGAATCCTCGGCGATGACCACGCGCACTCTGTCCTCCATGATTCCTCGGCCCCCCACACCCCTCCTCCGCGCCCACCCATGCGGCGGGCCCGGTTGACGGGACCAGCATCCCAGCATCCGGCGGGCGATGCGGAGGGGCGTAGGAGAGAGGCTTTCGCGGGCCGGGGCACACACCGGTCGCAGGGCCATGTCCTGGTACGGGGCAGGGGCATTTCTGGCACAGGAGTGTGTGCGGGTACGGACCCACCGCCCGTACCCGCACACCTGTCGGTCGCTTCCGCGTCTTCAGCCGCCGCTCATCCGCTCACCCGCCGGCTTGCTGACCTGCTGACCTGCTGATGTGCTGACCGCCGGCTTGCTCACCCGCCGGCGGGCTCACCTGCTCACCGCATCCGCTCCGCCCGCCAGGGCAGCTCCGCCGTCACCCGGGTCGGGCCGCCGGCCGGCGAGTCGACCACCAGGATTCCGTCCACCGCGTCCAGCCGCTCCGCGAGACCGGCGAGCCCGGAACCCTCGGACACGTCGGCACCGCCCACGCCGTCGTCCTCGACCTGCACCATCAGCCGGTTCTCCGTCCGCCACACCTCCACGGTCGCCCGGGCCGCCCGTGCGTGCTTGCTGATGTTCTGCAGCAGCTCCGAGACCGTGAAGTACGCGATACCCTCGATCGCCGGCGCCGGGCGCTCCGTCAGATCCACCTCGACCTGCACCGGGACCGCGCACCGGGAGGCCACCGACGACAGTGCCGCGTCAAGACCCCGGTCGGTCAGCACGGCCGGGTGGATGCCGCGAGCCAGGTCCCGCAGCTCCTGCAGGGCCGTCTTCACCTCGCCGTGTGCCTCGTCGACCATGTGTGCCGCGGCCTGCGGGTCCTCCCTCAGCTTCTCCTTCGCCAGCCCCAGGTCCATGGCCAGCGCCACCAGCCGGGCCTGCGCCCCGTCGTGCAGATCGCGCTCGATGCGCCGCAGGTCCGCCGCCGCGGTGTCCACCACGGCGCCCCGGCCGGTCTCCAGCTCGACCACCCGCGTCGCCAGCCGCGACGGCCCGAGCAGCCCGTGCACCAGCAGCCGGTCCACCATGGTCAGCGCCCGCACGATCCACGGCGTGGCGAGGGTGAACAGCAGTCCGATCAGCGCGGTCACCGTGATCTCGAACGGGTTGTCCAGATAGATCTGGTGCTGTCCGTCGCCGTACAGCTGTATCCCGCCCTGACCGGCGTACATCGGGAACAGCCAGAACCACAGGGGGTACGTCAGCAGCGACCAGCCGATCGACCAGACGGTCACCGCGACGGTGAAGGCGAACACTGCCCACGGCAGGTGCAGCACCGCGTACAGCAGCGACCGCCACGAGGCGCCGTTCTTCAGCACCGCCCCCATCCAGGCCACGAACCCCTGACGCTTCATCCGCAGCGGCTCCGGCTCGGCCACGTCCAGGCCCAGCAGCCCCCGCGCCCGCATCCGCTCCAGTGCCCCGAACCCGCGGCATCCGGCGAGCCCGGCGGCCAGCACCGGTACGCCGAGGAACGTCACCAGCAGACCGGCCCCCAGCGACACCATCGTGACCGCGTAGGTGAAGAGCAGAATGCTGATCGGCAGACTCAGCAGGACGTACACCAGCTCGCGCCAGGTCCGTCCCTCGACCGGTGCCCGCAGCACGGCCGGCACCCGGTGCCGCCGCTCACCGGCCCTCCCGGCGCCGCCGGTACTCCCGGAGTGCCCGGTGGGCGTGCTGTAGAGCCCGTAGCCCTGTTCGTACTCGGTGGCCATCGGCGTCGTCCTTCTCCTCGTCCGGCGGCTGTGCTGTCGTATCTCCAGACTCCTCGGCAGCAGGCCGGTGGACCATGGAGTACGTCGCAGTCTTGGACGGGGGGTTTTCCCTACCTCCGACCGGGGCGGACGGCCGTGCGCGCGGGGTTGCGTCGCGCGCGGCCGTGTGGGGCGCGGCTGCGTCGGGCGCGGACACGCGGTGGACGGCCGTGCGGGCGCGGTGGCGCCGGGCGCGTTACGTGGCCGGCCGTACGGAGTTCTGCGTGGGCGCGGGCGTACGCGTGTCCTTGGCGAGGGCGCCGGAACGGTCCCGCCACGGCAGCTCCGCTGTCACCGTCGTCGGGCCGCCCTCCGGCGACTCCACGACGAACAGACCGTCGACCGCGCCCAGCCGGTCCGCGAGACCCCGCATCCCCGTACCGCCGTCCAGGCTCGCGCCGCCGTGGCCGTCGTCCTCCACCTGGATGAGCAGGCGGCCGTCCGAACGCCACACCTCGACCGAGGCCGTACGCGCCGCACTGTGCTTGCTGACGTTCTGCAGCAGCTCGGAGACGGTGAAGTAGGCGATGCCCTCGATGGCCGCGGCCGGCCGTTCGGTGAGATCGACCGTCACCCTCACCGGCACCGTGCAGCGCGAGGCGACCGACGACAGGGCGGCGTCGAGACCGCGGTCGGTCAGCACCGCGGGATGGATGCCGCGGGCCAGGTCCCGCAGCTCCTGCAGCGCCAGTTTCACCTCGCCGTGCGCCTCCTCGACCATCGACGCCGCCGCGTCGGGATCCTCCAGCAGCTTCTCCTTGGCCAGGCCCAGCCCCATGGCCAGGTTGACCAGCCGGGCCTGCGCGCCGTCGTGCAAGTCGCGCTCGATCCGCCGCAGATCCGCCGCGGCCGTGTCGACCACGACACCCCGGTCGGACTCCAACTCGGCTATGCGCCGCTCCAGCTCGTCGGACGGCGACAGCAGGCCGCGCACCATCGCCCGGTCCGCGTTGGCCAGCCCTCGCGCGATGAACGGCAGCACCGGCCACAGCACGAACAGCGAGGTCAGCGTGACGGTGAAGGTGACGATGCCCCACGGCAGGCGTATCACCTCGTACAGTGCCGTGCGCCAGCCCACCGGGTCCTTCAGCGCCATCCACAACCGCGGCAGGAACCCTCCGGCACCGTGCAGCGGCAGCCGGCTCGGCTCCTCCACCCGCACCCCGAGCAGCGCCCTGGCCCGCGCACGCTCCCCCCTGCCCAGCAGCCGCGTCCCCATCAGACCGGCCGCGAGCAGCGGGAACCCGACCACCGTGACGGTCAGCCCGAGACCCAGGAGCAGGATGGTCACGACATAGGTGAAGCCCACCAGCGACACCGGAAGGTTCGCCAGGAGGTGGGCGATCTCCTTCCAGGTGTGCCGGTCGTAGGCGAAACGCGCCGGTGGGCGGTCGGCGGGAGAAGGGAAGGGCTCGGTCATGTGTCATAGCGTGCACGGCCACGGGGGGCCCACGCCATGAGGTGGGCCCCTGATATCCACGGGGGAAATCCCCACCCCGCGTACCAGGGGGTGACGGGCTGCTTACGGGGCACTTATCAGGGCCTAGACTCCCGTGCGTACAGATCGTCGAACAGCGAGGGGCGGACGTGCGGCAATCGACCGGCGTCGAACCGACCGGCTTCGACCCGACCGGCATCGGCATGGCCGACTTCGACATGACCGGCATCGGCATGACCGGCAGCGAACCGACTGCCGCGATCGCTTCGAACCAGGTCGAGGCGGCAGACTACTTCCAGGCGTACTCGGTCGTCGGACTGCTCGCCGTCGTCGGCGTGCTGTTCGTCGCCCTCGCCTTCGGTGCGGGCCGCTTGCTGCGGCCGGTGGTTCCCACGCCCGAGAAGCTCATGACGTACGAGTGCGGAGTCGACCCCGTCGGCGAGGGCTGGGCCCACACCCAGGTCCGCTACTACGTCTACGCCTTCCTCTACGTGATCTTCGCTGTCGACTCGATCTTCCTCTTCCCCTGGGCGACCGTCTTCGCCGCCGACGGCTACGGCGCGACCACGCTCGTGGAGATGTTCATCTTCCTCGGCTTCCTCGCCGTCGGCCTGCTGTACGCATACAAGAAGGGCGTCCTGACATGGACGTGACCCCCACCCACTCACCGGGTGCCGCCACCCCGTCGGGCGCGGGTTCGGTCCCGGGCCCGGATTCCGGACCGGTGCTGCTGCCCGAGCCCGTCGTGCTCCCCGCCGAAGGCAGCGGAAAGCTCGGCGCGCTCGCCCGGCTCGCCCCCGAGCCGATGAAGGTGATCCTCAACTGGGGTCGCCGCTACTCCCTCTGGGTCTTCAACTTCGGCCTTGCCTGCTGCGCGATCGAGTTCATCGCTGCGTCGATGGCCCGCCACGACTTCATCCGCCTCGGCGTCATCCCCTTCGCACCGGGACCGCGCCAGGCCGACCTGATGGTTGTCTCCGGAACGGTCACGGACAAGATGGCACCCGCGGTGAAGCGTCTGTACGAGCAGATGCCCGAGCCGAAGTACGTCATCTCGTTCGGCGCGTGCAGCAACTGCGGAGGCCCGTACTGGGACTCCTACTCCGTCACCAAGGGCGTCGACCAGATCATCCCGGTCGACGTCTACGTCCCCGGCTGCCCGCCGCGGCCCGAGGCACTGCTCCAGGGGATCCTGAAGCTCCAGGAGAAGATCGCACGGGAGTCGCTGGGGGAGCGGTACGGGTCCGGTGGGCGAGGTGCTTCGGCGACGGCGCTGCAGAGCGGGTTGGTGAAGCCGCCGGCGCCGGGGGAGCCCGGTGCGGTGCAGTCCGGCCGGGGGGAGGACCGATGACCGCGGTCGGCTGGCTCCCCGCCGACGCCGAGGAGCTGTTCGGTACGGAGGCCGCGGCCGAGGAGTCGTACAACGTCCTCACCGTCGACGTCCCGCCCGCCTCCTGGCTCTCAGCCTTGGAGATCGCGCGCGACCGGCTCGACTGCACGTACTTCGACTGGTTGAGCGCGGTCGACGAGCCCGGCACGGGCTTCCGCGTCACCGCCCACGTCGTGGCACTCTCCCCGGTACGGCGCCTGCTCCTGCGTACGACCGTCCCGCACGAGGCCCCGGCGCTGCCCTCCGCGGTGGGCGTCTACGCGGGGGCCGCCTGGCACGAGCGCGAGACGTACGAGATGTTCGGCGTCGACTTCACCGGCCACCCCGCACTCGACCACCTGCTCCTGCCGGACACCTTCGAGGGCCACCCCCTGCGCAAGGACTTCGTCCTCGCCGCCCGCGTTGCCAAGGCCTGGCCCGGCGCCAAGGAACCCGGCGAGTCCGAACACGGCGGCCCCAAGCGCCGCCAGATGCTTCCCCCGGGGGTTCCCGACCCCAATGAGTGGGGCCCCCTGAAGGGCCGGCTTCCCCCGGCCCCGTCCCGTCCGGCCCGGGGCGCGGGCAGGGCGGCCACCGGCACCGGTCCCGGACCCGCCGCAGGACGAGTACCCGGCGACCGTCCGCTGCGCCGAACCCGTACGGCGGCGGAGGGCTCCGCGAGCCAGTCGGCCCCCGCGGGGACGGAGGGCGAGGGCCGTCCCGCACCGCCGCCGCGCCGGAACCGCACGGCGGCCGAGGGCTCCGCGAGCCAACAGGTCGCGCCCGCCCCCGAGCCCCCGGCCGCCGACACCGCGGCACAGCCCGGGACACCCCCGTCGACCACACCCCGGACGCGCCGTGCCCGGAGCGCGAGCGAGGGCTCGGCATCCCAGCGCGAGCAGTCGACGGCAGCCGCGTCCGGGAAGACGGAGAAGGCCGCGGAGGGCACTGTCGGCTCTGCTGCCGGTCCCGGCACCGACGCGCCCGAAGCGCCGGCCATCGGACGCCGCACCCGAAGCGCATCCGAAGGCTCCGCGAGCCAACGCCCCCAGGCGTCACCGTCGAAGCCCACCGATGAACGGGGCCCCCGCCGGGCACGCAGCGCGTCGGAAGGCTCCGCAAGCCGCCCGACCACGCCGCCGGACACGACCGGGGCGTCAAAAGAGACGGAGGCGCCGGACCGGACCGGAGCATCGGGCACCAAGCCCTCCACCGCACCGCGCAGTCCGGACGCCCCCTGGCACAACGCCCGCCCGGCCCACGCCGAACCCGAGCCCGACGAGGCAGGCGAATCCGAGCCCGGGCCCGGCGCGGCAGGCGAATCCGAGTCC
The DNA here is from genome assembly GCF_042655885.1 of Streptomyces chlorus. NCBI lineage: Bacteria > Bacillati > Actinomycetota > Actinomycetes > Kitasatosporales > Streptomycetaceae > Streptomyces > Streptomyces chlorus. The sequence goes on from NZ_JBHSOA010000009.1 coordinate 222,176, forward strand.
GAGGCCGAGCCCGACGCGACAAGCGAATCCGAGCCCGAGGCCGAAGCACCGGCTGAACCCGAGTCCGCCCCGGACCCGTACCCCAACCCGGAGTCGGGCTCCGCGGGGCCCGCGGCCCCCGACACCCCCTCAGGAGGCCCGCGGTGAACGACGTACTCGACGTCGCCCTGCGACTTCTGATCGTTTTCGTCGTCTTCCTCACCTTCCCCCTGATCGTCGGTCAGACCGAGCACAAGGTGATGGCGCACATGCAGGGCCGCCTGGGCCCGATGTACGCGGGCGGCTTCCACGGCTGGGCCCAGCTCGTCGCTGACGGCGTGAAGTTCGCGCAGAAGGAGGACGTGGTCCCGGCCGGTGCCGACCGCCGCGTCTTCCAACTCGCCCCCGCCGTCGCCCTCCTGCCGTATCTCCTTGTCCTGCTCGCCATCCCGATCGGGCCGGGCGAGGGCGCCGTCGGACAGGTGCTGGACGCAGGCGTGTTCTTCGTGCTCGCGGTGATGGGCGTAGGCGTCCTCGGCTCGCTGATGGCCGGGTGGGCCTCCGCCAACAAGTTCTCCCTCCTCGGCGGCCTGCGCACCGCCGCTCAGCTCCTCGCCTATGAACTGCCGATGCTGCTCACCGCCGCCTCGGTGGCGATGGCGGCCGGCACCGTCTCGCTCGTCGGCATCCTCGACGCGTTCGAGTGGTGGTGGCTGCCCTGGCAGATCGTCGGCGCGATCATCTTCTTCGTCGCCGGCCTCGCCGAACTCCAGCGGCCGCCCTTCGACATGCCCGTCGCCGACTCGGAGATCATCTTCGGTGCGTACACCGAGTACACCGGCCTGCGGTTCGCGCTCTTCCTCCTCGCCGAGTACGCCGGGATCGTCGTCCTGTGCGGCCTGACCACCGTCCTCTTCCTGGGCGGCTGGCACGGTCCGTGGGGCGCCGACGGCCTCGGCTGGGTCTGGACCCTGCTGAAGACCGCGGTCCTCGCCTTCGTCGTCATCTGGCTCCGCGTCAGCTATCCCCGTCTGCGCGAGGACCAGCTGCAGAAACTGTCCTGGACCTTCCTTGTTCCCCTCGCCCTCGCCCAGATCGCCCTCACCGGCGTCGTCAAGGTGGTGATCTCCTAGCCATGCCTCCTCTTCCTGGCTTCCCCGGCTCCGGCCTGGCCAAGGGCCTGGCCGTCACCCTGCGGACGATGACGAAGAAATCCGTCACCGCCCAGTACCCGGACACCCAGCCCGACCTCGCACCCCGCACCCGAGGGGTGATCGGCCTGTTCGAGGAGAACTGCACGGTCTGCATGCTGTGCGCCCGCGAGTGCCCGGACTGGTGCATCTACATCGACTCCCACAAGGAGACCGTCCCGGCGGCGACGCCCGGCGGCCGTGATCGCAGCCGCAACGTCCTCGACCGGTTCGCCATCGACTTCTCCCTGTGCATGTACTGCGGTATCTGCATCGAGGTCTGTCCTTTCGACGCCCTGTTCTGGTCACCCGAGTTCGAGTACGCCGAGACCGACATCCGCGAACTCACCCACGAACGCGACAAGCTCCGCGAGTGGATGTGGACGGTCCCGGCCCCGCCGGCCCTCGACCCCGCCGCCGAGGAACCGAAGGAACTCGCCGCCGCCCGCAAGACAGCCGACAAACTGGCCGCCACCCAGCCCGACCCGCAGGCAGACCCGAAGGGGGAGGAGCCGTGACCCCCGCCGCAGCCGCCGGCACGGTCGCGCACGCCACGACCGCCACCGTCACCACCACCGCCGAGGCGCAGGGCTTCCTCTCCCCGACCGGTGTGGAGATCGCCTTCCTCCTCGTCGGCCTGGTCACCTTCGGTGCCGCCGTCGTCACCGTCACCACCAGGCAGCTGGTGCACGCCGCTCTGTGGCTGGTGGTGGCCCTCGGTGGGCTCGCCGTCGAATACCTCTTGCTCACCGCCGAGTTCATCGCCTGGGTGCAGGTCCTGATCTACGTGGGTTCGGTCGTTGTCCTGCTCCTGTTCGGTCTGATGCTCACCAGAGCGCCCATCGGCCGCTCCCCGGACGCCGACTCCGGCAACCGCTGGGTCGCCCTCGCCGTGGCCGTCACCGCGGCCGTCGCCCTGGTCTGGGTCGTCGTCGACGCCTTCCGCACGACCTGGATCGACCTGGGCGGCCCGCCCGCCGGCTCCCCCGACGTGACCGGCGCCAGCCTCTTCCAGCACTGGGTCCTCCCCTTCGAGGCCCTCTCCGTCCTCCTCCTGGCCGCCCTCGTCGGCGCGATCGTCCTCTCCCGCAGGGCGAAGACGGCCGCCGGGGCACGGGAAACCGGGGCACGGGAAACGGCCGCCGGAGCCACCAATGGATCGCCCTCGGGACCAGCCCCTGGACCGGCCCGCGCGTCGACTGCCCGCCGCCGCGACGCGGAAGGGAACCGCTGATGCACCTCGCCTATCCCGTCGTGCTGTCCGCCCTCCTCTTCTGCACCGGCCTGTACGGAGTCCTCGCCCGCCGCAACGCGATCCTGGTCCTGATGTCGGTCGAGCTGATGCTCAACGCCGTCAACCTCAACCTGGTCGCCTTCGACGTCTGGCTCAGTAAGACCGCCGAGGAGACCCTGCACTCCGGTCAGGCCCTCGCCCTGTTCACCATCGCCATCGCTGCTGCCGAGATCGGCATCGGTCTGGCGATCGTCCTCGCCGTCCACCGCAACCGCGGCACCGCGGACATCGACAAGCTCCGCGACACCGCCGAGGGCCACGACCCCGACGACCCCGACGACCCCGACGGCCCCGACGGCGCGGGCAGTCCCGGCGGGCCGGGCGGCCCCGTATCCGACAGCGACGCCGACGCCCCCACGACCCGGGCGGCCGTCACGAAGGCTGAGGCCACCGCGTGACCACGACCACCCTCGCCGTCCTCGTCCTCCTCCTTCCGTTCCTCGGCGCGATCGCCGGACTGCTCCTGGGCCGAACGGCTCCGGGGTTCGCCCGCCCGCTCGCCGTCCTGCCCACGCTCACCGCCCTCGCACTGGCCGTCGTGGTCGCCATGCGCCAGGGCGGCGGCCGGGCCGTCGACGCCGCCACCGAGCTCACCCCCACCGGTTCCATCCCCATCGAACTCGCCCTGCACATCGACGGCTTCGCCGCCCTCACCGCCGTGGTCGTCGGTGTCGTCGCCACCTGCGTGCAGATCTACTCGATGGGTTACCTCCGCGACGACCCGCGCTACCCCTCCTACGCGGCCCTCGTCTCCCTGTTCACCTCCGCGATGCTCCTCGTCGTCTACTCCGGCGACCTGATGGTGCTGTTGGTCGGCTGGGAAGTCATGGGCATCTGCTCCTACTTCCTCGTCGGCCACTACTGGGAGACCCCCGAGGCCCGCGCCGCCTCCCTCAAGGCCTTCCTGGTCACCAAGCTCGGCGACGTCCCCTTCCTCATCGGCCTGTTCGCCATCGCCGGCGAGGCAGGCTCCTTCCGGATCACACACGTCCTCGACGCCGTCGCGAACGGCGGTATCGAGCACCCCACCCTGATCGCCCTGCTCCTTCTGGCGGGCGTGGCGGGCAAGTCGGCGCAGTTCCCGCTGCACACCTGGCTCCCCGACGCGATGGCGGGCCCGACTCCCGTCTCCGCGCTGATCCACGCCGCGACGATGGTCGCCGCCGGTGTCTACTTCGTCGCCCGTCTCCTCCCGCTCTTCGCGGCCTCCCAGGCCGCGATGACCGTCCTCGCCGTCATGGCCGCCGTCACCATGGCCGGCTCGGCGCTCGCCGCGCTCGCCCAGGACGACATCAAACGCGTCCTCGCCTACTCGACGATCGGCCAGCTCGGCTACATGACCGGCGCCCTCGCCGTCGGCGAACGCGGAGCCGCCGTCTTCCACCTCCTGTCCCACGGCGCCTTCAAGGCGCTGCTGTTCCTCGCCGCCGGCGTGATCATCCACGCCACCGGCACCAACTCACTGGCCGCCATGTCCCGCATGAGCCACCTGCGCGACCGCGTCCCCGACGCCTACTGGACGATGACCGTGGCGCTCCTCGCGCTGGCCGCGATCCCGCCGTTCAGCGGCTTCTTCTCCAAGGAGGCCGTCCTCGGAGCCGCCGAGCACGTCGTCACCGGCCACCACGGGCAGGCCCCCGCCGCAGCGGGCTGGATCGTCCTCCTCGCCGGCCTGGTCACCGCCCTGCTCACCGCCGCGTACGCGACGCGGCTGTGGCTGCTGGCCTTCCGGGGACACGGCACCGAGGTCCCCGACCACGGCAGGCAGCCCCTCACCATGACCGTCGTGCTGTGGGTGCTCGCGATCCCCTCCCTCGCACTGGGCGGCCTCGCCTTCCGCGTGCTGCCCGACTGGTTCGACGGTCACGACCTCACCCCGACCCTCACCACCTCGGTGCTCGGTACCGGCGTGGCCCTGGTCGGCGGCATCGTCACCTACACCACCTGGCGGCACACCACTGCCCACGCCGCCCGCTTCCCCCTCGGCGCTGTCGCCGCCCACCCGGAGCGCGACGCCGGACAGGTCGAGGCAGAGGCGATCGCCAGTCACGAGCCCGTCTACGGGGACATCGCGTACGCACCCGACCCGTCGGACCCCGGGCGGCTGCTGCTCGGCCCCCTGCACCGCCACGCGGCCGTCGGCTTCCACCTCGACGCCGTGTACACGGCCCTCTTCGTCCGGCCCGTCCAGTCCGCGGCCGGTCTGGTCCGGTTCCTCGACCGTGAGGTCGTCGACACATACGTACGCGGTGCGGGAACGCTGCCCCGGTGGCTCGGCACCGCCGTACGACGTGCCCAGACCGGCAATCTGCAGACCTATGTGAGCGCGCTGCTCGCCGGCACCGTCGTCCTCGCGGTCGCCGTCGTCCTCGCCGCCACGGGAGCGTGACCAGACGTGATCGATATCAGCGAGTCCGTGATGCAGTTCCTTCTGGCGTTCCTCGTTGTCGGCCCGCTCCTGGGAGCCGCCGCCGCTCTCCTCCCGGCCCCGCCGGGACTCAAGGGAAAGTCACCCGACCAGGCCGTGCTCCGGCACGGCATGACCGTCACCGGCGTCGTCCTCATCGCGGCGATCGTCCTCGCGCTCGGCTTCGACCACGACCAGCCGTCGACGATGCAGGCCACGACCGACATCAGCTGGATCCCCGCACTCGACGTGCGGATCCATCTCGGCACCGACGGCATCTCCCTCCCCCTTCTGGTCCTGACCGCACTGCTGACCTTCCTCAGCGCGCTCTACACGTACTTCAAACCGCCCGCGGGCCCGTCCCCGAAGGCATTCGTCGCCCTGCTGCTCGTCCTTGAGTCCGGCACCCTCGCGGCCTTCGCCGTCCTCGACCTGATCCTGTTCTTCCTCGCCTTCGAGATGGTCCTGATGCCGATGTACTTCCTCATCGCCCGCTGGGGCGGCGAGGGCCGGGCCGAGGCCGCCTGGAAGTTCATCCTCTACACGCTGCTCGGCTCCGTGGTCATGCTGCTCGGCCTGCTCCTGATCGGAATCAAGGCGGGCACATTCGACATGGTGGCACTCGCCACTGACAACGGCCGGTCACTGACCGTATCCGTGCAGGTCATCGCCGTATTGGCGATCGGGATCGGACTCGCGGTCAAGACCCCGATGTGGCCGCTGCACAGCTGGCTGCCCGACGCCCACACCGCCGCCCCGACCGTCGGCTCCGTCCTGCTGGCCGGCGTCCTGCTGAAGATGGGCACGTACGGGTTCGTGCGGATCCTGCTCCCCGCCGCACCCGACGGCTTCCGCACGTTCGCGCCCTACCTCGCCGCCTTCGCCGTCGTCGGCATCATCTACGGATCCCTCGCCTGCCTCGCCCTCGCCAGGGAAGGCGCGAAGGGCGACCTCAAACGCCTCATCGCCTACTCCTCCGTCGGCCACATGGGCTTCGTCCTCCTCGGCATCGCCACCATGACCCCGACCGGCGTCAACGGCGCCCTCTTCGCCAACATCGCCCACGGCCTCATCACCGGCCTGCTCTTCTTCCTCGTCGGCGCCCTCAAGGACCGCACCGGCACCGTCGACCTCGACACCCTGTCCCGTCCGTGGCCCGACCACCGCCCCTCAACGAGCGGCTCCGCCGCACCGGATCGAGTCCAGACCGGCGCCGCCCTCTACGGCAGGGCGCCGCGTCTCGGCGGACTGCTCGCCTTCGCCGCCGTCGCCTCCCTCGGCCTGCCCGGCCTCGCCGGGTTCTGGGGAGAAATGCTCGCCCTCTTCGGCGCGTTCGACCCCGCCGCCGGGCTCAGCCGCCCCGCCTTCCTCGTCTTCATGTCGATCGGAGCCTTCGGCACCCTGCTGACCGCCGCGTACCTGCTCGTCGTGGTCCGCAGGGTCTGCATGGGCGCCCTGCCGGAACAGGCCCCCGCGCTCACCGACGTCCGCGGCTACGAGTTCGCGGCCTGGACCCCGCTCGTCGTCCTCACCGTCGTCGCCGGACTGTGGCCCGGGGCCCTGATCGGACTGACCGACCCGGCCGTGCAGCAGCTCCTCACAGGAGGCACCCGATGAGCTCCCTCGTCCAGTCCGTCGACTGGCTGGCCATCGCGCCGCCCGTCATCGCGGCCGCGGTGGGACTCGCCGTCCTCGTCGCCGACCTGTTCGTGGGCGACGCCAGAAAGCCCGTGCTCGGCTGGCTCGCGGTGACCGGACTCGCCGCCGCCACGCTCATGCTGCTGCCCCTCCTCGACGCCGACCGCAGCACGTTCTGCCTGGTCGGCGACCCCGGAGTGTGCAGCTACACCGCCGACCGGTTCACCCTCGTCATCCAGTTCCTGGTGCTCGGCGGCGCGCTCCTGACCGCCCTCCTGTCGGTCACCGCCCTCAAGGACGCCGACAAGCGGCTTCCCGAGGGCGAGTACTGGTTCCTGCTCCTGTCCTCCGCCGCGGGCGCCGCTCTCCTGCCCGCCTCCCGCGACCTCGCGACCCTCGTCGTCGCCCTGGAGGTCGCCTCCCTGCCCGCCTTCGCCCTGGTCGGCCTCAGACACGGTGACCGGAAGTCGTCCGAAGCGGCGCTGAAGTTCTTCCTGTCCTCGGTCACCGCCACCGCGGTCAGCCTCCTCGGCATCAGCTTCGTCTACGCCGCCACCGGGACCCTCCACCTCACCCTGGTGGCCGAACGCGTCCAGACCGTCGACGGACAGCTCCACACCCTCGCCCAGACCGGCGTCGTCCTCACCCTCGTCGGCTTCGCCTTCAAGACGGCCGCCGTCCCCTTCCACTTCTGGGTGCCCGACACCTACGTGGGTGCCCCTCTGCCGATCGCCGCCTACCTGTCGGTCATCGGCAAGGCGGTCGGCTTCACCGGCCTGATCCTCGTCACCGTCGTCGCCCTCCCGTCGTACGCCGAGGTCTGGGGCCCGGCCCTCGCCGCGCTCGCCGCCCTCACCATGACCGTCGGCAACGTCGGCGCCCTCGGACAGCAGGCCACGCGCGCGTACAGCGCGGTACGCCTCCTGGCCTGGTCCTCCGTCGGCCAGGCCGGCTACCTCCTGGTGCCGATCGCCGCCGCCGCTTACTCCGGCGACGCCGAGAAGTCGATCGGCTCCACCCTCGCCTACGCCCTCATGTACGGCGCGGTGAACCTCGGCGCCTTCGCCGTCGCCGCCCTGGTAGGCCGTACGAAGTTCCTCAACCGGGTCTCCGACTACCGCGGCCTGTACGCCTCCAACCCGCTCACCGCCCTGCTCCTGGCCTTCTTCCTGCTGTGTCTCGCCGGACTCCCGCCCGGCATCATCGGCCTCTTCGCCAAGGTCACCGTCTTCTCCGCGGCCGTCGATGCCGGACTCGGCTGGCTCGCCGTCGTCATGGCCGTCAACGTCGTCATCGCGCTGGTGTACTACCTCCGCTGGACGGCCCTGCTGTTCCGTGCCCCCGACGGCGAACCGGCCGTGCACCGCGTCCCGGTCCCGCTCACCGCCGCGATCGCCCTCACCGGAGTCCTCGGCATCGCCCTGTCCGGCGCACCACAACTGATCCTGCGCTTCACCGACACCGGGCTCTTCTGATCCGCCCCCCGGGGCACGCCGGCACCCGACACTCCAAGGCCCCGAGGCCTTCCGGGCCTCCGGCACCCCTGCCCTCATCCACCGGCCGCGCTTTTCGGCCACCGGACGGGGCACGGCCGGCACGGTGCCCAGGGCGGCCGTCACCCGGACGGTTTGCACGCGCCCCCACGCGCCCCAGGGAACCTGTGCCGCCCGTCCGGCGTTGACGAATACGGGAGGGTCCACTGGACGTGAGGCCAAAGCACCCGGGGCCATCGCAGGTCAGAAGGAAGATCGGCAGACAAGGGTCCCCCCGCCGCACGATTTGGAGGGCGTACCGTGCACCGCCGGCACAACGGGCTCAGGACGGCGGTCCTCCTCGGGGGACTGTCCGCACTCATCATCGTCATCGGCAGCTTCTTCGGCCGTATGGGCCTCGTTGTCGCTGTCGTGATCGCGCTGGGCACCAACGCGTACGCGTACTGGAACAGCGACAAGCTCGCCCTGCGCGCGATGCGGGCCCGCCCCGTGAGCGAGTTCGAGGCCCCCGGCCTGTACCGCATGGTCCGCGAACTCTCCACCCAGGCCCGCCAGCCCATGCCCCGCCTGTACATCTCCCCGACCGAGGCGCCCAACGCCTTCGCCACCGGCCGCAACCCGCGCAACGCCGCCGTGTGCTGTACCGAAGGCATCCTGCGCCTGCTCGACGAGCGTGAACTGCGCGGCGTCATCGGCCATGAGCTCAGCCATGTCTACAACCGGGACATCCTGATCTCCTCGGTCGCCGGCGCCCTCGCCTCCGTGATCATGTTCCTGGTCAACTTCGCCTGGCTGATCCCGGTCGGCCGTTCCAGCGACGACGACGGCCCCGGCATCCTCGGCATGCTGCTGATCATGATTCTGGGCCCGCTCGCCGCCTCCCTCATCAAGCTGGCCATCAGCCGCTCCCGCGAGTACGAGGCCGATGCCTCCGGCGCTCAGCTGACCGGCGACCCTCTCGCCCTGGCAAGCGCCCTGCGTAAGCTGGAAACGGGCACCAAGCAGCTTCCCCTGCCCCCCGAGCCCCGCATCGAGACCGCCAGCCACATGATGATCGCGAACCCGTTCCGTCCGGGCCAGGGGTTCGCGAAGATGTTCTCGACCCACCCGCCCATGGCGGAACGCATTGCTCGACTCGAGAAGATGGCAGGTCGAACGCAGTGAAGACCATCCTGAACGTCATATGGCTCGTTCTGAGCGGCTTCTGGCTGTTCCTCGCCTACCTGCTCGCCGGCGTCCTGTTGTGCATCACGATCATCGGTATTCCTTTCGGCATCGCCGCCTTCCGGATCGGCGTCTATGCCCTGTGGCCGTTCGGGTACACGGCGGTCAAGCGCAGGGACGCGGGTGCCGCCTCCTGCGTCGGCAACGTGCTGTGGGTGGTCCTCGCGGGCTGGTGGCTGGCCATCGGCCACATCGTCACCGGCCTCGCCCTGTGCGTGACGGTCATCGGCATCCCGCTCGGCATCGCCAACTTCAAGCTGATCCCGGTCTCGTTGTTCCCGATGGGCCGCGAGATCGTACGCACCGACCAGCCGTTCGCGTCCCGCTAGTCCCGCCGGTTCGACTCGGTTTTCCACAGCCCGCAAGCGTGCCGACGAGGGTTTTCCACAGGCTTCCACGACTGTCAGCGGCGGCGTGCATCATGGATTCATGACTGATTGTGAGCATTCGCTGACACTTGGTGGTGGCCAAGTCCCGGGTGACCCAGAAGGCCGGGCCCCACCCGGAACGCCACCTGTTCCTGCCCCGCCATGGAGCTGCCCTGCCGGCCCCCGGCCCGCCCGGACCCGGGACGGTCTACCGCCCGGCAGCCCTCCACCGCCGTACCCCGTAAGCGGCCGCACCCACCGCCAGCACCCCCGCGCCGACGGCCACGGACATTCCCGGCAGCGAGAACGCCAGCACCAGACACCCGGCGAGCCCGACCGCCGGCAGTACCCGCGCCACCGGTCCCGGCCGAAGCGTCCAGGCCGACGCGTTGGCCACCGCGTAGTACGCCAGCACCCCGAAGGAGGAGAACCCGATCGCGCCCCGTACATCCACCGTGGCGGCCAGGACGGCGACCACCGCTCCCACGGCCAGCTCCGCCCGGTGCGGTACCTGGAACCGGGGATGGACGGCGGCCAGTGCGCCCGGCAGATGCCGGTCCCGGGCCATGGCCAGCGTCGTCCGCGAGACACCCAGGATCAGAGCGAGCAACGAACCCAGCGCGGCCGCGGCCGCCCCCACCCGTACCACCGGTGTCATTTCCGGAACCCCGGCCGACCGCACCGCGTCGGCCAGCGGCGCGCCCGAGTCACCCAGCCCCTGTGCCCCCAACACCGAAAGGACGGCGACCGCGACAGCCACGTACACGACCAGCGCGATACCCAACGCCAGCGGGATCGCGCGCGGGACGGTGCGCGCCGGATCCCGTACCTCCTCGCCGAGGGTCGCGATCCGTGCGTACCCGGCGAAGGCGAAGAACAGCAGACCGGCCGCCTGGAGCACGCCACCCGCGCCGCCCGGTGCCGCGAAGGAGAGGCGCCCTGCGTCGGCCTGCCCCGAGGTCAGGCACACGACCACCACGGAAGCGAGGACGGCGAGGACCACGGCCACGATCACCCGCGTCAGCCACGCGGACTTCTGCACGCCGCCGTAGTTCACCGCGGTCAGCGCCACGACAGCGGCGACCGCCACGGCGTTGGCCTGCCCCGGCCAGAGGTACGCGCCGACGGTGAGCGCCATCGCCGCGCAGGAGGTGGTCTTCCCGACCACGAACGCCCAGCCCGCGAGGAACCCCCAGAACTCGCCGAGCCGCTCCCGCCCGTAGACGTAGGTGCCGCCCGATTCGGGATACAGCACGGCCAGCCGTGCTGATGACGTGGCGTTGCAGTAGGCGACCACGGCGGCGACCGCGAGCCCGAGGAGCAGCCCGGAGCCGGCCGCCTGCGCCGCGGGCGCCAGAGCGGCGAAGATCCCGGCCCCCACCATGGAGCCGAGACCGATGACGACGGCGTCTCCCACGCCGAGCGTGCGGCGCAGTTCGGAACCGGAGTGGGCTGTCATGAGGCCGCACCCTACTGATCGCGGGAACCGTCGCACGTACACAAGCCGTCCTCCACCCCAGCACGGCATGAACGGAATACCGGGCCCGGAATCACCGCCGGGGCAGGTGAGAGCAGGGCACGAGAGGGCAGGGACAGGGCATGACGATCATTAGCTGGATCATTCTGGGACTGCTGGCCGGAGCGATCGCGAAGTTCCTGCTGCCGGGCCGCGACCCGGGCGGCTTCATCGGGACGACCCTCATCGGCGTCGCCGGAGCATTCATCGGCGGCTGGGTTTCGGCCCGTTGGCTCGACCACCCGATCACCAAGGACTTCTACGACGGCGCCACCTGGGCCGCCGCGATAGGCGGCTCCCTGGTCCTCCTGATCGCCTACCGACTCCTCTTCGGCCACTCACGCAACTGACGCCACCGGCATCTCGGGAAACAGCCGACAGCCGAGCAGGGTGGGTGCCCGGAGACACCCACCCTCCCGCATACACGCATACACGCGATGCCCGAGGCGCACGCGGCTTCGTTCTCCGCCCGGACCTAGCGGTAGTTCACGAACTGCAGGGCGAAGTCGAAGTCCTGGCCCTTGAGCAGGGAGATGACGGCCTGCAGGTCGTCACGGCTCTTGGAGGAGACCCGGAGTTCCTCACCCTGAACCTGGGCCTTCACGGCCTTGGGGCCCTCGTCCCGGATGAGCTTCGCCACCTTCTTCGCGTTCTCCTGGGAGATACCCTCCTGGATCGACGCGAAGATCTTGTACTCCTTGCCGGAGAGCTGCGGCTCCCCGGCGTCCAGGGACTTCAACGAGATGCCACGCTTGATCAGCTTGGACTGGAAGACATCGAGGACAGCCTTCACCCGGTCCTCGGAGTTGGCCTCCAGGAGGATCTTCTCCCCGGACCATGAGATCGAGGCACCTACGCCCTTGAAGTCGTAGCGCTGCGAGATCTCCTTGGCGGTCTGGTTGAGGGCGTTGTCGACCTCCTGCCGCTCGACCTTCGAGACGATGTCGAAACTGGAGTCGGCCATGTCCTGTGGCTCCTTGTATCGGGGTTGGGTATGGGACTGGGAGCCGGATGCGTACCGGCTACCGGCGTATGTGGGCGGCCGTCGAGCCCGGCATCGGTCCCGGGCCGCATCCGTACAAGCCTAGCCACCCCGGGGTCCCCGGGTGGCGATCAATCGGGTGGCGAACCACCCCTCCCCATCAGGTATCGTTTACGTCGTTGCCACGGAGCACCGCCACAAGGCGGTTCGGGGGCAGCGACCTTGGCGGTGTGCCCGAGCGGCCAAAGGGAGCAGACTGTAAATCTGCCGGCTCAGCCTTCCCAGGTTCGAATCCTGGCGCCGCCACAAGACCGAAAGGGTCTGTGACCAGCAGAAATGCTGACCGCAGACCCTTTCGGCGTTGACGGGCCACGCTTGGCCGCTATGGGTGCTTTTCCCCAGTGTGTCTCACTCTGATTCGCGTGCTGGCCAGCGCGTGTGGGGCAGGCGTGGGGCAGCTTTCGGGCCCGCTAGGCGGGTTGACCGAAGTCATGTGCTGAACCCGGGGGCTGCCAAGGGGCCGATGGGCTGGGCCAGCTGCGCTGCGGGGCCCGTGAACTGCTTGGACAGCGGCGGACAGCCTGACTATCGTCCTGTCTGGCCCGCCGGTCGGCGAGCGTTTCGCTGCCCATGGGGGGGGGCTTGCTCAGCCATGTCCGACACTTCGCAGAACACATTCGATCCGCCTCCGGCGACCACCGGACACCTTCCGCCGTACGTCGCGCCGTTCCGATCGCCGAGGGGTCTCGCGACGGCGCTCACCGCACTCTTCAGCCTCACTATCGGGGTGGACCTGCTCGCCGCTGTCTTCGACGTCAATATGTGGCGGCTGATGGACGAGATACTGGGCGGCGGGTCCGTCGAGGACGCCGATCTGACGCGGGCCGACTACCTCCAGGCTGTGGGAGGCGTGCTGCAAGTGACGCTCCTGGTGGCGACGGCTGTGGTCTTCGTCATCTGGTTCTACCGGGTGCGCAGGAACGCCGACTTCTTCGCGCTCGACTCCTGCGAGATGAAGAGCGGCTGGGCCATCGGCGCCTGGTTCATACCGATCGGCAACCTATGGTTGCCGCGCAAGGTCGCGGGCGAGGTGTGGAACGCCAGCACTGACTGGGACTCCGAGGCGCGCCGCACGTCCCGCACCCCGATGAACGTCTGGTGGGCGTTGTTCGTGGCGACATGGTTGGTCGACCGGGTCGCAGGCTCGGCCTATGAGGACGCCGCCAGCGCGGCGAAGTTGAAGCAGGCCGCGGGAATGATGATGTTCTCCGACGTCCTCGACGCGGTGGCAGCAGTCTTCGCGCTCCTCTTCGTACGGAAGCTGACCCGCATGCAACTCGACAAGGCGACCGCGCGCCAAGAGCAGATCCTGCCGCAGACCCAACCGTAGTCCTGACGGGTCGGGCGAGGTCAGATGCCCGCGTTCTAGGCTACCAAGGCACCAACCTGAATGAGAGCACGAGGATCAGCACCGCGCTTTCTCCAGGCCGCTTAGAGGGCGCGCGGATAGGCGTGGTCGAGTACTCCCGGGCGGTGGGCGGGCACAGGTCGAGGCGATCATGGAGTTATTACGCTCTGTGACCACCGGAGAGACCTGTGCCTGTACTGCCATCATGGCTGGCCGAACCGCTGTGGAACCAATTCGCGGCACTGTTGCCGAAGCGGCCGGTCTATCACCCGGATCATCCCCTGGGTTGCCATCGTCCCCGGATCAGCGACCGGGTCGTCTTCGACAAGCTGCTGCAACTGCTGCGGTTCGGTTGCTCCTACGAGGCGATCGCTGATACCACGTGTTCCGCCAGTACGATCCGCAGCCGTCGCGACGAATGGATCCGGCTCGGGGTGTTCAGCCGCTTCAAGCAGATCGCGCTGGAGTCCTACGACCGGATTGTCGGCCTCGTCCTCGACCAGATAGCAATCGACGGTGCCATCACCAAGGCCCCCGGCGGCGGCGAGGTCGCTGGCCGTTCCCCGGTCGACCGGGGCAAGCAGGGGCTGAAACGCTCCGGCATGACCGATGGGTACGGCATCCCGCTGGGACGGGTCTTGAGCGGAGCCAACCGCCACGACTCCCCACTGCTGGCCCCCACCCTGGACCTCCTGGACGGTCTTGGCCCACTGCCCGATGAGATCACCGTGCACCTGGACGCCGGCTACGACTCCGCCGCTACCCGTGCCGAACTTGACGGACGCGGCCTGCACGGCAGGATCGCTCACAAAGGCGAGAAGGCCCCGATCCAGGCCGGCCAGCGTTGGCACATCGAACGCACCCACGCCTGGCAGAACAGTTTCCACCGCCTCGCCCGCTGCCACGAACGCCGCACCATCGTCATCGACGCCTTCTTCGACCTCGCCGACACGGTCATCGCCGTCCGCGGTCTCATTCGCCGCTCCTGGAAAACCCACCGCTGGGACGCGCGGCCTTCTCGGTGCCCGTGACCCTCACCGCGGGCCGACATCGGGAGGCGTACGAGCGAGAATGGGCGCCACCATGGACGACAAGACACCACGACCCAGGTGGCGATTCACCCTGCCCTGGGGAATCCTCGACGTGTTCGCCGACGGCCCCGTCCCCTTGGCGCTGCAACCCACTGCCGCAGTCCTCGCTCACATGGAAGACCGCTTCCGTCCCGCGCTGCTCCGCCCGCACCGATGGCCGGAGGGCGCCTACGCGGCAGTCTGGCCTGCAAACCGACCGGTGCCTGAGCATGCCGAAACTTCAACCGAACCGGGCTTGCAGAAGTTGGAAGACGTCGTCCTCGCCGAGATCCACCCCCTGGCCTGCCACGTCTGCACGGCACGCTTCCAAGCGGTCTACCCAGCCCCGGGCATCCCGTTCTTCGGTCCCCACCTGGCAGCACACCAACTGATCCGCGGATGCACCGTCTGCGGCAGCGACTTCGCAACCTCCCGGCTCCAGGCTCTCGCCCTGCTACCGGCCCCGTAACAATCAGCCTGTCACAATCCGTCACCGTGGCACGAAATACAGACCCTGATTCGCTGTCCCCGGCTTCACCAATCCGCGTGAGTTCTTAGCCGCCGTTCTTCAGGGCCCGTTCGATTCGGGCGTTCGCCGTGGCGGCAGCGTCGTCCAGGCACTTCGCGTACACCCGGAACAGCACTGCCACACTGTGGCCGGCGCGCGCGGCGACGACCTGTGGTTCCACCCCAGAGCTGAGCCATGTGGAGACGGCAGCGTGGCGGAGATCATAGGGACGCTTGGCCAACTGCGACGCGCGCTGAGCGGGTGTGAGGGCGCGTAAGCGAGCCTCGGCCCAGACTTCGCCGTATCCGGTGTCCTGGACGAGTCCGCCGCGCTGGGTCCGGAACAGCCGGCCGTCGGGGGCGACGCCGTAGGCGGTGACGTGCCACCGCAGCAGGGCGACAAGGTCAGGCGGAATCGGCACGGTGCGGACCGCCTTCCGGGGTCGGTGCTTGAGCCCGCGCCGGTCGTGTGCTTCACCGCTGTCGGTCCACGCCGACCCCGAGCGCGGGCGGGTCTCCCGGAGCCGCAGGGTTCCCCACCCACGGCGGGGCAGGTCGCAGTCCGACAGACGGAGGCCGATGACTTCGGCCGGCCGCGCCGCCGCGTAGTACATGCACCCGAAGAACGCCACCAGACGGCGCCCACGTGGGCTCTGCGTGCGCACGGCATCGAGCAGGGCGAGAGCCTGGCGAGGGTCCGGGACAGAGGCAAGGTCCAGTTCCTCGGCCACCTGCTCCGGAGCCTTCCACTGCACCTGCGGCAGCGGGTTGTCCATGAGACGGCCGGCGTCGACGGCGTAGCCAAGCGCGTTGTGGAAGATGGCCCGCTTGCGACGGATGGTCGACGCGGATGCCGTGGCGCCGTCCAGCTTCTTGGTCAGGGCGTCCAGGGCGGCGCGTACCTGCATGCGGTCGGCAAGCGCGGACGTGGGGAGGGACTTCCGCTCGAACCAGGCGAGCACCGCGGCGACTTCGGCCGGGGGCTCCTCACTGCGGCGGCTCACGTTGAATGCCCAGCTGTAGAGAGCCGTCCGCACCGTTCTGGCATCGGCCATGCCCGCTGTGTCCTTCACCAGGGCGGGCGTGACTGTGGCCATGGCTTCGGCAAGCGTTCGCCGGGTCGACCCGGGGGAGTGCTGCCACTTCATCTCGATGTATTCGCGTGCGTGGCGGTACCAACTGACGTCGTTGCGCTGCCGCAGTTCGGCGACCGGCATCCCGGTCGACTCGTCGAAGGGTTCACCGGCGTGCGCGGCTCGCAGCAGCTCGGCCCGCCGGCCCTCGGCCAGTGTCTTGGTGCGGAACGTTTGGGAGTGCGGAGTCTCACCAGTCTTCCAGCGCAGTTCCGCAGATGCCTGCCGGCGGTCCTTCCGTTGCCGAACGGCCCAGATACGAACGTCGTACGTCTTCCCCATCGGGGGCCTTCCTACGAAAGGGGCCCGGCTAGTGCCGGGCCCCTCGGTGGTGTTGGCGAATCGGTGATGTCAGTAGGCGGGCGAGTCGAGGTTGCTGAGCCACATGTCGAGGTCGCTACGACGCACCCGCAGGTGCCCGTTCGGCAGTTTCACCAGCCGCGGCGCCTGCCCACGGGCGCGCATGCGGTAGAAGGCGGCGCGGCTCATGCCGATCTCGGAGAGGACTTCGGGGAGCTTGAGCATTTTGGTGCCGACCAAGGTGGTGACTCCTTCTCGGAGGTGAGGGGTCTGGGGGCCGTCTCAGAAGTCCGCTACATCCGCTACAGCGCTACATCGCAGGTCAGCGGGTGGTTTTTTGTAGCGGACGGGTGGCGTGTAGCGGCTACGCACGCGCTACGGGGTAGCGGACGTAGCCGCTACACGTTGGGTGCCGCTACAGATTCAGGGGCTCTGAGCTGGGCTGTAGCGGTGTAGCGGATGTAGCGGAGTCCTGGGGAGGGGGCGGGCAGTAGCGGGCCCACGCGTCTTCCAGGTCGGCGGCGTGGAATCCCTTGAGGACTCCGCCGGCGGTGCGGATGTTGCGGGAGCGGATCGGCTCGTTGTCGGCCGTCATGTACTCCCCGAGCATCCGGGACAGGCGTCGGTTGTCGAGCGGCTTGCCGTTCAGGTCGGCCCAGGGTGCGTCGTCGAGGGCGTTGAGCCGGTCGATGATGGCGATGGTGGGAAGGCGGTCGATGCCGATGAGGACGTGGTCGCGCAGGTCGGTGAGCAGCCGGATGCCGAGGCTGTGTTTGTCGGTGTACTGCGCGGCCTTGACCAGCGTCATGCACGCCTCGCGGGCCCGGTGGGGCCAGTCGCCCCCGGCGGCGTCGGCGACGGCGAGCAGGGGTTCCCACACGTCGGCGGGCCGGTCGGTGACCCCGTCGGGCATCTGGGGCCACGCGCCGGTGACCTGGGCGCGGGCGTGTTCGGCCCACTGTGCGAGCCGGTCGCGCAGCTTGTGCCCCTCGGCTTCATGGATGCGGGCCCGGAAGGGTTCCACCTTCTCGTTGCGGGCGCGGCGGCGCATGCGGATGACGACGGAGCGGGTCAGGATCGTGTCCGGCAGCGACCCGAGACCGGCGACCGCGACCGCGCAGTACGAGGGGAAGGCCTGCACGGTCTGGTTCCCTCCGTCCCCGATGCACCGGTAGGTGACCCCGGAGCGGCGGTGACCGGCGTTGAGGAATGTCGGGGGCGTCTGAACTCGGGTTCTGGATCACTTTTGGTGCAGGACTGACGGACGGTCACCGTCACGGGGTGTCCGGCACGGTCAGCGGCTGAGGAGGATGCGCTTTCGCAGGAGGTCCACGCCGGCCCGGCCGAACATCTGTCGCTTCAGCATCTTGATCCGGTTCACCTGCCCCTCCACTGCGCCCGAACTGAACGGCAGCGTCAACCCCGCCGTCACCGCCTCAAGATCAGACCTGATCCCCACCACAAACGACTGCAACTCGGGCAGGTCGGTGGCGTGGGCCTCGGTGAGCCACTCGGTGAGGTGGTGGCCGGCGCGGTCGCGCATCATCTCCGCGAAGGAGCGGACATGTGCGGCGGCGGTGCTGAGCTGGGGACAGCGGGCGAGGATGCTCTTGATCTTGACGGTTTCCTCGGAGGTCAGGCTGTCGGGGTGCTTGGTGATCCAGCCCGTCACGTCCCGCACCGAGGGCGGCTTGGGCGCGCGGCCTGCTGGGTTCAGTCCGGATCGAAGCGGGCGCAGGTACTCGCGGACGATCGTGCACTGGCCCCGGAATCCGGCGGACCTGATCTCCTCGAACAGTGTTCGGGCGTTGGTGCAGCCTTCCTGCCAGCGCTGATGCAGGTAGGGCTTGAAGGGGTCCAGGATGCTGGGGAGGTTCTGCCACTTCCCTGTGCTGAGTTCTTCGGGGGTGGCGGCGCGGGCGAACCTGCGCACGGTGTTGCGGGCCAGGCCGAGTTCGTGGGCGATCGCACGCTGGCTGTGTCCCCGGTCGAGCAGGTCGTGGACTGCTCGGTGGCGCTCGCGGGTGCGGTCCGCGTAACGATGAGCGGATCCCACCACCTTGCCCGCCCGGGCGGCGCTCTCCAGTTCGGCGACCGCGGCTGCTGTGGCGGCCTGGGTCGGGACCTGGGCGGGTTCGCGCAGATCGGAGGAGTGGCGGGTGACGCATCTATCGACGGCTTCGCAGAGGTTGTGCCACAGGTGCCACCTGTCGGCGACCTGGACCGCGGCGGGTGCGCCGAGTCGGGAGCCCTCGGCGTAGGCGCTGGCTCGGTCGCGGCAGATGACCTCCACTCCGGGATGGTCGACCAGCCACCGGGTCAAGGTGGCTGCTTCCCGATCAGGGAGTACGTCCACGGGCCGGCGTGTCTCGACGTTGATCAGGATGGTTCCGTAGACATGCCCCTTACGCAGGGCGAAGTCGTCGACCCCCAGCACCCGGGGCGTGGATATCTGTGGGTCGGGCAGCGCCCGGATCAGACGCAGCAGGGTGGAGCGGCTGACTGAGGTGTCGAGTGCTTTGGCCAGCCGGGCCCCGGCCCTGCCCGCGAGCATCAGAGCGATGGCCTGCAGGTTCGTGTGCAGGCGAGCACTTCGGCGCCCGTGGCGGAAGGTCAGGCCGGCGACCTGCTCGACGAAGGTCGTGCGTGGGCACCAGGCCGTCGCGCAGCGGAACCGCCGGACCCGCAGCCGGACGACGACACGGCGGCCACCCACCGCCGCGTCCGTGAGCCGGCGTTCGTAGCCGCTGTGGACCCGCAGCGACAGCGCGCCGCAGGTCGGACACCCCGCCCCGGTCGCGCAGGTCCGTGCCGCTACCTGCACTTCGTCCCCGACGAGTTGGACGTCCTGCACCAGCAGGCCGTCCAGGTCTGGGAAAAGCACGTCTTCCACGATCACGTCGCTCATCGTCACACCAGCTGGGACCCCCGCCGACCAGAGACCGAAAGTGATCACAAGAGGTTGCAGTCGTTTGTGGTGGGGATCAGGTCTGATCTTGAGGCGGTGACGGCGGGGTTGACGCTGCCGTTCAGTTCGGGCGCAGTGGAGGGGCAGGTGAACCGGATCAAGATGCTGAAGCGACAGATGTTCGGCCGGGCCGGCGTGGACCTCCTGCGAAAGCGCATCCTCCTCAGCCGCTGACCGTGCCGGACACCCCGTGACGGTGACCGTCCGTCAGTCCTGCACCAAAAGTGATCCAGAACCACGGTTCAAGCGACGCCGACAGCCGGGCTGGGTTCAGCGCTTCGTGTGGCCCCTGACATCCACCGCTGACATCAACGGCGGTGGATGTCAGCGGACTCGCGTGGCCCCTGGGAGACGACGCGACGGCATGCTTCTTGGCTGAGTAGCGTCCGGATCGAACTCCTAATGCGGTGCTCACGCACGAGCGCCCTCCCGGGCCGTCCGGGGGTCGTGAAAGGGCTCAATGGTGACCAACATCGACAGCTGTCGCCAGCTCGACAGCAGGTCGGGGCGTTGATCGATTAGGCGGCCGCAGGTCACGGCAGCCGGTGATCAGTTGTCGGCGTACTGATCGCACCCGCCGCTTACGGCCCGCCGGTGAAGAAGCCGGACTTCAGGTCCCCGATGACGGCGTCGAGTGGATGCCCACTGACGATCAACGGTCCACTCCAGGGCGCGCTGAGTGCGAAGAGCAACGCCAGGCTCAGCCCGACCACACTTGCCACACCCGCGACGAGCAGTGACGTTCGCAGGCTGCTGCGGAAGACCAGTGCGCCGGAGTTCACGATCAAGGCCAGTCCGCTGACCACAAGCGTGACGACGTAGAGCGTGGGAACGTCGCGCGAGGCGGCCGCGATGCGGGCGCGACGACTATTGGTGACACCGTCCAGGGAAACCACCAGCTCCGTGCCTGTCGTGGTTCCCACCTCGGGCCGGGCTGCCTCGGTGCGCACGCTCCGCTCCAGCCATGCGATCGCGCGAGCGGTGGCAGGGTCGTCACCGGACGCCGCTGCTGGACTCTTCCATTCCTTGGCACGCGTGGTCTGCAAGTAGTCCAGCAGTGCCGCATGGATCGGCTCCGACTGGACTCGCGGACTTGTCGCCGCCCATGCCAGGCGGGAGGCCGCGGCCGCCTCGTCGCTCACCAGCCCCTCGGCTGCGCGCAGGTAGCCAGCCTCGCTGGCCAGTGAGAGTGCCGCAAAGATCGCGAAGGCAGCGCCGAGCGTCGGCATCAGGGGCGTGGCGATCTGCGGCACCCGGTCCCGTTCCTCGGCCGGTACGAGCGCCCGGACGCCGATCCGCGCCACGGCCGCGACCAGTAAGGCAAGTAAGAGCCCGCCCACAACCAGCACCGCCGCCGGCAGCGAAGTCAACCAGTCCACCACATCACCTACAGCGCGTTCCCGCGAGCGTCCCACGGCGGCGGCACATCGGCCCCCGCGACCTGGAACTCCTCGTCGATCACTTTCAATGAACGCTCCATGGTCACAGGTCGAAGGCCTTTGACGCTCGCGACGCCCGGCACGGCATCTCGCTTCGTCGGCCAAACAGCCGAGTACGGCCCAGTACGAGGCTGTACTGACAACGACCGCCGCGCCCGTCTCACTTTCCGTCTCATTCGGCCTGGTTCACCGTCATTCAGCCGAGACCGGAAGCCGATCTCCATCCGGTGGCGAGCCGCCCATGAATGCAGGTGAACGCCCCCGTACACACACCCACACCCAACCAACACAGTTGGAAAGCGTGCGCCCTGCATCAGCAGGTGCGAGTGCCGGCAAGCCACGTCCTCCAAACGTGTCGGGTGTTCGGCACCTCGGGATGGTCCAGGAGCCAGAGAACGTAGCCCGAGTGGAGCTGTGCCCACGAGTTCCCCGAGCGATGAGCCCTGTGGAGCCTGCCGCGCAGCTCGTCTCCGTCTACCGCCCGGGCCACACGCACGTATTCACGGTCCTTGCACCGATAGGGTCGCTGGACAGCGAGGTCGACCAGATCGACGAGTTTCGTTCTCACCTGGTCGTCGTGGTTGGCAGTGGCCAGCTTCCTGATCAGAGATTGCTTCGTACCCCACGCCTTCGCGTGCTGGGTCCACTCCTGTGGGTACCGGGCCTCCCATTCCAGGAACAGCAGGGCGAAGGGCAGCCCCGCCCACGTGTTGATCTCCCCGGGGGGCTGCCTGCTCCACAGGGCTTCGGGCAGACAGCGACTTGCGGCCTCGTCGTAAGCCTCCTGGGCAGCTGCCCGGTCCCGCGCCTTGAACCGCAACCGAGGGGCCGGGAGCCAAGCCTTGGTGACCCGGAGACGAGCAGACTCGACCTCTCCTCGGGCACTGGCCAGTCGATCAAGGGCAGCGGCACGTTCGGCAGGGTCCGGTGCTATCAAGCCGTAAGCCCACGCCAAACGCTCAGTCCACCCGTGGTCGTCGTCGACGCCCGAGCCTGCCCTCTCTGTCACGCGGCAGATCATCGCCTGATCGGCACGCCGGCGCGATCCCTTATCCGCATGGCAGCGAAGGCGAGGTGACATCAACGACGCCGGACGGGGACGTACACCAGCGTCTCTGTCCGGCCGTCGCACCAGCCGCCGACAGAGCTGCGGGATCGGATCGAACTTCTTAATGCGGTGTTCTCGGGGGCTTTCCCCCAGGTGTGCCCCAGCGGCCTCCAGTGGTGGAGAAGCCGCAGGTGAGCGGGGTTGAGGGGAGCCCGCTGTAAATCTGCCGGCTCAGCCTTCCCAGGTTCGAATCCTGGCGCCGTCACAAGGTGAACGAGGGGCCCGTTACCTGCTGAAACAGGTAACGGGCCCCTCGTCATGCCATCTCGGAGGTGGCCCCTGTTTCACCCTGTTTCGCGTTCGAACAATCCGTCTCGGAGTGTGTGGACGCGTGGCGTCCAGCGGAGTAGGTGGGTCTCTCAAGGTCTGCGTGGAAGCGGCCCGCCCCGGGATGTGTCGGTGCCCATGGTCACTGTCCGGTGGTCACTGTCCGGCCGGCCAGGACGGTCGTAGCCGCGGAGACTCTTCGACGCGAAGTGCAGCGGGCGTCATGATCGTGGGGCGTTCGGTGGAGATCCGGCGTGCGGACCGGGAACGACAGCACAGCGGCATGCCCTGGCCGGTCGTGGAAACGGTTCGGCTTGGGCGCGGCCTTGCGCTTGCTCCCCTTCGGGGAAGCGAGGAACCCGACGCCCTCGGGAGCGACGTCCACCACGCCGCGGGAGTGGGCCGACTGGGCCGTGACCGGTCTCCTCGTCATGGCGTGTGTGGAAGTCGGGAGGCTCGGGGACACTGGCGGGATGTCGTCGCGTCGTAGGGGTTGTCCCGAGTGTCGTCGTGAGATCGCCGTCGTCGCCGGGCGGTACGCGCGTCACGATCCGCCCGGCGCCCGGGGGAGCGGGGAACTCACCTCGTGCCCGGGGTCCCGCCGGTACGCCCAGGCCGGCGCCGAACAGCCGTCGCTGGACGGATACGTCGTACCGGAGTTTCCGGGGCAGATGCCGCTGTTCTAGCCGTCCTCGAGAAGCTTTCCGGATCCTCCCGGCTCCCCCCGCGGCTCACTCGCCCGCCACCGCCTTCACCGCCACCGGGACCGGCACGGGGCCGCTGATCAGTTCCAGGGTCAGGCCGGCCGTCGAGGAGCCCTCCACCAGCTCGGCCAGGACGGCGGCCACATCGTCGCGGGGGATCGGGCCGCGGCCGGTGTGGGCCTCCAGGCGGACCAGGCCGGTGCCGGCGTCGCCGGTGAGCAGGCCGGGGCGCAGGATCGTCCATTCGAGGGCGTCCAGGCCGCGGACGTACGAGTCGGCCTCGCCCTTGGCGCGCTGGTACACGTCGAAGACCTCGTCCCCCTCATGGGCCGGGTCCGCGCCCATCGACGAGACGACCACGAACCGCCGCACGCCCGCGCGGACCGCGGCGTCGGCGAAGAGGACCGCCGCGGCCTTGTCCACCGTCTCCTTGCGTGCCGCGCCGCTCCCCGGACCGGCGCCTGCGGCGAACACCGCGGCGTCCGCGCCCCGGAGTTGCTCCGCGACGTCCGCCACCGACGCCGACTCCAGGTCGAGTACGACCGGCTCGGCACCCAATTGTCGCAGCGCGTCGGCCTGTTCGGGCTTGCGGATGATGCCCGCCACTTCGTCCCCGCGCGCGGCGAGCAACCGCTCCAGCCGCAGCGCGATCTGACCATGACCACCAGCGATGACAATGCGCATGCCTTCGACCGTACGCCGCGACGATCGCATCCGCCGCACGGCACGGCCTGGAAGGAGAGGAGCGGAAGGAACAGCAGGAAGAACGGGAGGAACTGGCGGAGGGGCTACGTGGTTCCTGCCCACCCCTGTCGGGGCAGGCCCGTTGCCGGTTCCGTTGCCGGTTCCATGGTCGTCGTCAACGGACCGCAGTACTCCCGTACCGCGCTCGTCCGTGCGACCACGCGTCCCTGGTGCACCACGATCCGGCTGTACGCCAGGGACAGTGCCGCCGACAGCCGGTCGCCGCGGACCGCGAGCAGTTCGGCGGGGAAGCCCGCCTCCACCCGTACCTCGGGCAGTCCGAGGGCAGCGCGAGCCGACGTGCTCACCGCCTGGTAGGCGTCCTCGGGGGACAGCCCGTGGCGGGAGGCCAGCAGGTACGCCGCCTCCAGTGGGTCGCCGCGGCCGACCGGGTTCGACGCATCCCGCAGGGCACCGCTTCCGGCCGCCACCCGTACACCCGCCGCGCGCAGCAGCCGTACCGGAGCCGTGCCCGTGCCCCGGCGGTCGAGGCCTCCGCAGCCGCCCTGGGGCAGGCACACCACCGTCACTCCGGCCGCCGCCAGTTGGTCCGCGGTACGTGCGGCGGCCTCGGCGGGCAGCCGGCCGAGGCCGCCGCACGGGCTGAGCGTCACCCCCGGCCGCAGCCCGCCCGCCATCGCGGCGAGCCGGGCCACGCGGGCGGGGTCGGCGGTGTCCGTGTGCAGGTCGACGGGGCAGCCGTGCTCGGCGGCGACCTCCAGGACCGCTTCCACGTACCCCGTGGGATCGGGGTCGACGTCCGGGCAGCCGCCCACCACCGACGCGCCCATCTTCATTGCGTCCCGCAGCATCGCGATCCCGTCGGCCCCGGCCACCCCGGTCAGCACGCGCGGCATCGCCACCGTGGTCAGTTCGGTCAGTCCACGCAGCGAACGCCCCGCCTGCAGAACGGCGGTGAGTGCGTCGAGTCCGGTCATGTCGTCCACGCGCACGTGCGCCCGAAGTGCCGTCGCCCCGTGTCCGAGCTGGAGCAGCGCGGCCTCCGTCGCCCGGCTCCGGACGTCGTGGGGGTCGTACGAGACGGGGCCGTCGGATGCTGCGGACAGGGCGGTGTCGGAGTGGGCGTGCGGCTCGGCGGGGGCCGGGAGGAGCAGATGGCCGGTCAGGTCGACCCGGGTGCCGCCCGTACGGGTGCCGTCCACGGTCAGGCTGCCGGCCGTGCCGACCGCCTCGATGTGCCCGCCGCCCAGCCGTACGTCCACGGTCCGGCCGTCGGTGAGCCGCGCGCCGCACAGCAGGAGTGGCGCCGGGTCGGACGGGTCCGGGGACGGTACGGGCGACGAGGGGGGCGGCGGCTGCGGCCGGTTGTCGGGCATCGCGCTCCTGAGGCTCGGACTGCGCACGGTTGTCGCAGGATCACACAGAGAGAAGATCACGCAGAGTGAGTCGAGCCTAGGGCGGAGGCTCCTTCCTCGCCGGGAGGAGCGTAAGAGTCAGCAATAGTCGTACTGGTGTGGCCGGGTAGGGGCCGCCGTGGTCCGGTGCGGGTGTCGCGGAGGGCCGGACGTGGCGTCCGAGACCGCCGGGAGGGAGTGGCCGACAGGGTGGGACAGGGGCCGCGAAACGGATTTGGGTGAACGGCGGCAGAGCGTGTAATGTCTTCCTCGCTCGCCCCAATAGCTCAGTCGGCAGAGCGTCTCCATGGTAAGGAGAAGGTCAACGGTTCGATTCCGTTTTGGGGCTCTGGTGTGTGAGGTTCCCGTCGCGAGGCGGGAATCGATCGCATCACAGCGGTGTAGCTCAGTCGGTAGAGCAAGCGGCTCATAATCGCTGTGTCACCGGTTCAAGTCCGGTCACCGCTACACACAGTAGCCGATTGCGGGGTCGGTCCTTCGATCGGCTACTCTTTCTGCGTTCATTCAGTTTCATTATCCCGTCCGTCCAAGGAGCACTCACGTGGCTGCCACCGACGTCCGCCCGAAGATCACGCTGGCCTGCGTGGAGTGCAAGGAGCGGAACTACATCACCAAGAAGAACCGGCGTAACAACCCGGACCGTCTGGAGATGAAGAAGCACTGCCCGCGTTGCAAGGCGCACACCGCGCACCGCGAAACGCGATAAATCAGGCTCGTACGCGAGGCCGTCCCCCTTGTCGGGGGGCGGCCTCGCGTTGTTCTTCCCGCCGGCCGACCAGGGCCGCACGAGACACAGGAGGTGCCGCGCGCATGGCGCTCGACCAGTCCTTCGTGGGGCGGAGCTACCCGCCCACTGTTCCTTATGAAGTGGGCCGGGAGAAGATCCGCGAGTTCGCCGAGGCGGTGGGGGACACCAACCCGGCGTACACGGATGCGGAGGCCGCCAAGGCGCTCGGCCACCCCGATGTGATCGCCCCGCCGACCTTTGTGTTCGCGATCACCTTCAAGGCCGCCGGGCAGGTCTTCACCGATCCCCAGCTCGGCCTGGACTACAGCAGGGTGGTGCACGGCGACCAGAAGTTCGCCTACCGCCGTCCGGTGCGCGCCGGTGACCGGCTCACCGTCACCTCGACCATCGAGGCGATCAAGTCCATGGCGGGCAACGACATCCTGGACGTCCGCGGCGAGGTGCACGACGAGGCCGGCGAGCACGTCGTGACCGCCTGGACCAAGCTGGTGGCCCGCGCCGCCGAGAGGGCGTGAGCAGCATCATGACGGCGAAGATCTCCTACGCCGACGTCGAGGTCGGCACCGAGCTGCCCGCACAGACGTTTCCCGTGACCCGGGCCACCCTCGTTCAGTACGCGGGTGCCTCCGGCGACTTCAACCCCATTCACTGGAACGAGAAGTTCGCCAAGGAGGTCGGCCTGCCCGACGTCATCGCGCACGGCATGTTCACCATGGCCGAGGCGATCCGCGTGGTCACCGACTGGGTGGGCGATCCGGGTGTGATCGTCGAGTACGGCGTCCGCTTCACCAGGCCGGTCGTCGTCCCCAACGACGATCAGGGTGCCACCGTCGAGGTCATCGGCAAGGTCGCGGCCAAGCTCGACGACCACACCGTCCGCGTCGACCTCACGGCGACCAGCGCCGGGCAGAAGGTGCTGGGGATGTCGCGGGCGGTCGTACGGCTCGCCTGACCGGGAGACCGGACTGCGGGGCATGACGTAAGGGGCGTTCTCCATGGAGAACGCCCCTTACGTCGTACCGGGTGCACCGGACCCACTCTTGACGTAGTTAGTGATTGCGTACTAACTTGCAGACATGGTCAGGATGAGTGCGGCGGAGAGGCGCGAGAGCATCGTCCGCGCGGCGAGTGCCGAGTTCGCCCGCGGTGGGTATCACGGCACGTCGACCGAGGCGATCGCCAGGCGGGTCGGTGTCTCGCAGCCGTATCTCTTCCGGCTCTTCCCGGGCAAGAAGGCCATCTTCCTGGCGGCGGCGGAACGCTGCGTGGAGGACACCATCCGCATGTTCACGGAGGCGTCCGAAGGGCTGGAAGGTGAAGAAGCCCTGCACGCCATGGCGAACGCCTATACGCGGACCATCGCGGAGCGGCCCGAGCTGCTCATGATGCAGATGCAGATGTACCTCGCGGTGGCGGCCGCCGAGCAGGAGGGCGATCAGGAGTTCGGTGCGACCGTGCGCGCCGGCTGGCTGCGGCTGTGGGACACCGTCCACCTCGCGCTGGGGGCCGACGTCAACGAGACGACGACCTTCATGGCGTACGGCATGCTCGTCAACTGCGTGGCCGCCATGGGGTTCCCGCCCGGACACCGGATCTGGGAAGGGATGTACCCGTCGGCGCGGCTCAAGGGTCCGCTGAAGAAATAGGAAGCAGTGCAATCGGTGGATCCGGTGGAGGCGACCGAAGTGGAGGAAGGCGTTATGGTGCCGCCTTTTTCTGCGTGTGAAAGTTAGTCATCAATAACTAACACCAGCATCTCCTGGGGGAGCGATGTCACAACAGACCGCACGCGGCGGCTCGGCCGCCTGGGCGCTCGTCATCACCAGCGTCGCCGGCTTCATGGCGGCCCTCGACAATCTCGTCGTCACCACCGCGCTGCCCTCCATCCGCAAGGACCTGGGCGGCGCCCTGCACGACCTGGAATGGACCGTGAGCGCCTACACGCTCACCTTCGCCGTCCTGCTGATGTTCGGCGCGGCACTCGGCGACCGCTTCGGCCGCCGTCGGCTCTTCATCGCCGGCATCACCGTCTTCACCGCGTCCTCCGCCGCCGCGGCCATGGCCCCCGGCATCGACTCCCTGATCGCCGCCCGCGCGGTGCAGGGCGCCGGTGCCGCGGTCATGATGCCCCTCACCCTGACCCTGCTCACCGCAGCGGTACCCGAGGCGCGGCGCGGCATGGCGTACGGCATCTGGGGTGCCGTGAACGGCCTCGCGGTGGCCTCCGGACCGCTGGTCGGCGGCAGCCTCACCGAACACATCTCCTGGCAGTGGATCTTCTGGCTGAACGTCCCGCTCGGTCTGGTCCTCATCCCGCTCGCCCGCCTGCGCCTCGCCGAGTCCCACGGCACCGGAGCCCCGCTCGACCTGCCCGGCACCCTGCTCGCCAGCGGCGGACTCTTCGGCATCGTCTACGGACTGGTCCGGGGACCCGTCGACGGCTGGACCGGCGCCGTCGTCCTGACCGGCCTGTTCGCCGGGACGGCGCTGCTCGTGGGCTTCGTGCTCTACAGCATCCGCGCCGAGAACCCCATGCTGCCGATGCGGCTGTTCCGCTCCCGCGCCTTCGCCGGCATCAACGCGGCGAGCCTGCTGATGTTCCTCGGCATGTTCGGCTCGATCTTCCTGCTCAGCCAGTACATGCAGGGCGTGCTCGGCTACTCGCCCACCGAGGCGGGCCTGCGGATGCTGCCCTGGACCGGCATGCCGATGCTCGTGGCCCCGATCGCCGGCATCCTCTCCGACCGCGTCGGCGGCCGTCCGGTCGTCGCCACCGGCCTCTTCCTGCAGGCCCTCGGCCTCGGCCACCTGGCCGTGGTGGCGACCGCCGACGCCTCCTACGCCGCCCAGCTGCCCGCCCTGATCATCAGCGGCATCGGTATGGCGCTGTACTTCGCCCCGGCCTCCAACCTGGTGATGTCCAGCGTCCGCCCGAAGGAACAGGGCATCGCCTCCGGAGCCAACAACGCCCTGCGCGAGGTGGGCGGCGCCCTCGGCATCGCGATCATGGCGTCGATCTTCGCGTCCCGGGGCGGTTACGAATCCGGCCGGGCATTCGTCGACGGTATGCGTCCGGCGCTGGTGACCGGCGCCGCGGCGGTCGCCCTCGCGGGCGTCGCGACCCTGTTCATACCGGCCCGCAGGCGGCCCACCGCCCCCACCGCGCCCCCGGCCGGTCCGACGCCGGAACCGGTACTGGAAACGGCCTCCTGAACCCCGTGGAACCCCTCGGAACCCCGTGGAACCCCGTGGAACCCCTCGGAACCCCTCGGAATCCCATGGATCCCTCCACCCACCACGGAAGGACACCGGTCATGCCCACGCTTCCCTGGACCGTCCCGACCACCCCGCCGCCCCACACCGAAGTGCACGTCTTCGCCTCCCGCTTCGAGACCCACACCCTCTGGGGAGCCCTGCGGTTCTTCCTCAAAACCCCCAGTGTCTGGCGACAGGTGAGCAGGGCCCCCGGCGCGTACGGAGCCTCCCTGAAGGCGCAGCCGCTGCGGCGGACGTTCTGGACCGTGTCCGCCTGGGAGTCCCCGAAGGCCCTCGGCGCCTTCGCCCGTACCGGCCCGCACGCGCCGACCGCCCGCGGGCTCGTCCCGCGGATGCGTGACGCCAAGTTCGTCGGCTGGACCGCGAAGAGCGAGGACCTCCCCGTCGACTGGACCGAAGTACGGCGCCGCCTCACCTGAACACCCGCCCGCGCGTGCGTACGACAACACCCGCCCGCGCGTGCGTACGACAACACCCCGCGCGGACACGGCACCCGCGCACGACAGCACGCACGGCCCCCGCCGCCCCGTCCGGCGGGGGCCTTAGTCTTGAGCCCGTGCAGGAACTCCACGACGCCCCCCTCGCCCCGCTGACCACGTTCCGCCTGGGCGGCCCCGCGACCCGGCTGGTCACCGCGACGACCGACGACGAAGTGATCGCCGTCGTCCGTGCGGCCGACGACAGCGGTACGCCCCTGCTGATCATCGGCGGTGGCTCGAACCTGGTCATCGGCGACAAGGGCTTCGACGGCACCGCACTCGTCATCGCCACCCGGGGCCTCACCCTGGACGGCACGCGCCTGGAACTGGCTGCCGGAGAGGTGTGGACCGACGCCGTCGCCCGCACCGTGGAGGCCGGCCTGGCCGGCCTCGAGTGCC
The DNA here is from genome assembly GCF_042655885.1 of Streptomyces chlorus. Taxonomy (NCBI): domain Bacteria; kingdom Bacillati; phylum Actinomycetota; class Actinomycetes; order Kitasatosporales; family Streptomycetaceae; genus Streptomyces; species Streptomyces chlorus. The sequence goes on from NZ_JBHSOA010000009.1 coordinate 252,193, forward strand.
TGGCCGGCATCCCCGGCTCGGTGGGCGCGACCCCCATCCAGAACGTCGGCGCGTACGGCCAGGAGGTCTCCTCCACCATCACCGAGGTCGTCGCCTACGACCGCCGGGCCCACGAGACGGTCACCCTTACGAACGAGGAGTGCGCCTTCTCCTACCGGCACAGCCGCTTCAAGGCCGACCCCGAGCGCTACGTCGTCCTGCGTGTCCGCTTCGGCCTGGAGGACGCCGACGGTCTCTCCGGCCCCATCCGGTACGCCGAGACGGCCCGCGTCCTCGGCGTCGCACCGGGCGACCGCGTCCCCTTGTCCACGGCCCGCGAGACGGTCCTGAAGCTCCGTGCCGGAAAGGGCATGGTCCTGGACCCCGAGGACCACGACACCTGGTCGGCCGGCTCCTTCTTCACCAACCCGATCCTCACGGGTGAGGAGTTCACGGCCTTCCGGACCCGGGCGAAGCAGCACCTCGGCCCCGACACCGAGCCCCCGGCGTACCCCGCCGGCGAGGGCCGTACCAAGACCTCCGCCGCCTGGCTGATCGACAAGGCCGGCTTCACCAAGGGCTACGGCGAAGGCCCGGCCCGCATCTCCACCAAACACACTCTCGCCCTCACCAATCGCGGCGAGGCGACCACCGAGGACCTGCTGGCACTCGCCCGCGAGGTGGTGGCCGGCGTGCGCGAAACCTTCGGCATCACCCTGGTCAACGAGCCGGTGACGGTGGGGGTCGGCCTCTGAGGGGCCGCGGATCGCCCGCCCCCGCCCCGCCCCGCCCCGCCCCGCCCCGCCCCGCCTCGGCCCGCCCCGACCTCGCCCTCACCTCATCGGGGCCGTCAGCCACCGGTCGACCCCCGCCAGCAGCTCCGCCCTGACCGCCTCCGGCGCCGTCGACCCGCGCACCGACTGCCGCGCCAGCTCCGCCAGCTCGGCGTCCGTGAACCCGTGGTGCTCGCGCGCGATCTCGTACTGGGCCGCCAGCCGCGAGCCGAACAGCAGTGGATCGTCCGCCCCCAGCGCCAACGGCACGCCCGCGTCGAACAGCTTCCGCAACGGCACGTCCCCCGGCTTCTCGTACACACCCAGTGCCACGTTCGACGCCGGGCACACCTCGCATGTGATCTGCCGGTCCGCGAGCCGCTGGAGCAGCCGCGGGTCCTCCGCCGCCCGCACCCCGTGCCCGATCCGGTCGGCCTCCAGGTCGTCCAGGCAGTCCCGCACGGACGCGGGCCCGCTCAGCTCACCGCCGTGCGGCGCGGACAGCAGCCCGCCCTCGCGCGCGATGGCGAACGCCCGGTCGAAGTCCCGGGCCATGCCACGCCGCTCGTCGTTGGACAGCCCGAAGCCGATGACCCCCCGGTCCGCGTACCGCACCGCCAGCCGGGCCAGCGTGCGCGCGTCAAGGTGGTGCTTCATCCGGTTCGCGGCGACCAGCACCCGGATCCCGAGCCCGGTGTCCCGCCGCGCCGAGTCCACCGCGTCCAGGATGACCTCCAGCGCCGGGATCAGCCCGCCCAGCCGCGGCGCGTACGACGTCGGATCGACCTGGATCTCCAGCCAGCTCGAGCCGTCCTTGAGGTCCTCCTCCGCGGCCTCCCGCACCAGCCGCTGGATGTCCTCCGGCTCCCTCAGGCACGAGCGCGCCGCATCGTACAGCCGCTGGAACCGGAACCAGCCCCGCTCGTCCGTGGCCCGCAGACTCGGCGGCTCCCCGCTGGTCAGCGCGTCGGTCAGCGCCTCGGGGAGGCGCACGCCGTACTTGTCGGCCAGTTCCAGCACGGTGGCGGGGCGCATCGACCCGGTGAAGTGCAGGTGCAGATGGGCCTTCGGCAGCAGGGAGAGGTCACGTACACGTTCCATCCCGAAATCCTGCCGCACCTCCCGGGGGCCCCGGTAGCGCTTTCCCCGAACGTGGCCTTGCTCGCACGTCAGCACGAGGGAAACGGAAGCGGGCCGCCTCCCCCGAGGGGAAACGGCCCGCCGTGCACTCACGTGAGTACACGGGATCAGTCCTGAGCCTCCGCCAGCAGCTTCTGGATCCGGCTCACGCCCTCCACCAGGTCCTCGTCGCCCAGCGCGTAGGACAGCCGCAGGTATCCCGGCGTACCGAAGGCCTCACCGGGTACGACCGCGACCTCGACCTCCTCAAGGATGAGCGCGGCCAGCTCCACGGAGTTCCGCGGCCGCTTGCCCCGGATCTCCTTGCCGATCAGGGCCTTCACCGACGGGTAGGCGTAGAAGGCGCCCTCGGGCTCCGGGCAGAGCACGCCGTCGATCTCGTTGAGCATCCGCACGATGGTCCTGCGCCGGCGGTCGAAGGCCTCGCGCATCGTGGCGACCGCGTCCAGGGAGCCGGAGACCGCGGCCAGCGCCGCCACCTGGGCGACGTTCGACACGTTGGACGTGGCGTGCGACTGCAGGTTGGTGGCGGCCTTCACGACGTCCTTCGGAGCGATGAGCCACCCGACCCGCCAGCCGGTCATCGCGTACGTCTTCGCGACACCGTTGACCACGATGCACTTGTCCCGCAGCTCCGGCAGGACGGCGGGCAGCGAGGTGAAGGTGGCGTCGCCGTAGACCAGGTGCTCGTAGATCTCGTCGGTCAGCACCCACAGACCGTGCTCGACCGCCCAGCGGCCGATCGCCTCGGCGTCCTCGGCGCTGTAGACCGCGCCGGTGGGGTTAGAGGGGGAGACGAACAGGACGACCTTGGTCTTCTCCGTTCGCGCGGCCTCCAGCTGCTCCACGCTGACGCGGTAGCCAGTCGTCTCGTCGGCGACGACCTCGACCGGGACACCGCCGGCCAGGCGGATCGACTCCGGGTACGTCGTCCAGTACGGGGCCGGGACGATGACCTCGTCGCCCGGGTCGAGGATCGCGGCGAAGGCTTCGTAGATGGCCTGCTTGCCGCCGTTGGTGACGAGGACCTGGGCGGGGTCCACTTCGTAGCCGGAGTCGCGCAGCGTCTTCGCGGCGATCGCGGCCTTCAGCTCGGGCAGCCCGCCGGCCGGCGTGTAGCGGTGGTACTTCGGGTTCCGGCACGCCTCGATCGCGGCGTCGACGATGTAGTCCGGAGTCGGGAAGTCGGGTTCACCGGCGCCGAAGCCGATCACCGGTCGCCCGGCGGCCTTGAGGGCCTTGGCCTTGGCGTCCACGGCGAGGGTGGCGGACTCGGAGATCGCACCGACCCGGGCGGAGACCCGGCGCTCGGTGGGAGGGGTTGCAGCGCTCATGGACCCATCGTTCCAGACCGGGAACCTGCCCGGCACGGGGGTTTCACAGACTGAACAGGTCCTGGCCAACCTCTGAACACCAGTCCGGATCCGTCCCGCCGACCCCCTCCGTCAGGACGATCTTCGGTCGGGAGACCGGCCACGGGCGCTTTCTGTTCGACGCCCGGCCCCGGAACACGTACACTCACACCTCGTTGGCCTTCTGCGGCCGCGCTCACCGGGTTCACACCAAGCATCCGGTTGGATGCGGTACGTTGGGGGGCACGCAAAGGGTCGTAGCTCAATTGGTAGAGCACTGGTCTCCAAAACCAGCGGTTGGGGGTTCAAGTCCCTCCGGCCCTGCTATGCACAACCTTAGCCAGGATGTGTACGCATGTACGTACAGCAATGCACCGCCGTGCGGCTCCTACCGGGCGCGGCACGGCCATGACCCGGAATCAGGTGAGGACGAGTGACGGACGCCGTGGGCTCCATCGACATGCCTGATGCCGAGGACGAGGCGCCGGACTCCCAGAAGAAGACCCGTAAGGGCGGGAAGCGGGCCAAGAAAGGCCCGTTGAAGCGCCTCGCGCTCTTCTACCGCCAGATCGTGGCGGAGCTTCGCAAGGTTGTCTGGCCGACCCGGAACCAGCTGTCGTCGTACACAACCGCAGTGATCATCTTTGTGGTCGTCATGATCGGCCTCATTACTCTGATCGACTACGGGCTCAGTCACGTTGCCAAGTACGTCTTCGGCTGAGCAGCCTGCGAAGAGCGCCGAGGTACCCGGCGCTCCTTTCGCGTGTTCCACCCCTATGTATCCAGGAAGAAGCAGCCACCGTGTCTGACCCGAACGTGAACGACGCCATCGAGCCGGTCGAGTCCGTCGAGGACGAGCTCGACACCGTCGGGGGCGCGGACAGTGAGGCCTCCGAGGCCTCCGCCGAGGTCGAGGCTGCCGACGCCGCCGCGGACGAGTCCGAGACGGCGGCCGATCCGACCCCCGAGGCCGAAGAGGCCGACGACGCGGACTCCGACGAGGAAGCCGCCGCCGAGGACGAGGCCGAAGAGGTCGAGGCCGACCGCGACCCGGTCGAGGAGCTCCGCGAGGAACTGCGGACGCTGCCCGGTGAGTGGTACGTCATCCACACGTACGCGGGGTACGAGAACCGGGTGAAGACCAACCTGGAGCAGCGCGCCGTCTCGCTGAACGTCGAGGACTTCATCTTCCAGGCCGAGGTGCCGCAGGAAGAGGTCGTCCAGATCAAGAACGGCGACCGCAAGACGATCAAGCAGAACAAGCTCCCGGGTTACGTCCTGGTCCGCATGGACCTGACGAACGAGTCCTGGGGCGTCGTCCGCAACACCCCCGGTGTCACCGGCTTCGTGGGCAACGCCTACGACCCGTACCCGCTGACCCTGGACGAGATCGTCAAGATGCTCGCCCCGGAGGCCGAGGAGAAGGCCGCCCGCGAGGCCGCCGAGGCCGCGGGCAAGCCGGTTCCGCAGCGCAAGGTCGAGGTCCAGGTGCTGGACTTCGAGGTCGGCGACTCGGTCACTGTCACCGACGGCCCGTTCGCCACCCTCCAGGCGACCATCAACGAGATCAACCCCGACTCCAAGAAGGTCAAGGGCCTGGTGGAGATCTTCGGCCGCGAGACGCCGGTCGAGCTCTCCTTCGACCAGATCCAGAAGAACTGACCCGGTTCCGGGCAGTTCCGGAGAGTCTGGACAGCAGCTTCCGAGCAGGTCAGGCGAACGCTCAGGCGTCTGCCTGACCTGCTCGGTTTTTGGCCGCACACCCATACCCGCTATCGTTGTGCGGTATGCCTGTGTCCGGGTTGATTCCCGGTACGCGGGCAGGACCCGAATCGAAAGGACCCGGAGAGTCATGCCTCCCAAGAAGAAGAAGGTCACGGGGCTCATCAAGCTCCAGATCCAGGCCGGTGCCGCCAACCCGGCTCCGCCGGTGGGCCCCGCGCTGGGTCAGCACGGCGTCAACATCATGGAGTTCTGCAAGGCCTACAACGCCGCGACCGAGTCGCAGCGTGGCTGGGTCATCCCGGTGGAGATCACGGTCTACGAGGACCGTTCCTTCACCTTCATCACCAAGACCCCGCCGGCCGCGAAGATGATCCTCAAGGCCGCGGGTGTGGAGAAGGGCTCCGGCGAGCCGCACAAGACCAAGGTCGCGAAGATCACCGCTGCCCAGGTCCGTGAGATCGCCACGACCAAGCTGCCCGACCTCAACGCCAACGACCTGGACGCCGCGTCGAAGATCATCGCCGGCACCGCCCGTTCCATGGGCGTCACGGTCGAGGGCTGATCTCCACCCCCGTAAACCAAGCAGAAGTGTGGATGGGCCCGCTCGGCCCGGACCACGACTCCTAAGAACCCACAGGAGCTATACGTGAGCAAGCGCAGCAAGTCTCTCCGCGCTGCGGACGCCAAGATCGACCGGGAGAAGCAGTACGCCCCGCTCGAGGCCGTCCGTCTCGCCAAGGAGACCTCCACCTCGAAGTTCGACGGCACCGTCGAGGTCGCCTTCCGCCTGGGCGTTGACCCGCGCAAGGCCGACCAGATGGTCCGTGGCACCGTGAACCTCCCGCACGGCACCGGCAAGACCGCCCGGGTCCTGGTCTTCGCGACCGGCGACCGTGCCGAGGCCGCGCGTGCCGCGGGCGCCGACATCGTCGGCGCCGACGAACTGATCGACGAGGTGTCGAAGGGCCGTCTGGACTTCGACGCCGTCGTCGCCACCCCGGACCTCATGGGCAAGGTCGGCCGCCTCGGCCGCGTGCTCGGTCCCCGTGGTCTCATGCCGAACCCCAAGACCGGCACCGTCACCCCGGACGTCACCAAGGCTGTCAACGACATCAAGGGTGGCAAGATCGAGTTCCGCGTCGACAAGCACTCGAACCTGCACTTCATCATCGGCAAGACGTCCTTCGACGACACCAAGCTGGTGGAGAACTACGGCGCCGCGCTGGACGAGATCCTCCGTCTGAAGCCGTCCGCCGCGAAGGGCCGGTACATCAGGAAGGCCGCGATCACCACCACGATCGGCCCCAGCATTCCGCTCGACTCGAACCGCACCCGCAACCTCCTCGTCGAGGAGGACCCGGCGGCGGTCTGAGCCCGTCGGGCCGGCCCGTCCGGCCCGCGCGCCCACCGAGCATGCCCCGAACCCGTCCCCGTGCCTTCCCAGGCGCGGGGACGGGTTTTTCTTCGTGCAGCGGTGTCAGTCAGGCGGGTTACGGTTCAACGGACTTCACTGAGTAGGCGAAACAACCAGAGGTCGTCAGCTGCTTGCCGGAGGGCGCGCGAGGGCGGTTTAACTCGATCGTGTGGTGGTCGGCTTCCGGGCTTGCGGCGTGGTGGGCCGTCCGGGTCAGCGTGGTCGTGCGATCTGGGACGTCGGGTACGGCGCCAGTGAGCGGGGCCCCTGCTCCACCGGCGTGATGGTTCGGGGCCTCCCCGTTGCCTCTGGCTGTACTCATGTGGCCAGGTCGCTCAGGGAACTGGCCTCCCGGGCTCGGACCACGCACAGGGTGCGTGTCGCCGCCCCGGGGTTGAGTACGCCGGGGACCTGGGGGTACCTCCCACGCCCTTGAGGCAGTGGGGGAGCGCCCAAGACCGTTCGGGGCGTGCGGCCGAGCAGGCTCACCCCTGCTCAGTCCAGAGGAACGGTGGGATTCATGGGCATGTCCGCATGGAAGCGCGTGGGTGTCTGTGTGACGGTCGTCGCGGGTGGCGCGGGCTGTCAGGCCGGTGATGGGGGAACGAAGGGCAAGGCGACGGCGGAGCCCAAGGTCCTCTCCTGGGGGAGGCGGCCGAGGCCTTGCAGGCCGCCCTCAAGAAGACGACGGAGGCGAAGTCCGCCAAGGTTCGGATGACCACCAGGACCCGGCCCGGCAGCTGGCCCTGCTGCTCGAGTCGCCCAACCTGAAGCACGTCGGTCCGCAGAAGGTCGACGGCGTCCAGGCGCAGCACTACAAGGGCACCCTGACCTTCGAGGAGATCATCAAGGGCAACGAGTCCCTCGACCTCCTCTCCGAGAAGGAGCGCAAGGAGCTCATCGCCAACGCCGGGAAGTCGGGCGTGAAGGGCTACGACACCGAGGTCTGGGTCAACGAGGACGACTACCCGGTCAAGATGGTCCTCGGCATGGAGTCGGACGAGGGCACGGTCGACATCACGACGCACTACTCCGACTACGGGGCCCGGGCCGAGGTCGAGGCGCCGCCGGCCAAGGACACGGTCGACCTCTTCGAGATGCTGCAGGGCTTCGAGGAGGGGCTCACGGACATCGGAGCGGACGTCTGAGTGTCGTGACTGTCCCGATGGCTCGACCGTCCTGACGGTCCGTCCCGAACGTCCCGACGGGAACGGATTTGCCTCGTGGCGATCGGTTCCCGTACTCTCCAGAGGAAGCCAAAGACCGCTGGTCGTTGCCGTGCACTCGCAAGAGGGTGCGGTGGCCGAAGGATCCGCTGAACTGCGGACGACCCGCGCAGGTGACTGTGGAAGAGTTCCCGGAATTCGCGGCCGCGAGGATGTGAATACCGGTTGAGCCTCGCCCCGTGCGCCTGCGCCCGGGGCGTTTCGTTTTTCCCAGTCCTCCTTCGGGTCCGCGCGGTCCGAATCACCCGGAAGGAGGCCGAGACTCTATGGCGAGGCCCGACAAGGCTGCCGCGGTTGCCGAGCTGACGGACAAGTTCCGCAGCTCCAACGCCGCCATGCTGACCGAGTACCGCGGTCTCACCGTGGCGCAGCTCAAGACGCTGCGTCGTTCGCTCGGTGAGAACGCCCAGTACGCCGTGGTGAAGAACACGCTGACCAAGATTGCGGCCAACGAGGCCGGGATCACGCTGGACGATCAGCTCTTCGCTGGTCCGACGGCTGTCGCCTTCGTCACCGGTGACCCGGTGGAGTCGGCGAAGGGTCTTCGTGACTTCGCCAAGGACAACCCGAATCTCGTCATCAAGGGCGGTGTCCTTGACGGCAAGGCGCTGTCCGCCGACGAGATCAAGAAGCTCGCGGACCTCGAGTCCCGCGAGGTTCTGCTCTCCAAGCTGGCGGGTGCCTTCAAGGGCAAGCAGTCCCAGACTGCTCAGCTCTTCCAGGCGCTTCCGTCGAAGCTCGTCCGCACGGTGGACGCGCTGCGCGCCAAGCAGGACGAGCAGGGCGGTGCCGAGTAATTCGGCTCGCTTTCCGACCCTGGCCGATATGAGGCAAGGGTCATAGCGGGCCCGACGTACGCCCGCCTCACCCAGTACATCCGGCACCTGCCGATTTAGTGGAAGGACCGCCATCATGGCGAAGCTCACCCAGGACGAGCTGCTGGCCCAGTTCGAGGGCATGACTCTCATCGAGCTCTCCGAGTTCGTGAAGGCCTTCGAGGAGAAGTTCGACGTCACCGCCGCCGCCGCGGTCGCCGTGGCCGGCCCCGCCGCCCCGGGCGCCCCGGTCGAGGCCGAGGCCGAGCAGGACGAGTTCGACGTCATCCTCACGGGCACCGGCGACAAGAAGATCCAGGTCATCAAGGTCGTGCGCGAGCTGACCTCCCTCGGCCTGAAGGAGGCCAAGGACCTGGTCGACGGTGCGCCGAAGCCCGTCGTCGAGAAGGTCAACAAGGAAGCCGCGAACAAGGCCAAGGAGGCCCTCGAGGGCGCCGGTGCCTCCGTCGAGGTCAAGTAAGACCTTCCGGGTCCGACAGGACCCCAGCGGCCCGGCAGTGCCGGATCCGCACCGCGTCCACCAGGGCGTGTAACGCGTAAGCGCCGAGGAGCGATCATCCATCCGGGTGGTCGCTCCTCGGTGTCTCCGGGACCGGTGGCGGTTGCCTCGGACCCGGGACGGCGGGGGTAGGCTGATCTTCGTCGTGGCCCTGTGCGGGCTGCGGCGGATCGCCTGTCGAAGCGCGGTATCGGGCAAGGAGGCCTTGACGAACCGCACGTGGCGCGCAATTCTCAGGACGCGTCGTCACACGGATCCGAATCCGAGGCATGGATCGACGGCGAAGAGGGCAGTATCACGGTGCGTTGAGGGACAGGACCGTGTCACAGGAGTTGAGAGCAACGAGGGCCTCCGAGGGTCTTGAAAACCCGCACTGGACATCAGTGTGCCAAGTGGCTACACTGACCCTTTGCGCTGCCTGTTAGCTGTCCCCTGCCCGTCACCAGGGGCGTGCCCTCACTTGAGCACTGACGATCAGAGCCTCTCTGACCTGGCCTTTCCCGCCGGGAAGTGAAGTGTCTGCCGTGGTGTCCCGTGGGGGGCCGGTACGCGCGTAGTGAGTCCGAGCCCTCGGAAGGACCCCCTCTTGGCCGCCTCGCGCAATGCCTCGACCGCGAATACGAACAATGCTGCCAGCACCGCCCCGCTGCGCATCTCTTTTGCAAAGATCAAGGAGCCCCTCGAGGTTCCGAACCTTCTCGCGCTGCAGACCGAGAGCTTCGACTGGCTGCTCGGCAACGACGCCTGGAAGACTCGCGTCGAGGCCGCTCTGGAGAACGGTCAGGACGTCCCCACCAAGTCCGGTCTTGAAGAGATCTTCGAGGAGATCTCGCCGATCGAGGACTTCTCCGGGTCGATGTCGCTGACCTTCCGCGACCACCGCTTCGAGCCGTCGAAGAACTCCATCGACGAGTGCAAGGACCGCGACTTCACGTATGCGGCGCCGCTCTTCGTCACCGCCGAGTTCACCAACAACGAGACCGGCGAGATCAAGTCCCAGACCGTCTTCATGGGCGACTTCCCGCTCATGACGAACAAGGGCACCTTCGTCATCAACGGCACCGAGCGTGTCGTGGTGTCGCAGCTGGTCCGTTCGCCGGGTGTCTACTTCGACTCCAGCATCGACAAGACGTCCGACAAGGACATCTTCTCCGCCAAGATCATCCCGTCCCGGGGTGCCTGGCTGGAGATGGAGATCGACAAGCGCGACATGGTCGGCGTCCGCGTCGACCGCAAGCGCAAGCAGTCCGTCACCGTCCTGCTCAAGGCGCTCGGCTGGACCACCGAGCAGATCCTCGAGGAGTTCGGCGAGTACGAGTCCATGCGCGCCACCCTGGAGAAGGACCACACCCAGGACCAAAACGACGCGCTGCTCGACATCTACCGCAAGCTGCGTCCGGGCGAGCCCCCCACCCGCGAGGCCGCGCAGACGCTGCTCGAGAACCTCTACTTCAACCCCAAGCGCTACGACCTTGCCAAGGTCGGCCGCTACAAGGTCAACAAGAAGCTGGGTGCCGACGCGCCGCTCGACGCGGGCGTGCTGACCGTCGAGGACGTCATCTCGACGATCAAGTACCTGGTGAAGCTGCACGCCGGCGAGATCGAGACCGTCGGTGACAGCGGTCAGACGATCGTCGTCGAGACGGACGACATCGACCACTTCGGCAACCGCCGCCTGCGCAGCGTCGGCGAGCTCATCCAGAACCAGGTCCGTACGGGTCTGGCCCGGATGGAGCGCGTCGTGCGTGAGCGCATGACGACCCAGGACGTCGAGGCGATCACGCCGCAGACCCTGATCAACATCCGGCCGGTCGTCGCCTCCATCAAGGAGTTCTTCGGCACCAGCCAGCTGTCGCAGTTCATGGACCAGAACAACCCGCTGTCCGGGCTGACGCACAAGCGCCGTCTGTCCGCGCTCGGCCCGGGTGGTCTCTCCCGTGAGCGGGCCGGCTTCGAGGTCCGTGACGTGCACCCCTCGCACTACGGCCGCATGTGCCCGATCGAGACGCCCGAAGGCCCGAACATCGGTCTGATCGGCTCGCTCGCCTCCTACGGCCGGGTCAACGCGTTCGGTTTCGTCGAGACCCCGTACCGCAAGGTCATCGACGGCCAGGTCACCGACGACGTCGACTACCTGACCGCCGACGAGGAGGACCGCTTCGTCATCGCGCAGGCCAACGCCCCGCTGAGTGACGATATGCGGTTCGCCGAGGCCCGCGTGCTGGTCCGCCGCAAGGGCGGCGAGGTCGACTACGTCAGCCCCGACGAGGTCGACTACATGGACGTCTCGCCGCGCCAGATGGTGTCGGTCGCGACCGCCATGATCCCCTTCCTCGAGCACGACGACGCCAACCGTGCCCTCATGGGCGCGAACATGATGCGTCAGGCCGTGCCGCTGATCAGGTCCGAGGCCCCGCTCGTCGGCACCGGCATGGAGTACCGCTCCGCCGCCGACGCCGGTGACGTGGTCAAGGCCGAGAAGGCGGGTGTGGTCCAGGAGGTCTCCGCGGACTACATCACCACCACCAACGACGACGGCACGTACATCACGTACCGCCTGGCCAAGTTCGCCCGCTCCAACCAGGGCACCTCGGTCAACCAGAAGGTCATCGTCAACGAGGGCGACCGCGTCATCGAGGGCCAGGTCCTCGCCGACGGTCCGGCCACCGAGAACGGCGAGATGGCGCTCGGCAAGAACCTGCTGGTCGCGTTCATGCCGTGGGAGGGCCACAACTACGAGGACGCGATCATCCTGTCGCAGCGCCTCGTCCAGGACGACGTCCTCTCCTCGATCCACATCGAGGAGCACGAGGTCGACGCCCGTGACACCAAGCTCGGCCCCGAGGAGATCACCCGGGACATCCCGAACGTCTCCGAGGAGGTCCTCGCCGACCTCGACGAGCGCGGCATCATCCGTATCGGTGCCGAGGTCGTCGCCGGTGACATCCTCGTCGGCAAGGTCACGCCCAAGGGTGAGACCGAGCTGACCCCGGAAGAGCGACTGCTGCGCGCGATCTTCGGAGAGAAGGCCCGCGAGGTCCGTGACACCTCCCTGAAGGTGCCGCACGGCGAGATCGGCAAGATCATCGGCGTGCGCGTCTTCGACCGTGAGGAGGGCGACGAGCTTCCCCCCGGTGTGAACCAGCTGGTGCGCGTCTACGTCGCGCAGAAGCGCAAGATCACCGACGGTGACAAGCTCGCCGGCCGTCACGGCAACAAGGGCGTCATCTCGAAGATCCTGCCGATCGAGGACATGCCGTTCCTGGAGGACGGCACCCCGGTCGACATCATCCTCAACCCCCTCGGTGTGCCGTCCCGAATGAACCCGGGACAGGTTCTGGAGATCCACCTCGGCTGGCTCGCCAGCCGCGGCTGGGACGTCTCCGGCCTCGCCGAGGAATGGGCGGAGCGCCTGCAGACCATCGGCGCCGACAAGGTCGAGCCCGGCACCAACGTCGCCACCCCCGTCTTCGACGGTGCGCGCGAGGACGAGCTGGCCGGCCTGCTGCAGCACACCATCCCGAACCGGGACGGCGAGCGCATGGTGCTCCCGACCGGCAAGGCGAGGCTGTACGACGGCCGCTCCGGCGAGCCGTTCCCGGAGCCGATCTCGATCGGCTACATGTACATCCTCAAGCTGCACCACCTGGTCGACGACAAGCTGCACGCCCGCTCGACCGGTCCGTACTCGATGATCACCCAGCAGCCGCTGGGTGGTAAGGCCCAGTTCGGTGGCCAGCGCTTCGGTGAGATGGAGGTGTGGGCGCTGGAGGCGTACGGCGCCGCTTACGCCCTCCAGGAACTGCTGACCATCAAGTCCGACGACGTGACCGGCCGCGTGAAGGTCTACGAGGCCATCGTCAAGGGCGAGAACATCCCCGAGCCGGGCATCCCCGAGTCCTTCAAGGTCCTCATCAAGGAGATGCAGTCCCTGTGCCTCAACGTGGAGGTGCTGTCCTCGGACGGCATGTCCATCGAGATGCGCGACACCGACGAGGACGTCTTCCGCGCTGCGGAGGAGCTCGGCATCGACCTGTCGCGGCGCGAGCCGAGCAGCGTCGAAGAGGTCTGACGGGAGTTCCGGCCAGGAGGTTCGGTGATGAAGATCCCTGAGCCTCCGGCCGGCCCCAGGACCCCCGTATCAGACCCCATGACTTACAACCCTGAGAGGGATTGACGCATAGTGCTCGACGTCAACTTCTTCGATGAGCTCCGGATCGGCCTGGCCACCGCGGACGACATCCGTCAGTGGAGCCACGGCGAGGTCAAGAAGCCCGAGACCATCAACTACCGCACCCTCAAGCCCGAGAAGGACGGACTCTTCTGCGAGAAGATCTTCGGTCCGACCCGGGACTGGGAGTGCTACTGCGGCAAGTACAAGCGTGTCCGCTTCAAGGGCATCATCTGTGAGCGCTGTGGCGTCGAGGTCACGCGCGCCAAGGTGCGCCGTGAGCGGATGGGCCACATCGAGCTCGCCGCGCCCGTCACGCACATCTGGTACTTCAAGGGCGTTCCGTCGCGCCTCGGCTACCTGCTCGACCTCGCCCCGAAGGACCTGGAAAAGGTCATCTACTTCGCGGCGTACATGATCACGTTCGTCGACGAGGAGCGCCGCACCCGCGACCTGCCCTCGCTGGAGGCGCACGTCTCCGTCGAGCGCCAGCAGGTGGAGAACCGTCGCGACGCCGACCTGGAGGCCCGGGCCAAGAAGCTCGAGACCGACCTGGCCGAGCTCGAGGCCGAGGGTGCCAAGGCCGATGTGCGCCGCAAGGTGCGCGAGGGTGCCGAGCGTGAGATGAAGCAGCTGCGCGACCGTGCGCAGCGCGAGATCGACCGCCTCGACGAGGTGTGGAACCGGTTCAAGAACCTCAAGGTCCAGGACCTCGAGGGCGACGAACTGCTCTACCGCGAGCTGCGTGACCGCTTCGGCACGTACTTCGACGGCTCGATGGGTGCCGCGGCGTTGCAGAAGCGCCTGGAGTCCTTCGACCTCGAGGAGGAGGCCGAGCGTCTCCGCGAGATCATCCGCACCGGCAAGGGCCAGAAGAAGACCCGTGCGCTCAAGCGCCTCAAGGTCGTCTCCGCGTTCCTGCAGACCAGCAACAGCCCCAAGGGCATGGTGCTGGACTGCGTGCCGGTCATCCCGCCGGACCTGCGTCCGATGGTGCAGCTGGACGGTGGCCGCTTCGCGACCTCCGACCTGAACGACCTGTACCGCCGTGTCATCAACCGCAACAACCGCCTGAAGCGGCTTCTCGACCTCGGCGCGCCCGAGATCATCGTGAACAACGAGAAGCGCATGCTCCAGGAGGCCGTCGACGCGCTCTTCGACAACGGCCGTCGCGGCCGCCCGGTGACGGGCCCCGGCAACCGTCCGCTGAAGTCGCTGTCCGACATGCTCAAGGGCAAGCAGGGCCGCTTCCGTCAGAACCTGCTCGGCAAGCGCGTGGACTACTCGGCGCGTTCCGTGATCGTCGTCGGTCCGCAGCTGAAGCTGCACCAGTGCGGTCTGCCGAAGGCGATGGCGCTGGAGCTGTTCAAGCCGTTCGTGATGAAGCGCCTGGTCGACCTGAACCACGCGCAGAACATCAAGAGCGCCAAGCGCATGGTCGAGCGCGGCCGCACGGTCGTGTACGACGTGCTGGAAGAGGTCATCGCGGAGCACCCGGTTCTGCTGAACCGTGCGCCCACGCTGCACCGCCTCGGCATCCAGGCCTTCGAGCCGCAGCTGGTCGAGGGCAAGGCCATTCAGATCCACCCGCTCGTCTGCACCGCGTTCAACGCGGACTTCGACGGTGACCAGATGGCCGTGCACCTGCCGCTGTCCGCGGAGGCGCAGGCCGAGGCCCGCATCCTGATGCTGTCCTCGAACAACATCCTCAAGCCCGCCGACGGCCGTCCGGTGACGATGCCGACCCAGGACATGGTCCTCGGTCTGTTCTTCCTCACCACCGATGGCGAGATGCGCGAGCTCAGGGGCGAGAGCCGTTCCTTCTCCTCCGTCGCCGAAGCGATCATGGCCTTCGACGCGGGCGAGCTGTCGCTCCAGTCGAGGATCGACGTCCGCTTCCCGGTCGGCACCATCCCGCCGCGTGGCTGGATGCCGCCGGCGCGCGAGGAGGGCGAGCCGGAGTGGCAGCAGGGTGACACCTTCCGCCTGAACACCACCCTGGGCCGTGCGCTCTTCAACGAGCTGCTGCCCGAGGACTACCCGTTCGTCGACTACGAGGTCAGCAAGAAGCAGCTCTCCGAGATCGTCAACGACCTCGCCGAGCGCTACCCGAAGGTCATCGTGGCGGCGACGCTCGACAACCTGAAGGCGTCCGGCTTCCACTGGGCGACCCGTTCCGGCGTCACCGTCGCCATCTCCGACGTCGTCGTTCCCGAGGCGAAGAAGGAGATCGTCAAGGGTTACGAGGCGCAGGACGAGAAGGTCCAGAAGCAGTACGAGCGCGGTCTGATCACCAAGGACGAGCGCACGCAGGAGCTCATCGCGATCTGGACCAAGGCGACCAACGAGGTCGCCGAGGCGATGAACGACAACTTCCCGAAGACCAACCCGATCTTCATGATGGTGAACTCGGGCGCACGAGGCAACATGATGCAGATGCGTCAGATCGCCGGTATGCGTGGTCTGGTGTCGAACGCGAAGAACGAGACGATCCCGCGGCCCATCAAGGCCTCGTTCCGTGAGGGTCTGTCCGTGCTGGAGTACTTCATCTCCACGCACGGTGCCCGTAAGGGTCTGGCGGACACCGCTCTGCGTACCGCCGACTCGGGTTACCTCACCCGTCGTCTGGTCGACGTCTCCCAGGACGTCATCATCCGCGAGGAGGACTGCGGCACCGAGCGCGGTCTGAAGCTGCGGATCGCCTCGCGCGCCGCCGACGGGACGCTGCGCAAGACGGACGACGTCGAGACCAGCGTGTACGCCCGCATGCTCGCCGAGGACGTCGTCATCGACGGCAAGGTGATCGCGCCGGCCAACGTGGACCTCGGTGACGTGCTCATCGACCAGCTGGTGCACCACGGTGTCGAGCAGGTCAAGACCCGTTCGATCCTGACCTGCGAGTCCGCCGTCGGCACCTGCGCCATGTGCTACGGCCGTTCGCTGGCCACCGGCAAGCTGGTCGACATCGGTGAGGCGGTCGGCATCATCGCCGCCCAGTCCATCGGTGAGCCCGGCACCCAGCTGACGATGCGTACCTTCCACACCGGTGGTGTGGCCGGTGACGACATCACCCAGGGTCTGCCGCGTGTCGTCGAGCTCTTCGAGGCCCGTACCCCGAAGGGTGTCGCCCCGATCTCCGAGGCCGCCGGCCGCATCCGGATCGAGGAGACCGAGAAGACGAAGAAGATCGTCGTCACCCCGGACGACGGCAGCGAGGAGACGGCGTTCCCGATCTCGAAGCGTGCCCGTCTGCTGGTCGGCGAGGGCGATCACGTCGAGGTGGGTCAGAAGCTCACCGTGGGTGCCACCAACCCGCACGACGTGCTGCGCATCCTGGGTCAGCGGCAGGTCCAGATCCACCTGGTCGGCGAGGTCCAGAAGGTCTACAACTCGCAGGGCGTGTCGATCCACGACAAGCACATCGAGATCATCATCCGGCAGATGCTCCGCCGCGTGACGATCATCGAGTCCGGCGACGCCGAGCTGCTGCCCGGCGAGCTGGTCGAGCGGTCGAAGTTCGAGACCGAGAACCGTCGTGTGGTGCAGGAGGGCGGTCACCCCGCTTCCGGCCGTCCGCAGCTGATGGGTATCACCAAGGCCTCGCTGGCGACCGAGTCGTGGCTGTCGGCGGCGTCCTTCCAGGAGACGACCAGGGTCCTCACGGACGCGGCGATCAACGCCAAGTCCGACTCCCTGATCGGCCTCAAGGAGAACGTCATCATCGGTAAGCTCATCCCGGCCGGTACGGGTCTGTCCCGCTACCGCAACATCCGGGTCGAGCCGACCGAGGAGGCCAAGGCCGCGATGTACTCGGCCGTCGGCTACGACGACATCGACTACTCGCCGTTCGGCACGGGCTCCGGCCAGGCCGTTCCGCTGGAGGACTACGACTACGGTCCGTACAACCAGTAAGCGAGTCGCCCGACGTACCGCAGGGGCGGTCACTCCCGTTTCGTACGGGGTGGCCGCCCCTGCGGCGTTCCCACGACCTGTACCGGTTTCGTGACGTGCTGCGGTGCCGGAAGGCGTCGCGGGGGCGCATCATGGGATGACGTGTGCAGTCGGGGGAGGTACCTGGTGTCGCAGTCGCCGTATCCGTCGTGGCAGCCCTGGCAGGGGCGGGGTGTTCCGCAGCCGTGGGGTGGGCCGGGGGGACCGGTCGGACCGGGCGGGCCGCCGATGTTGGCCTCGCACGCCGACCGGGAGCGCACCGTGGACGTGCTCCGGGCCGGGTATGCCGAGGGCAGGCTGGACCAGCAGGAGCTCGAGCGACGGGTGGAGCGGGCCTACCAGGCGCGTACGGTGGCGGATCTGGCGCTGCTGGTGGCCGACCTGCCGCAGGGGCCCGTGCCGCAGACCGCGCCGGTGCAGCACGTCGTGCCCATGGCGCCGGCGACGTTCCTGCCCCGGCCGCCGAAGACCAACGAGAAGGCGGTCGGGGCCATGGTGTGCGGGGTGCTGTGCCTGGCGACGGGTGGTCTGACCGGCATTCCGGCCGTGATCCTCGGGCATACGGCCCGCGCGGAGATCCGGCGGACGGGCGACGGCGGCGACGCGTACGCGATGACCGGTCTGGTGCTCGGCTGGCTGTCCACGGCCGGCTGGGCCCTGCTGATCATGCTGACGGTCTTGTTCGGCGTCTCGTCGGGCTGACGACCGGGCGGTGTCCGAAGGGCCGGAGACCGCCCATTCGAAGATCATTACCCGTGTCCGGGCTTCACTCGCTTCGTGCGGCGGTGGGGTGAAGGCCCATTTGTTTTGACCGCAGCCAATGCTATAGGTACGCTCAGACCTTGTGCCTGGGGTGTGCCCTGGCCTCCGTGCGTGCCATCACCCGCATCGGGGGTTGTGAACGGCCACCGTGATCATGCGTTTCTTTCCGCTTTGCGGCGGAAGTCCGCGGGATTCGACACACCCGACCGCGTGGGTCGGTGGCGTTCCAGGTTAGCTCTACCTATCGGCACACAGAAACCGGAGAAGTAGTGCCTACGATCCAGCAGCTGGTCCGGAAGGGCCGGCAAGACAAGGTCGAGAAGAACAAGACGCCCGCACTCGAGGGTTCCCCTCAGCGTCGTGGCGTCTGCACGCGTGTGTTCACGACCACCCCGAAGAAGCCGAACTCGGCCCTGCGCAAGGTCGCGCGTGTGCGTCTGACCAGCGGTATCGAGGTCACTGCTTACATTCCGGGTGAGGGACACAACCTGCAGGAGCACTCCATCGTGCTCGTGCGCGGCGGCCGTGTGAAGGACCTGCCGGGTGTTCGCTACAAGATCATCCGTGGTTCGCTCGACACCCAGGGTGTCAAGAACCGCAAGCAGGCCCGCAGCCGCTACGGCGCCAAGAAGGAGAAGTAAGAATGCCTCGTAAGGGCCCTGCCCCGAAGCGCCCGGTCATCATCGACCCGGTCTACGGTTCTCCTCTTGTCACGTCGCTCATCAACAAGGTGCTGATGAACGGTAAGCGCTCCACCGCCGAGCGCATCGTCTACGGCGCCATGGAGGGCCTTCGCGAGAAGACCGGCAACGACCCGGTCATCACGCTGAAGCGCGCTCTCGAGAACATCAAGCCGACCCTCGAGGTCAAGTCCCGCCGCGTCGGTGGCGCCACCTACCAGGTGCCGATCGAGGTCAAGCCCGGCCGTGCCAACACCCTGGCGCTGCGCTGGCTGGTGGGTTACTCCCGCGCCCGTCGCGAGAAGACCATGACCGAGCGTCTGCTCAACGAACTCCTCGACGCCAGCAACGGCCTCGGTGCCGCGGTGAAGAAGCGCGAGGACACGCACAAGATGGCCGAGTCCAACAAGGCCTTCGCGCACTACCGCTGGTAGTCGCTACCCACATCGAGACCGAGAGAAGACCGAAGCCTTATGGCTACTACTTCACTTGACCTGGCCCATGTCCGCAACATCGGGATCATGGCCCACATCGACGCGGGCAAGACGACCACCACCGAGCGGATCCTGTTCTACACCGGCGTGTCGTACAAGATCGGCGAGACCCACGAGGGTTCCGCCACGATGGACTGGATGGAGCAGGAGCAGGAGCGTGGCATCACGATCACCTCTGCTGCGACCACCTGTCACTGGCCGCTCGAGGACAACGACTACACGATCAACATCATCGACACCCCGGGGCACGTCGACTTCACCGTAGAGGTGGAGCGTTCCCTGCGAGTGCTCGACGGTGCCGTGACCGTGTTCGACGGTGTCGCCGGTGTCGAGCCGCAGTCCGAGACGGTGTGGCGTCAGGCCGACCGTTACGGCGTGCCGCGTATCTGCTTCGTCAACAAGCTTGACCGTACCGGCGCGGAGTTCCACCGCTGCGTCGACATGATCAAGGACCGCCTGGGTGCGCAGCCGCTGGTCATGCAGCTGCCGATCGGCGCCGAGGCCGACTTCACGGGCGTCGTGGACCTGGTCCGCATGAAGGCGTTCGTGTGGTCCGCCGAGGCCGCCAAGGGCGAGATGTACGACGTCGTCGACATCCCGGCCACGCACGCCGAGGCCGCCGAGGAGTGGCGCGGCAAGCTGATCGAGGCCGTCGCGGAGAACGACGAAGAGATCATGGAGCTGTACCTGGAGGGCCAGGAGCCCACCGAGGAGCAGCTGCACGCCGCGATCCGTCGTATCACCATCGCGTCCGGCAAGTCCGACGAGATCACGGTCACCCCGGTGTTCTGTGGCACCGCGTTCAAGAACAAGGGCGTTCAGCCCCTGCTCGACGCGGTCGTGCGCTACCTCCCGACCCCGCTCGACATCGAGGCCATCGAGGGCCACGACGTCAAGGACCCCGCGGTCGTGGTCAAGCGCAAGCCGTCCGAGGACGAGCCGCTGTCGGCCCTCGCGTTCAAGATCGCGAGCGACCCGCACCTCGGCAAGCTCACCTACGTCCGGGTCTACTCGGGCCGCCTGGAGTCCGGCACCGCCGTGCTGAACTCCGTCAAGGGCAAGAAGGAGCGCATCGGCAAGATCTACCGCATGCACGCGAACAAGCGTGAGGAGATCGCGTCGGTGGGCGCCGGTGACATCGTCGCCGTCATGGGCCTGAAGCAGACCACCACCGGTGAGACGCTGTCCGACGACAAGCAGCCGGTGATCCTGGAGTCCATGGACTTCCCGGCGCCGGTCATCCAGGTCGCCATCGAGCCCAAGTCGAAGGGCGACCAGGAGAAGCTGGGCGTCGCGATCCAGCGTCTGGCCGAGGAGGACCCGTCCTTCCAGGTCCACTCGGACGAGGAGACCGGCCAGACCATCATCGGTGGTATGGGCGAGCTGCACCTCGAGGTGCTGGTCGACCGTATGCGCCGTGAGTTCAAGGTCGAGGCCAACGTCGGTAAGCCGCAGGTCGCCTACCGTGAGACGATCCGCAAGGCCGTCGAGCGCGTGGACTACACCCACAAGAAGCAGACCGGTGGTACCGGTCAGTTCGCCAAGGTGCAGATCGCGATCGAGCCCATCGAGGGCGGCGACACCTCGTACGAGTTCGTGAACAAGGTGACCGGTGGCCGTATCCCGAAGGAGTACATTCCTTCGGTGGACGCCGGCGCGCAGGAGGCCATGCAGTTCGGTATCCTCGCCGGCTACGAGATGACGGGCGTGCGCGTCACGCTCATCGACGGTGGCTACCACGAGGTGGACTCCTCCGAGCTCGCGTTCAAGATCGCCGGTTCGCAGGCCTTCAAGGAGGCCGCGCGCAAGGCTTCGCCCGTGCTCCTCGAACCGATGATGGCCGTCGAGGTCACCACGCCCGAGGACTACATGGGTGAGGTCATCGGCGACATCAACTCCCGCCGTGGCCAGATCCAGGCCATGGACGAGCGCGCGGGTGCTCGTGTCGTGAAGGGGCTCGTGCCCCTGTCGGAGATGTTCGGCTACGTCGGGGACCTCCGCAGCAAGACGTCGGGTCGCGCAAGCTACTCGATGCAGTTCGACTCCTACGCCGAGGTTCCGCGGAACGTCGCCGAGGAGATCATCGCGAAGGCCAAGGGCGAGTAACGGTCTCCGTTCACACGCTTTAGGCTTGACCCCGGAGCCTGCTTGGGGCATTTCACCGAGAACCGGTGGAATGCCCCCGGCCCCGGGCTTTCCAGCAAAGATCACCTGGCGCCGATGAGTAAGGCGTACAGAACCACTCCACAGGAGGACCCCAGTGGCGAAGGCGAAGTTCGAGCGGACTAAGCCGCACGTCAACATCGGCACCATCGGTCACATCGACCACGGTAAGACGACCCTCACGGCCGCCATTACCAAGGTGCTGCACGACGCGTACCCCGACCTGAACGAGGCCTCGGCCTTCGACATGATCGACAAGGCGCCCGAAGAGCGCCAGCGTGGTATCACGATCTCGATCTCGCACGTCGAGTACCAGACCGAGTCGCGTCACTACGCCCACGTCGACTGCCCTGGTCACGCGGACTACATCAAGAACATGATCACGGGTGCGGCGCAGATGGACGGCGCCATCCTCGTGGTCGCCGCCACCGACGGCCCGATGCCGCAGACCAAGGAGCACGTGCTCCTGGCCCGCCAGGTCGGCGTGCCGTACATCGTTGTCGCCCTGAACAAGGCCGACATGGTGGACGACGAGGAGATCCTGGAGCTCGTCGAGCTCGAGGTCCGCGAGCTGCTCTCCGAGTACGAGTTCCCGGGCGACGACCTGCCGGTCGTCAAGGTCTCGGCGCTCAAGGCCCTTGAGGGCGACAAGGAGTGGGGTCAGACCGTCCTCGACCTGATGAAGGCCGTCGACGAGAACATCCCGCAGCCCGAGCGTGACATCGACAAGCCGTTCCTCATGCCGGTCGAGGACGTCTTCACGATCACCGGTCGCGGTACGGTCGTCACCGGCCGTATCGAGCGTGGTGTCCTGAAGGTCAACGAGACCGTCGACATCATCGGTATCAAGCAGGACAAGACCACCACCACGGTCACCGGTATCGAGATGTTCCGCAAGCTGCTCGACGAGGGCCAGGCCGGTGAGAACGTCGGTCTGCTGCTCCGCGGCATCAAGCGCGAGGACGTCGAGCGCGGCCAGGTCATCATCAAGCCTGGCTCGGTCACCCCGCACACCGAGTTCGAGGCCCAGGCCTACATCCTGTCGAAGGACGAGGGTGGCCGTCACACCCCCTTCTTCAACAACTACCGCCCGCAGTTCTACTTCCGTACGACGGACGTGACCGGCGTCGTGACCCTCCCCGAGGGCACCGAGATGGTCATGCCGGGTGACAACACCGAGATGAAGGTGGAGCTCATCCAGCCCATCGCCATGGAAGAGGGCCTGAAGTTCGCCATCCGTGAGGGTGGCCGGACCGTGGGCGCCGGCCAGGTCACCAAGATCAACAAGTAGGCTCCGGCTGCTTGCTGATCCGACCTGGTAGCTCCACCGCGAGCACCTGAGAGGGCCCGCACGACTTCGGTCGTGCGGGCCCTTTCGTGTCTCGGGCGGACGCGCGGGTGGGCCGAGGACCGGGAGCGTGTCATCGGATGCCGTGACCTGGGCACACTGGATGTCTGGTTCACCCGGGCGACGGCCGCTTCCTCATGTTCCAGGATCATGGATGACGGGCTGATGGCAGGGCCCGGCGGTGGCGTCGGAGCACGGCGGACCGCTCAAGTCTCCAGTGGGAGCGAAGGCTGTTCCGCAGCCGGCCCCAGGGACGTGTACGCGGTGGCACGCGCGATGCCGACGGCGTCCAGGCGTTGTCTGAACCGGGACGTTGTCCCCGAGGCCGGGGCGCATGCGGAGCAGGGTCTCGGGGTCCTCGAAGTGGACGTCGTAGGCGGGGGCGTTCTTGGCCGTGCCCGTCTTCACCTTGACCCAGCCGCTCTCCCGCAGTTCGGTGATACGGCCGGAGATGGTGATCTCCTGGTCGCGGGGCCGGGTGTCGCGGAGACGTTCGACGTACTGCCGGCCGCGTTCGCCGAGCCGGGCGCTGCGCATGCCTCCGCCAGTATCCGGCCGGCACACCGCATCCCGTTCCCGCACAGCAGCGCCTCGGACCCGTCCGGGGTCGGCGGCCCCGGCGCTGCGGGCGGGATCGTCGGTGGTCAGGGTGGAACGGGTCACCTCCGTCACCACCCAGGGGCGGTTGCGCACGGTCACCAGCCGGCCGGGGCGACGGGCGCCGCGCCGTCGGCCGGGCGCGTCAGGTCGGCGCCGCCGTCGGCCGCCGCGTCGGCGGTGTCATCGGTTCCCGGCCCCGTTTTCCCGTCCCGCCCCGATCAGCGACTACCCCACATGGGGGCAGCACCGTCACGAAAGCCTGAGGGGCGGTGTGGGAGATGTGGGCAGGTATGACAAAGGGGGTACCTGAACCCGGTCAGCTGTCCCGCGCTCTGTACGAAGGGTCTCGAATAGCGGACATTCCTGCGGGGCCCTTGGCCTTCCGCTTAACACATGAGTAACACTGAAGGGTCGACTGCCGTACCGAGGGCTCCCCGGGCAGTCGCCGTCCCCGCGCGAGGCAATGGCGCCGCGCGCCCATCACCGGGCCCGTTCCGGTGTCAGCCGCGCCAGAAAGGGACCCCGTGACCTCACGACCCGACCGCACCACAACGCTCGCCCACCTGCATGCCGAGATCGTGCGCCGCAACCCGGCCGAACCCGAGTTCCACCAGGCCGCACGCGAGGTGCTGGACAGCCTCGGGCCGGCGCTCGCGGCGCGCTCCGAGTACCGGGACCCGGGGCTCGTCGAGCGGCTGATCGAGCCGGAGCGGCAGATCATCTTCCGGGTGCCGTGGCAGGACGACCAGGGTTGTGTCCACGTCAACCGCGGATTCCGGATCGAATACAACAGCGCCCTGGGCCCGTACAAGGGTGGCCTGCGCTTCCACCCCTCCGTGAACCTGGGGATCGTCAAGTTCCTCGGCTTCGAGCAGGTCTTCAAGAACGCGCTGACCGGGCTCGGTATCGGCGGCGGCAAGGGTGGCAGCGACTTCGACCCGCAGGGGCGCAGCGACGCGGAGGTCATGCGCTTCTGCCAGTCCTTCATGACGGAGCTGTACCGGCACATCGGCGAGTACACCGACGTCCCCGCGGGTGACATCGGTGTCGGCGCGCGCGAGATCGGCTACCTGTTCGGCCAGTACCGGCGGATCACCAACCGCTGGGAGGGCGGCGTCCTCACCGGCAAGCGTGCCGGCTGGGGCGGCTCGCTGATCCGGCCGGAGGCGACCGGGTACGGCAACGTGCTGTTCGCCGAGGCGATGCTGCGCGAGCGCGGTGAGGACCTCGAGGGCCAGACCGCGGTCGTCTCCGGCTCCGGGAACGTCGCGATCCACACCATCCAGAAGCTGATAGCGCTCGGCGCCAACCCGGTGACCTGCTCCGACTCCAGCGGCTACGTCGTCGACGAGAAGGGCATCGACCTGGGGCTGCTGTGTCAGGTCAAGGAGGTCGAGCGCGGCCGGGTGAGCACGTACGCCGAGCGGCGCGGCTCCTCCGCGCGGTTCGTGCCCGGCGGGCGGGTCTGGGAGGTCCCGGCCGACATCGCCCTGCCGTCGGCCACGCAGAACGAGCTGGACGAGGACGCGGCCGCCACGCTCATCCGCAACGGCGTGAAGGCCGTCTCGGAGGGCGCGAACATGCCCACGACACCGAAGGCCGTGCAGCTCCTCCAGCGGGCCGGAGTCGCCTTCGGTCCCGGCAAGGCGGCGAACGCGGGCGGGGTCGCGGTCAGCGCCCTGGAGATGACGCAGAACGCGTCGCGTACGACGTGGAAGGCCGACCAGGTCGAGAACGAGCTGGCCCGCATCATGACCGACATCCACCGAACCTGCGCCGAGACCGCCGAGCGCTACGGCGCCCCCGGCGACTACGTCACGGGCGCGAACATCGCCGGATTCGAGCGGGTCGCGGACGCGGTTCTGGCGCAGGGCGTCATCTGACGGTGCCGAGCGGGGAGAACCGAGGGCCCGGGCCCTCCCCGGATGCTGTGGGCGCATCCGGGGGACCCGGGGCATGAGCCCGCCGACCGTGACACTTTCCGGGAATGTGTCACGGTTCGCAGCCGGAGTACTCGTGCCGTCGGTACGGGCTCGCGAGGCCCGGAACGCCGGGCCGAATCGACCAACAGCGTCCTTCCCCGCTCAGGGCCCCAGGTCCTCCCCGCTCGGGCCTGACCCCAACCCGCTCGGCGGGGGATTGCCCCACATGGCCCTGGTGTCCGCACGGCCCGGCCGTGGAGAATCGGAGCCATGCAGAAGCTCTCCCTCGACGTCCTCGCCCGCGAACACCTGGAACGCGCTGCCGCCGCCTCCACCGGCCGCAGCGCGAGCACGGTGTACGGCGGCCACGAGCACACGCTGCGCCAGACCCTCCTCGCGCTGACCTCCGGCACCTCCCTCGCCGAGCACGAGAACCCGGGCGAGGCGACCCTGCTGGTGCTGCGCGGCCGGGTCCGCCTCACCAGCGGCGACACCGCGTGGGAGGGCCAGGCCGGCGACCTGCTCGTCATCCCGCCGGCCCGGCACGCCCTGGAGGCCCTGGAGGACGCGGCCGCGCTCCTCACCGTCGCCAAGCCGAACTGAGAGAACCGGTCGACGCGAACGAGGACCGGATCCCCCGCCACGAAGCCGCGCCGAACAATGGGACGATGCCGGCGCAGACAGTCGAACCGTGAACGGGGGAGTGCGGCGTCGTGGCCCGTTATATGGAGGCACTGACCGTCGAGCGGGGCGGTTTCCGGATCAAGGTGCCGGAGTCCTGGTGGGAGTTCGACGTCCGGCCGGAGTCGCGGGACGACTCCATCCACCGGATGGTCACCGAACGCCTGCGCCGGCACCCGGAGTTGGAGCCGCACCGGGACACATGCACCACGTTCCTGCGGAAGGCCGCTGCGGACGCCTGGAAGTCGGGCGCGCTGTACTGCGGTTGCATGGCCGAGAGCTTCGGCGGGGACACCCCGATCACCGGCTCGGTGACGGTGTCCCTGGTCGGCGGCCGTACGGGCAAGGGCGACCCGCTTCCCACCGACCCGGCCGCCATCACCGCCCAACTCGCCGTCAAGGAAGCCAAGAAGCCGGGTGACTCCTGGCGCAAGGTGACCACCGTCGACATCCCGGGCGTCGGCCCGGCCGCCCGGACGTACGGCATCGAGGACATTCCCGTACCCGGCGACGAACTCCACCGGACCATCCGCGCGGTGCTGACGCAGACCTTCATCCCGGTCCCCGGCCAGGAGGGCAAGGTCGCCCTGGTGGCCGGCAGCGGCCAGGTCCTCGACCTCGCGGACCCCTTCTTCGACATCTTCGACGCGATCACGTCGACGTTCCGCTTCACCGACTGAGCCACGCGTCCCGCGCAGCCTTCCGCTCGAACTGCCGTTCCTTGTAAGTCCACGTGTGCATACGGTGGTTGATGATGTGCGCGTGACGGGGGTTGCGGGATGGCGGGCCACAGGCCGAGTGACTGGCATGTCCTGGACCTGGACAAGGACCCCACGCCCGGTGACCCGGAGCGGGTGTGCAGGCTCGCCAAGGTGCTGCACGACTTCGCCGACGACGTCTCCGAGGCACTGCGCCTGGTGAAGGGCATGGCCGGCGAAGGGACGCTGGCGGAGTGGGCCGGGCAAGTCGGCGACCGTGTTCAAGGAGGAGTTCTCCGGGGTTCCGAAGAACCTCAAAAAGCTGGAGAAGTCGTACGGGATGTGCGGTGACGCGCTCGCCGCCTACTGGCCGAAGCGGGCGCAGGCGCAGGCGCAGGCGCTGGCGGACAGGGCGCTGGCCCAGGGCCCGCGAGGCCCGCGCCGATCTGCTCTCGGCCCAGTCCCGGCTGTCCTCGGCCGAATCGTGGGTGGGCCGGGCGTCGAAGGAGGCCGACCAGTACAAGGACGACCCCACCGGCTCCAAGTCGGACGCGGACAAGCCGGACGAGGCCAAGGTAAGGGCGGCGACCCGGGACGCGCGCAACGCGGAGTCCGCCGAGACCTCGGCCCGCTCGGACGTCTCGGACGCGCAGGACGCGCTGGCCGCGGCGAAGAAGATGGCCGCGGACGCGCGCACGATGCGCGAGGAGGCCGCCCGCGACGCCAAGAGCAAGATCGACGAGGCCTCGGACGCCGGTATGCAGAACCGGTCCGTGTGGGGGGAGATCGGTGACTGGTTCACCGACAACTGGGACACCATCGTCGCCGTCCGTAAGGTCGTCGTCGCGGTCGTCGGTATCGTCGCGATGATCATCGGAGGCCCGATCCTCGGCGCGATCGTGCTGATCGCCGCCCTCGTGGTCCTCGCGGACACGCTCTACAAATATTCCAAGGGGCAGGCGTCCCTGTGGGACGTGGGGCTGGCCGTCGAGTACCGGGACGGAAGCGCTGCCGCGCACTACCGCGCCAGGGTCGATGTGCCGTCCGATCAAGGGGGGAGTGAGATCGTCGAGCCCGTGCTGCTCGGATGGGCGGCGGGGCGTGCGGGCTGGCGCCCCCGGCTCCCGTGGACGCGGTGGGATGCGACGCGGGAGTGCCCGTGGGACGAGAACTCCACGATCGACGAGGAATGACCCTGAGAGCCGGCTGGAAAAGGAGAGGCGTCAGTGCCGGTCCGGGCGCCGACGGAGCAGCAGTGGATGATCATGTCCTCGGCCGCCCGACGCCATCCCGTCCACCGGGACTCCATCGAGGCGGCCCACGAGGCGATTGATCTCGGGTCAGTGCTCCCACGGCGGCCTCGAACACGCGAGTGGTTCGTTGCCCGCTCTACCCCTGGGAGGGAACGCGCCGGCAGGCGCAGCATGTGATCGCCGCAGAGCCCGGTCCGCGTGGCAAGGGAGGAGCAAGAGGCGGGGTGGGGCCGACCCTTTGCGGAGCCTGGTTTGGTCCGCGTCACCCCCGGGGTATTCTCTCCGGCCCGATTGGCCAGGCCGCTCCCCGCTGTGGCAGACTAGCGGGGTTGCTCGGTCGAGTGCCGATGCTGCGCGCCTCCCGTCGGGAGGACCGGAAGCGAGTCCCACAGTACTCGTCGTCCCACGCGATACATCGAGAGATGTAGGGGCGGACGTACGGGAATCTTTCGGGAAGCGTCAGCGGGGTGCCGGCCAGGCGCCCGGTGGGCCTCTCGCCCCCGCCCGCGGTTCCGGAAGGGCCCGCACTCCCACGCAGGGAAGTTCCGAAAAGGGACATTCATGTCGACGGGAGCGCGACACGCCCGACCGCGTGGGTCGGAGGAGGGGAGGGTGAGTGACAGAGCAGGCAAACCATCGGGTTCCGGAGCGTTACTAGAGACAGGACTACGAAGTAGCCATGGCGGGACAGAAGATCCGCATCCGGCTCAAGGCCTACGACCACGAGGTCATCGATTCCTCGGCGAAGAAGATCGTCGAGACGGTGACACGTACTGGTGCGTCGGTCGCGGGCCCGGTGCCGCTGCCCACTGAGAAGAACGTGTACTGCGTCATCAAGTCGCCGCACAAGTACAAGGACTCGCGCGAGCACTTCGAGATGCGCACGCACAAGCGCCTCATCGACATCCTCGACCCGACCCCCAAGACCGTTGACTCCCTGATGCGACTCGACCTCCCGGCCGGTGTCGACATCGAGATCAAGCTCTGAGGGCCGGTGATCTGAGAGATGACCAAGCAGATCAAGGGCATCCTGGGCGAGAAGCTCGGCATGACGCAGGTGTGGGACGAGAACAACCGCGTTGTTCCCGTCACCGTCCTCAAGGCCGGGCCCAATGTCGTCACCCAGGTCCGTACGAACGACGCCGACGGCTACGAGTCCGTCCAGATCGCGTTCGGTGAGATCGACCCGCGCAAGGTGAACAAGCCCCTCAAGGGCCACTTCGCCAAGGCCGACGTCACCCCCCGTCGTCACCTCGTCGAGATCCGCACCGCGGACGCCTCCGAGTACACGCTGGGCCAGGAAGTCACTGCCGAGGTGTTCGAGGCCGGCGTGAAGGTCGACGTCACCGCGAAGAGCAAGGGCAAGGGCTTCAGTGGCGTCATGAAGCGCCACAACTTCAAGGGCAACAACTCCTCGCACGGTGCCAAGCGTGTGCACCGCATGCCCGGTTCCATCGGCGGCTGCGCCACCCCGGGTCGTGTGTTCAAGGGCCAGCGCATGGCGGGCCGCATGGGCAACGAGCGGGTCACCACCCAGAACCTGACCGTCCACGCCGTTGACGCGGAGAAGGGTCTGCTGCTCATCAAGGGCGCGGTTCCCGGTCCGAACGGCGGCCTCGTCCTGGTCCGCACTGCGGCCAAGGGGGCCTGAGGTAACCGATGAGCACTGTTGACATCCTTTCGCCTGCCGGCGAGAAGACCGGAAGCGTCGAGCTCCCCACGGAGATCTTCGGCGTGGAGAAGATCAGCATCCCGCTGATCCACCAGGTCGTCGTCGCGCAGAACGCCGCTGCCCGCCAGGGCACGCACAAGACCAAGCGTCGCGGTGAAGTCCGTGGTGGCGGCAAGAAGCCGTACCGCCAGAAGGGCACCGGCCGCGCCCGTCAGGGCTCGACCCGTGCGCCGCAGTTCGTCGGCGGTGGCGTCGTCCACGGCCCGCAGCCGCGCGACTACTCGCAGCGGACCCCGAAGAAGATGAAGGCCGCGGCCCTGCGCCACGCCCTCACCGACCGGGCCCGCCACGACCGCATTCACGTCGTCACCGGCGTGATCGAGGGCGAGACCCCCTCCACGAAGGCCGCCCGGTCGCTGTTCGGCAAGATCTCGGAGCGCAAGAGCCTGCTCCTGGTCGTCGACCGCGCCGACGAGGCCGCGTGGCTGTCCGCCCGCAACCTGCCCCAGGTCCACATCCTGGAGCCGGGCCAGCTGAACACGTACGACGTTCTCGTCTCGGACGACGTGGTCTTCACCAAGACCGCTTTCGAGTCCTTCGTCGCCGGCCCGAACAAGGCCAACGACAACGAAGGGAGCGAGGTCTGATGGCAGTCCGTCACCCCTCCATCGCCTCCAAGGCGGCGAAGAAGGCCAAGGCCGCGCGCGTCGCCAAGGCACACCGCCACGCCACCGAGGGCAAGAACACCGTCGTCACCCCGGCGAGCAAGGCGTACACGGACCCCCGTGACGTCCTGATCAAGCCGGTCGTGTCGGAGAAGAGCTACGCGCTCATCGACGAGAACAAGTACACGTTCATCGTCGCTCCGGGCTCCAACAAGACGGAGATCAAGGAAGCCGTGCAGGCGGTCTTCTCGGTCAAGGTCACCGGGGTCAACACGATCAACCGCCAGGGCAAGCGCAAGCGCACCCGCACCGGCTTCGGCCAGCGCGCGGGCACCAAGCGCGCGATCGTGACCCTTGCCGAGGGCGACCGTATCGACATCTTCGGCGGTCCGACCTCCTGACGGAGGTTCGGATCGTCCGGAATCGGACGAGGACTGAGAAATGGGAATCCGCAAGTACAAGCCGACTACGCCGGGCCGTCGTGGCTCCAGCGTCGCCGACTTCGTCGAGGTCACGCGGTCCACGCCGGAGAAGTCGCTGGTCCGCCCGCTGCACAGCAAGGGCGGCCGTAACAACTCAGGTCGTGTGACCGTTCGCCACCAGGGTGGCGGACACAAGCGCGCCTACCGCGTGATCGACTTCCGTCGTCACGACAAGGACGGCGTGCCGGCGAAGGTCGCGCACATCGAGTACGACCCCAACCGCACCGCGCGCATCGCGCTGCTGCACTACGCCGACGGCGAGAAGCGCTACATCCTCGCCCCGCGCAACCTGCAGCAGGGTGACCGCGTCGAGAACGGTCCCGGGGCCGACATCAAGCCGGGCAACAACCTCGCCCTGCGCAACATCCCGGTCGGTACGACGCTGCACGCCATCGAGCTGCGTCCCGGCGGCGGCGCCAAGTTCGCCCGCTCCGCGGGCGCCTCGGTGCAGCTGCTCGCGAAGGAGGGCTCGATGGCCCACCTGCGCATGCCGTCCGGAGAGATCCGCCTGGTCGACCAGCGCTGCCGCGCCACCGTCGGTGAGGTCGGTAACGCCGAGCAGAGCAACATCAACTGGGGCAAGGCCGGGCGCAAGCGCTGGCTGGGCGTCCGCCCGAGCGTGCGTGGTGTGGTCATGAACCCGGTGGACCACCCGCACGGTGGTGGTGAAGGCCGTACCTCCGGTGGTCGCCACCCGGTGTCCCCGTGGGGTCAGAAGGAAGGCCGTACTCGTTCGCCCAAGAAGGCGTCGAACAAGTACATCGTCCGCCGCCGCAAGACGAACAAGAAGCGCTAGGAGCGGGTTTAGATGCCGCGTAGTCTCAAGAAGGGGCCCTTCGTCGACGACCACCTGATCAAGAAGGTGGATGTCCAGAACGAAGCCGGCACCAAGAACGTCATCAAGACCTGGTCCCGTCGCTCGATGATCGTCCCGGCCATGCTCGGCCACACGATCGCGGTGCACAACGGCAAGACCCACATTCCGGTGTTTGTCACCGAGTCGATGGTCGGCCACAAGCTCGGCGAGTTCTCGCCGACGCGCACCTTCCGGGGTCACGTCAAGGACGACCGGAAGTCGAAGCGCCGCTAAGGCGGGGTGGAATGACCATGACAGACACTGGAAGGACAACCATGGAAGCCAGGGCCCAGGCGCGGTACATCCGCGTTACGCCCATGAAGGCCCGCCGCGTGGTGGACCTTATCCGTGGCATGGATGCCACGGAGGCTCAGGCGGTCCTGCGTTTCGCCCCGCAGGCCGCGAGCGTGCCGGTCGGCAAGGTGCTGGACAGCGCCATTGCCAACGCCGCGCACAACTACGACCACACCGACGCCGACAGCCTCGTCATCTCCGAGGCGTACGTCGACGAGGGTCCGACCCTGAAGCGGTTCCGGCCGCGTGCCCAGGGCCGCGCCTACCGGATCCGCAAGCGGACCAGCCACATCACCGTGGTCGTCAGCAGCAAGGAAGGAACCCGGTAATGGGCCAGAAGGTTAACCCGCATGGGTTCCGGCTCGGCATCACCACCGACTTCAAGTCGCGCTGGTACGCCGACAAGCTGTACAAGGACTACGTCAAGGAAGACGTCGCCATCCGTCGGATGATGACGTCCGGCATGGAGCGCGCCGGTATCTCGAAGGTGGAGATCGAGCGCACCCGTGACCGTGTGCGGGTGGACATCCACACCGCGCGTCCGGGCATCGTCATCGGCCGCCGTGGCGCCGAGGCCGACCGCATCCGCGGCGACCTCGAGAAGCTCACGGGCAAGCAGGTCCAGCTGAACATCCTCGAGGTCAAGAACCCCGAGACGGACGCTCAGCTCGTGGCCCAGGCCGTTGCCGAGCAGCTCTCCTCCCGCGTCTCCTTCCGCCGCGCCATGCGTAAGAGCATGCAGTCGTCGATGAAGGCCGGCGCCAAGGGCATCAAGATCCAGTGCGGTGGCCGCCTCGGCGGCGCCGAGATGTCCCGCTCGGAGTTCTACCGCGAGGGCCGTGTGCCCCTGCACACGCTCCGCGCGAACGTGGACTACGGCTTCTTCGAGGCCAAGACGACCTTCGGCCGCATCGGCGTGAAGGTCTGGATCTACAAGGGCGACGTCAAGAACATCGCCGAGGTCCGCGCCGAGAACGCCGCTGCCCGCGCCGGCAACCGTCCGGCCCGTGGCGGCGCTGACCGCCCGGCCCGTGGTGGTGGCCGCGGTGGCGAGCGTGGCGGTCGCGGTCGCAAGCCGCAGCAGGCTGCCGCTGCCGAGGCCCCCAAGGCCGAGGCTCCGGCTGCCGCTCCGGCTGAGAGCACCGGAACGGAGGCCTGACCGACATGCTGATCCCCCGTAGGGTCAAGCACCGCAAGCAGCACCACCCGAAGCGCCGTGGTCAGGCCAAGGGTGGTACGACGGTCGCGTTCGGCGAGTACGGCATTCAGGCCCTCACGCCGGCGTACGTGACCAACCGCCAGATCGAGGCGGCTCGTATCGCCATGACCCGCCACATCAAGCGTGGCGGCAAGGTCTGGATCAACATCTACCCGGACCGTCCCCTGACGAAGAAGCCTGCCGAGACCCGCATGGGTTCCGGTAAGGGTTCTCCGGAGTGGTGGATCGCGAACGTGCACCCGGGTCGGGTCATGTTCGAGCTGTCCTACCCCAACGAGAAGATCGCCCGTGAGGCGCTGACTCGCGCAGCCCACAAGCTGCCGATGAAGTGCCGGATCGTCAAGCGCGAGGCAGGTGAAGCGTGATGTCGGCCGGTACCAAGGCGTCCGAGCTGCGCGAACTGGGTGACGAGGAGCTTCTGGCGAAGCTTCGCGAAGCCAAGGAAGAGCTGTTCAACCTCCGCTTCCAGGCGGCGACCGGACAGCTCGAGAACCACGGTCGGCTGAAGGCCGTCCGCAAGGACATCGCGCGGATCTACACCCTGATGCGCGAGCGCGAGCTGGGCATCGAAACGGTGGAGAACGCCTGAT
Source organism: Streptomyces chlorus (assembly GCF_042655885.1). Classification (NCBI taxonomy): domain Bacteria; kingdom Bacillati; phylum Actinomycetota; class Actinomycetes; order Kitasatosporales; family Streptomycetaceae; genus Streptomyces; species Streptomyces chlorus. The sequence continues at coordinate 285,638 of NZ_JBHSOA010000009.1, forward strand.
GAGCGAGAACAACGTGACTGAGACGAACACCGAGGCTCGAGGCTTCCGCAAGACCCGCGAGGGCATCGTCGTCAGCGACAAGATGGACAAGACCGTCGTCGTCGCTGTCGAGGACCGCAAGAAGCACGCGCTGTACGGGAAGGTCATCCGCAGCACGAGCAAGCTCAAGGCCCACGACGAGCAGAACTCGGCCGGCGTCGGCGACCGTGTCCTCCTGATGGAGACCCGGCCGATGTCCGCGACGAAGCACTGGCGCATCGTCGAGGTCCTCGAGAAGGCCAAGTAATCTCCTGCGAGGCACCCCTCGCAGGACAGTTCCGCCAGGCTCCGGGGGCCGATCCGATCGGCCCCCGGGGAACCGGCAGACAAACAGGAGATAGACGTGATCCAGCAGGAGTCGCGACTGCGCGTCGCCGACAACACGGGGGCGAAGGAAATCCTTTGCATCCGTGTGCTCGGTGGCTCCGGTCGCCGCTACGCGGGCATCGGTGACGTGATCGTCGCCACCGTCAAGGACGCGATCCCCGGTGGCAACGTGAAGAAGGGTGACGTCATCAAGGCGGTCATCGTTCGCACCGTCAAGGAGCGTCGCCGTCCCGACGGCTCGTACATCCGCTTCGACGAGAACGCCGCCGTCATTCTGAAGAACGACGGCGACCCTCGTGGCACCCGTATCTTCGGCCCGGTCGGCCGAGAGCTGCGCGAGAAGAAGTTCATGAAGATCATCTCCCTCGCGCCGGAGGTGCTGTGAGCATGAAGATCAAGAAGGGTGACCTGGTCCAGGTCGTCACCGGCAAGGACAGGGGCAAGCAGGGCAAGGTCATTGCCGCTTACCCGCGGGAGGACCGTGTCCTGGTCGAGGGCGTCAACCGGGTCAAGAAGCACACCAAGGCCGCTCCGACCGCCGGTGGTTCGCAGGCCGGCGGGATCGTGACCACCGAGGCCCCGGTCCACGTGAGCAACGTTCAGCTCGTCGTGGAGAAGGACGGCCAGAAGGTCGTCACCCGCGTCGGCTACCGCTTCGACGGCGAAGGCAACAAGATCCGCGTTGCCAAGCGGACGGGTGAGGACATCTGATGACGACCACCACCACTCCGCGTCTGAAGACGAAGTACCGCGAGGAGATCGCGGGCAAGCTGCGTGAGCAGTTCTCCTACGAGAACGTCATGCAGGTTCCCGGCCTCGTCAAGATCGTGGTCAACATGGGTGTGGGCGACGCCGCCCGCGACTCGAAGTTGATGGACGGCGCCGTGCGCGACCTCACCACGATCACCGGTCAGAAGCCGGCCGTCACCAAGGCCCGCAAGTCCATCGCGCAGTTCAAGCTGCGTGAGGGTCAGCCGATCGGTGCCCACGTCACCCTCCGTGGCGACCGCATGTGGGAGTTCCTGGACCGCACCCTGTCGCTCGCGCTGCCGCGCATCCGCGACTTCCGTGGTCTGTCCCCCAAGCAGTTCGACGGCCGTGGCAACTACACCTTCGGTCTCACGGAGCAGGTCATGTTCCACGAGATCGACCAGGACAAGATCGACCGCGTCCGGGGTATGGACATCACCGTGGTCACCACGGCGACCAACGACGAAGAGGGCCGTGCCCTTCTCCGTCACCTCGGCTTCCCGTTCAAGGAGGCGTGAGCGAGATGGCGAAGAAGGCTCTCATCGCGAAGGCTGCTCGCAAGCCCAAGTTCGGAGTGCGCGGCTACACCCGTTGCCAGCGCTGCGGTCGTCCGCACTCCGTGTACCGCAAGTTCGGCCTGTGCCGCGTGTGCCTTCGTGAGATGGCTCACCGTGGCGAGCTGCCGGGCGTGACCAAGAGTTCCTGGTAATCCGGTAATTCCGGACTCCCAGGGCTCTCGGTAAGCAAGGGGAACGGCAGGAGGCCTGCTCCGCATGGCTTAGGCTTGCGGAGTTGGGCACCTGCCGTGTCCCGAAGCACGCGGGCAACACCCGCTCATGTTTGCTTACTACGCCGTAGGTCCACCGCGCCGCACCCGTCCCGTCTCGGATCGGGGAGAGGGATGGCGCACCAGGAAACCACGGCGAGAGAGGCCGAAGGCCAATTCATGACCATGACTGATCCGATCGCAGACATGCTGACGCGTCTGCGGAACGCGAACTCGGCGTACCACGACTCCGTGACGATGCCGGCATCCAAGATCAAGTCTCACATCGCGGAGATCCTCCAGCAGGAGGGCTTCATCACGGGCTGGAAGACCGAGGACGCCGAGGTCGGCAAGAACCTCGTCCTCGAGCTGAAGTTCGGCCCCAACCGTGAGCGCTCCATCGCGGGCATCAAGCGGATCTCCAAGCCCGGTCTCCGGGTGTACGCGAAGTCCACCTCCCTGCCGAAGGTGCTGGGCGGCCTCGGCGTGGCGATCATCTCCACGTCGCACGGGCTCCTCACCGACAAGCAGGCCGGCAAGAAGGGCGTGGGTGGGGAAGTCCTCGCCTACGTCTGGTAGCAGAAGGGAACGGAGGAAACAGCTATGTCGCGCATCGGCAAGCTCCCCATCGCGGTTCCCGCCGGCGTGGACGTCACCATCGACGGCCACACGGTCGCGGTCAAGGGCCCGAAGGGCACGCTGACCCACACCGTCGTGGCGCCGATCGAGATCGCCAAGGGCGAGGACGGCGTGCTGAACGTCACCCGCCCCAACGACGAGCGTCAGAACAAGGCCCTCCACGGCCTGTCCCGCACGCTGGTGGCGAACATGATCACCGGCGTGACCCAGGGTTACGTGAAGAAGCTCGAGATCAGCGGTGTCGGTTACCGCGTGCTCGCCAAGGGTTCGAACCTGGAGTTCTCTCTCGGTTACAGCCACCCGATTCTGATCGAGGCCCCCGAGGGCATCACCTTCAAGGTGGAGTCCGCGACCCGGTTCTCGGTCGAGGGCATCGACAAGCAGAAGGTCGGCGAGGTTGCGGCGAACATCCGCAAGCTGCGCAAGCCCGACCCGTACAAGGCCAAGGGCGTCAAGTACGAGGGCGAAGTCATCCGGCGCAAGGTCGGAAAGGCGGGTAAGTAAGCCATGGCATACGGGCAGAAGATCCTCAAGGGCGACGCCTACAAGCGTGCTGCTATCAAGCGTCGTCACATCCGGATCCGCAAGAATGTCTCTGGTACCGCCGAGCGTCCTCGCCTGGTCGTGACCCGCTCCAACCGCCACATCGTGGCGCAGGTGATCGACGACCTGAAGGGCCACACGCTGGCTTCGGCGTCCACGCTGGACGCATCGATCCGTGGTGGCGAGGCCGACAAGTCCTCGCAGGCCAAGCAGGTCGGTGCCCTGGTCGCGGAGCGCGCCAAGGCCGCCGGTGTCGAGGCTGTCGTATTCGACCGCGGTGGCAACCAGTACGCGGGGCGCATCGCCGCCCTGGCGGACGCCGCCCGCGAAGCCGGACTCAAGTTCTGAGTCGGTTCCGTAGCTAGCGGAAACAGAGAGAGGTAATTCCAATGGCTGGACCCCAGCGCCGCGGTGGCGGTGCCGGTGGCGGCGAGCGGCGGGACCGGAAGGGCCGTGACGGTGGCGCAGCTGCCGCCGAGAAGACCGCATACGTTGAGCGCGTCGTCGCGATCAACCGTGTCGCCAAGGTTGTGAAGGGTGGTCGTCGCTTCAGCTTCACCGCGCTGGTCGTGGTGGGCGACGGTGACGGCACCGTGGGTGTCGGATACGGCAAGGCCAAGGAGGTGCCGGCCGCCATCGCCAAGGGTGTTGAGGAGGCCAAGAAGCACTTCTTCAAGGTCCCCCGCATCCAGGGCACCATCCCGCACCCGATCCAGGGTGAGAAGGCTGCCGGCGTCGTGCTGCTCAAGCCCGCGTCCCCGGGTACCGGTGTGATCGCCGGTGGTCCGGTGCGTGCCGTGCTCGAGTGCGCCGGTATCCACGACATCCTGTCGAAGTCGCTCGGCTCCGACAACCAGATCAACATCGTGCACGCGACCGTGGCGGCCCTCAAGGGCCTGCAGCGTCCCGAGGAGGTCGCGGCCCGCCGCGGTCTGCCGCTCGAGGACGTCGCTCCCGCGGCTCTTCTCCGTGCGCGTGCCGGGGCGGGTGCGTAATCATGGCGCAGCTCAGGATTACGCAGGTCAAGTCCTACATCGGCAGCAAGCAGAACCACCGTGACACCCTGCGTTCGCTGGGCCTGAAGAGGCTGGGCGGCGTGGTCGTCAAGGAGGACCGCCCCGAGTTCCGCGGAATGGTGCACACCGTCCGCCACCTCGTGACGGTCGAGGAGGTCGACTGATCATGGCGGAGCAGAACCCGCTCAAGATCCACAACCTCCGTCCCGCCCCGGGCGCCAAGACCGCCAAGACCCGTGTGGGTCGTGGTGAGGCGTCCAAGGGTAAGACGGCCGGTCGTGGTACGAAGGGCACCAAGGCCCGTTACCAGGTTCCGGAGCGCTTCGAGGGTGGCCAGATGCCCCTTCACATGCGTCTCCCGAAGCTGAAGGGCTTCAAGAACCCGTTCAAGACCGAGTTCCAGGTCGTGAACCTCGACAAGCTGGCCGCGCTCTACCCCGAGGGTGGCGAGGTCACCGTCGAGGGTCTGGTGGACAAGGGGGCCGTTCGCAAGAACAGCCTCGTCAAGGTCCTCGGCCAGGGCGAGATCTCCGTGGCACTGCAGGTGACGGTCGACGCCGTCTCCGGCTCCGCCAAGGAGAAGATCACCGCCGCCGGCGGTACCGTCACCGAGCTCGTCTGAATCACTCAGGCGTGCCGATGACATGAGCGATCCCGACCGGGGATACCCCACATATGGGGTATCCCCGGTTGGTCGTTCCTAGGGCGGTGTCTCGCCGGTAAGGTGACCTGTACTGCCCACTTTCCCCGGGCGCCCCACACGGGCACTCCGGGCGGAAGTTGTCCGTTACGTATTCGTCGAACCTCAAGACCATCACCCTTGACGCGGTTGCGCGGGGGTCGCAGGAGGCACCGTGCTCACCGCGTTCGCCCGGGCGTTCAAGACGCCCGACCTGCGCAAGAAACTGCTGTTCACACTCGGCATCATCGTGGTGTACCGGATCGGTACGAAGGTGCCGGCTCCCGGTGTCGATTACCGGAACGTGCAGACCTGTATCGACGCGGCCCAGGCGAACCAGGGCCTGTTCGGGCTGGTCAACATGTTCAGCGGCGGCGCGCTGCTGCAGATCACGGTCTTCGCGCTGGGCATCATGCCCTACATCACGGCGAGCATCATTCTCCAGCTGCTGACCGTGGTGATCCCGCGGCTGGAGGCGCTGAAGAAGGAGGGTCAGGCCGGTACCGCGAAGATCACGCAGTACACCCGATACCTGACGATTGCGCTCGCCGTCCTGCAGGGCACCGGCCTGGTGGCCACCGCCCGCAGCGGCGCCCTCTTCCAGGGCTGCCCGGTGGCGAGCGAGATCGTCCCCGACCAGTCGATGTTCGTGACCATCACCATGGTCGTCACGATGACCGCCGGTACGGCCGCTGTGATGTGGCTCGGCGAGCTGATCACCGACCGCGGCATCGGCAACGGAATGTCGATGCTGATGTTCATCTCGATCGCCGCCACCTTCCCCTCCGCCCTGTGGGCCATCAAGGAGCAGGGCAGCCTGGCGGACGGCTGGATCGAGTTCGGCACGGTCATGCTCGTCGGTCTGGTCATGGTCGGCCTGGTCGTCTTCGTCGAGCAGGCTCAGCGCCGGATTCCCGTGCAGTACGCGAAGCGCATGATCGGCCGCCGTTCCTACGGCGGCACGTCGACCTACATCCCGCTCAAGGTGAACCAGGCGGGTGTCATCCCCGTCATCTTCGCCTCGTCGCTGCTCTACATCCCGGCGCTGATCGTCCAGTTCTCCAGCTCCACCGCGGGCTGGGCGACATGGGTCACGAAGAACCTGGCCGACACCGGCGCCACGCCGCACATCATTCTGTACTTCTTCTTGATCGTGTTCTTCGCGTTCTTCTATGTGGCGATTACCTTCAACCCCGAAGAAGTCGCTGACAACATGAAGAAGTATGGTGGTTTCATCCCGGGCATCCGGGCTGGCCGACCGACCGCTGAGTACCTGAGCTACGTACTCAACCGGATCACCTGGCCGGGTTCGCTGTACTTGGGGCTGATCGCTCTCGTGCCGACGATGGCGTTGGCCGGTTTCGGGGCAAACCAGAACTTCCCGTTCGGCGGGACCAGCATCCTGATCATCGTGGGTGTCGGTCTCGAGACGGTGAGGCAGATCGAGAGTCAGCTCCAGCAGCGCAATTACGAAGGGTTCCTCCGCTGATGCGAATCGTCCTCGTCGGGCCGCCGGGTGCTGGCAAAGGCACCCAGGCCACCCGCCTTGCCGAGAAGCTGAGCATCCCCCACATCTCCACGGGCGACCTGTTCCGCGCCAATATCAGCCGGCAGACCGAGCTGGGCAAGCTCGCGAAGTCCTACATGGACGCGGGCAACCTGGTACCGGACGAGGTCACCATCGCCATGGCGAAGGACCGCATGGAGCAGCCGGACGCCGAGGCCGGCTTCCTGCTGGACGGCTTCCCGAGGAACGTCTCCCAGGCCGAGGCCCTGGACGAGCTGCTGGAGACCGAGGGCATCACGCTGGACGCGGTACTGGACCTGGAGGCCCCCGAGGCCGAGGTGGTCAAGCGGATCGCCGGGCGGCGGATCTGCCGCAAGGACTCCAGCCACGTCTTCCACGTGACGTACAGCCCGCCGAAGCAGAAAGGCGTCTGCGACGTCTGCGGCGGCGAGCTGTACCAGCGTGACGACGACGCCGAGGAGACGGTGCGCACCCGGCTGGAGGTCTACCACACGCAGACCGAGCCGATCATCGACTACTACAAGGCCCAAGGCCTCGTGGTGACGATCGGGGCGACGGGTCCGGTGGACGAGGTCACCGGGCGCGCGCTGGAGGCGCTCAAGCAGGACCAGTAGTTTGTGCCCGTCGGCCGCGGTTCCCTGCGGGGAGCCGCGGCCGACGTGTGTGCGGGGGAGCGGGCGCGGACGCCGTCCCCCGTATCGTTGACGGTGTCCGTACTCTCTCCGGTCCAGAAAGGCCGTCGCCCTCATGGTGCAGATCAAGACCCCCGAGCAGATCGCCAAGATGCGCGAGGCGGGGCTGGTGGTCGCTGCCATTCACGCGGCCACCCGCGAGGCGGCCGTGCCGGGGGCCACGACGAAGGACCTGGACCAGGTCGCCCGCAAGGTGCTCGTGGAGCACAACGCGAAGCCGAACTTCCTCGGCTACGGCGGCTTCCCCGCGACGATCTGCACCTCCGCCAACGAGGTCGTCGTCCACGGCATCCCCTCCGACGACGTCGTCCTCAAGGACGGGGACATCATCTCCATCGACTGCGGCGCCATCATCGACGGCTGGCACGGCGACGCGGCCTACACGGCGTTCGTCGGGTCCGGGCACGCGCCGGAGCTGGTCGAGCTGTCCCGGGTGACCGAGGAATCGATGTGGGCCGGCATCGCGGCCATGAAGTCGGGCAACCGGCTGGTCGACGTCTCCCGCGCCATCGAGACCTACATCCGCCGGCAGCCGAAGCCCGGCGGCGGGCGCTACGGGATCATCGAGGACTACGGCGGCCACGGCATCGGCACCGAGATGCACATGGACCCGCATCTGCTGAACTACGTCGAACGCCGCCGGGGCAAGGGGCCCAAACTGGTCCCGGGCTTCTGCCTGGCCATCGAGCCGATGGTCTCGCTGGGCACGGCGAAGACGCGGGTGCTGGAGGACGACTGGACCGTCATCACGACGGACGGTACCTGGTCCTCGCACTGGGAGCACTCCGTCGCGCTGACGGAGGCGGGCCCGCTGGTGCTGACCGCCCCGGACGGCGGCAGGGCGAAGCTCGCCGAGTACGGGGTCACGGCGGCGCCGGATCCGCTGGGATGAACCCCGGAGCTTGCGGAAGCCCGCGGGTTAAGGATCTCGTGGGTGGGGCAGACTTTCCCGATTCGTCTTTCCTAGGGCCCTGACGTAGACTGACTCGTCGGCTCTTGTGCACCCGCATGTCTGCATGCACGTAATGCGCGTACGGTGCGCAGCAGAGTCGATCAAGGTAGTCGATTCGAAGGGCGAAGCGTGGCCAAGAAGCAAGGTGCCATCGAGATCGAGGGCACTGTCGTCGAGTCTCTTCCGAACGCCATGTTCAAGGTCGAGCTCCAGAACGGCCACCAGGTTCTGGCACACATCAGCGGCAAGATGCGCATGCACTACATCCGCATCCTCCCTGATGACCGGGTCGTGGTGGAGCTCTCTCCGTACGACCTGACCCGTGGCCGGATCGTCTACCGGTACAAGTGAGCAAGTAGATCTTGCCCCCTCTCCCTGTGATGCGGGGGCACTGAGCCCGGAGAACTTCAATCCCATGAAGGTCAAGCCGAGCGTCAAGAAGATCTGCGACAAGTGCAGGGTGATCCGCCGTCACGGCCGGGTCATGGTCATCTGCGACAACCCGCGCCACAAGCAGCGCCAGGGCTGAACCGCACGATCCACCCTCTGCGACTTTCCGCAGAACTTCGCGCGACGCGAGCAACACATGTTCATACGCAGAGCCCGAGCCTTCCGGCTCGACACCCCTGGCTCGGAGGCTGGGGACCCAGTCCGTACCAAATCGTCGAAGCAGGCGAGGACGGCGGTTGGGAAACGGTTCTGCGGAAGACCTCCGACAACAAACTGGAGCCATTGAATGGCACGCGTTTCCGGTGTTGACATCCCGCGCGAAAAGCGCGTGGAGATCGCCCTCACCTACGTGTTCGGCATCGGCCGAACCCTTTCGCAGCAGACGCTGGCCGCTGTCGGCGTCGACCCGAACACCCGCGTTCGCGACCTCTCCGAGGAGCAGCTCGTCGCGATCCGTGAGTTCGTCGACAACAACATCAAGACCGAGGGTGACCTCCGTCGCGAGATCCAGGCCGACATCCGCCGCAAGGTCGAGATCGGCGCCTACCAGGGTCTGCGTCACCGTCGCGGTCTGCCCGTCCGCGGTCAGCGCACCAGCACCAACGCGCGTACCCGCAAGGGCCCGCGTCGCGCCATCGCCGGCAAGAAGAAGCCGGGCAAGAAGTAGTCCGCAGCGGACACCTGTCCACGGTCTTCGCTGAAGGACCGACCACCTCCCGTAGGAGTTAGTAGATGCCCCCCAAGGGACGTCAGGGCGCTGCCAAGAAGGTGCGCCGCAAGGAAAAGAAGAACGTCGCTCACGGCCACGCGCACATCAAGAGCACGTTCAACAACACGATCGTCTCCATCACGGACCCGTCCGGCAACGTGATCTCCTGGGCCTCCGCCGGCCACGTCGGCTTCAAGGGCTCCCGGAAGTCCACGCCGTTCGCCGCGCAGATGGCCGCCGAGTCGGCTGCCCGCCGCGCCCAGGAGCACGGCATGCGCAAGGTCGACGTGTTCGTCAAGGGCCCGGGTTCCGGTCGTGAGACCGCCATCCGTTCGCTCCAGGCGACCGGTCTCGAGGTCGGCTCCATCCAGGACGTCACCCCGACCCCGCACAACGGCTGCCGTCCGCCGAAGCGTCGCCGCGTCTGAGTTGCCGGTTCGGTCGGTCGGCCTCCTGCTGGGGGTGCGGGGGTCGTCCTCCGCAGTATCGCAGCACGACTGCCGTCCGCCGAAGCGTCGCCGCGTCCGAGCCTTTGGCTCAGTGTCACGCGGGTAGTGATTTTTCGGGCGGTACGCTCCGTATACGGACCGTACCGCCCGTACCCTTGCAGTGCCCGCACTCTTCACCGGGTGCGGTTTCCGTCGGACGTCAAATAGCGGGCGTCCACGAAAGAAGGATCCACACATGCTGATCGCTCAGCGTCCCTCGTTGACCGAAGAGGTCGTCGACGAGTTCCGGTCCCGGTTCGTGATCGAGCCGCTGGAGCCGGGCTTCGGCTACACCCTCGGCAACTCCCTCCGCCGTACCCTCCTGTCGTCGATCCCCGGCGCTGCTGTCACCAGCATCCGCATCGACGGCGTCCTGCACGAGTTCACCACCGTGCCGGGCGTCAAGGAGGACGTCACCGACCTGATCCTCAACATCAAGCAGCTGGTCGTCTCCTCCGAGCACGACGAGCCCGTGGTGATGTACCTGCGCAAGCAGGGCCCGGGTCAGGTCACCGCCGCCGACATCGCGCCCCCGGCCGGTGTCGAGGTGCACAACCCCGACCTCGTCCTCGCCACGCTCAACGGCAAGGGCAAGCTGGAGATGGAGCTGACCGTCGAGCGCGGTCGCGGCTACGTCTCCGCGGTGCAGAACAAGCAGGTGGGCCAGGAGATCGGCCGTATCCCGGTCGACTCCATCTACAGCCCCGTGCTGAAGGTCACGTACAAGGTCGAGGCGACCCGTGTCGAGCAGCGCACCGACTTCGACAAGCTGATCGTCGACGTCGAGACCAAGCAGGCCATGCGTCCGCGTGACGCCATGGCGTCGGCCGGTAAGACCCTGGTCGAGCTGTTCGGTCTGGCCCGCGAGCTCAACATCGACGCCGAGGGCATCGACATGGGCCCGTCCCCGACGGACGCCGCTCTCGCCGCCGATCTGGCGCTGCCGATCGAGGAGCTGGAGCTCACGGTCCGCTCGTACAACTGCCTCAAGCGTGAGGGCATCCACTCCGTGGGTGAGCTCGTCGCCCGCTCCGAGGCCGACCTCCTCGACATTCGCAACTTCGGTGCGAAGTCGATCGACGAGGTCAAGGCGAAGCTGGCCGGCATGAGCCTGGCTCTGAAGGACAGCCCGCCCGGATTCGACCCCACCGCGGCTGCGGACGCCTTCGGCGCGGACGACGACGCGGACGCCGGGTTCGTCGAGACCGAGCAGTACTGAGCCCCTTCCGGGGCTTCCCTTCGGGGGCGCCCCGGATCTCCGACAGGCGACCGCCTGCTCGGATACTGACCCCAGTACCTGATACGGCCGGGGCAGACACCTAGGAGAAACACCATGCCGAAGCCCGCCAAGGGTACCCGTATGGGCGGCAGCGCCGCGCACCAGAAGCTGCTCCTCGCGAACCTCGCGAAGGCGCTCTTCGAGCACGGCCGGATCACCACCACCGAGGCGAAGGCGCGCAAGCTGCGTCCGTACGCCGAGCGTCTGGTCACCAAGGCGAAGAAGGGCGACCTTCACAACCGCCGCCAGGTGCTCCAGGTCATCACGGACAAGAGCATCGTGCACACGCTCTTCACCGAGATCGGCCCGCGGTACGAGAACCGTCCGGGTGGCTACACCCGTATCACCAAGATCGGTAACCGCCGTGGCGACAACGCGCCCATGGCCGTCATCGAGCTGGTCGAGGCCCTGACGGTCGCCCAGGAGGCCACCGGTGAGGCCGAGGCCGCGACCCAGCGCGCGGTCAAGGAAGACGCCCTCACGAAGGACGCGGCCGTCGAGGACGCCAAGCCCGAGGACGCCAAGCCCGACCTGGCCAAGGACGAGGCCGCCGAGGCCCCGGCCGAGGACAGCGCCAAGGACGCCTGAGGCAGCACTGCTTCACGCCGAGCGGGTCCGCCCTTCCGGGGGCGGGCCCGCTTTCGTATGCCTGAGAGGATCTGTACGTGAGTGACGAAGCGCAGCCCGGACACGTCCGTATCCGCCTGGATCTCTCCTACGACGGGACCGAGTTCTCCGGCTGGGCCAAGCAGGCCGGGGGCAGGCGGACCGTGCAGGGGGAGATCGAGGACGCCCTGCGGACCGTCACACGGTCCGGGGAGACCACGTACGAACTGACCGTGGCCGGACGGACCGACGCCGGGGTGCACGCCCGCGGCCAAGTGGCCCATGTCGACCTCCCGGCCGAACTGTGGGAGGAGCACCGGGAGAAGCTGCTCAAGCGGCTCGCGGGACGGCTGGCCCGCGATGTGCGGATCTGGTCCCTCGCCGAGGCCCCGGTGGGATTCAACGCCCGCTTCTCCGCGGTCTGGCGGCGCTACGCGTACCGCGTCACCGACCACCCCGGCGGGGTGGATCCGCTGCTGCGCGGCCATGTGCTGTGGCACGACTGGCCGCTTGACGTCGACGCCATGAACGAGGCGGCGGGCCGGCTGCTGGGGGAGCACGACTTCGCCGCGTACTGCAAGCGGCGGGAGGGCGCGACGACCATCCGTACGCTCCAGGAGCTGAGCCTGGTGCGCGGTGCGGACGGGGTGATCACGGCGACGGTCCGGGCCGACGCCTTCTGCCACAACATGGTGCGCTCGCTGATCGGGGCGCTGCTGTTCGTCGGCGACGGCCACCGCGCGCCCGACTGGCCGGGCAAGGTGCTGGCGGCGGGCATACGGGACTCGGCAGTGCACGTGGTGCGTCCGCACGGGCTGACCCTGGAGGAGGTCGGTTATCCGTCCGACGACCTCCTGGCCGCCCGCTCCAAGGAGGCCCGGAACAAGCGCTCGTTGCCGGCTCCGCCGGCCCGGTGCTGCTGATTCCGGGTCCGGCTCGGCTCCTCGCTCGACTCTCCGCTCACCTCCCGGACCCTTCCTCCGCCCAGGTCGTGAGCAGTCCCGACAGGGCGTCCACGACCTCCTGGGAGTCGGGTCCTTCGCCGCGGCCGTCCGGGGCGAGTTCCAGGTGCAGGAAGGTCGCGTGGTGCTGCTGCGCCGTCTTGCCCTGGACGTTGGAGGTGCCCTCCAGGGGGCAGTGGGCCGACCAGCCCCGGCAGACCCGCAGCCCGTCCGCCTCCAGACGGTCGGCCAGCGCGGACGCCTCGCCGGGCGCGCTCTGCGCTGCACCGCTGGAGAGGACCGCGTCGTAGCGCTTCACGGAGGACTCGGCGAAGCCGTGCAGCTGGATGCCGGGCACCCCGCGCTTCTGCAGCTCCACGACCATCAGGTGGAAGGCGCTGTCCTCGCGGTGGGCCACATCCGCGACGCGGTCACTGCCGTCGCCCGCCCGGCGGTGGGCGCCGGCCAGGACGAGCGCGCCGCCCGGGTTGTCCTCCAGCAGCCGTAGGCCGAGCGCCTCGGTCGCCCGGTCGGCGACGGGATGCGGCACCTGGGCACTCCAGCGGACCGGGGAGTCCGCGTTCAGGTACAACCGCCCCCACCGTGCGCTCGCGCCCTTGCCCGAGGCCGAGACCTCGTCGTAGCGCCGGCCGGTCGCGGTGTCGGTGAGCCGGGTGACGCGCAGGCCGATCGGGGCGAGGAGTTCATCCGCCTTCCGCGCGTCCTGGTCCAGGAGCAGCCCGATGCCGCGGGCGAGCCGGTCGCGCTGGTCGGCGTCGGGGGACGTGTAGGGGCCGTCGGGCTTGAAGGCCTCCGTGTACGTGAGGATGCGGCTGCGGAGGTCCACCAGTTCCCGGGATGTCGGAACGTTTTCCTCCGGTTCCTCCCCCGTGTTCGCCTGGCAGCCCGTCATTGTCAGAACAAGTAGCACCAGGGCGAGAATTAGAAAGAAACGTGACTGTCTCGTAATGGTAATCGGCGCGACGGGTGTGTGGACCATGTAAATATGACCGAGTGACACAGCGTAAGTCTCTCCCTAAGGTTCGGGTGGCCGCCACCCTGATCGCGCTGACCGGGCTGCTGGCCTCGTGCGGGACCGCCGACGGCTCCGTGGAGCCGCAGGCCAAGCCGGGAGGACGCTCCTTCACCGTCGCGGCCGCGGGTGACGTGCTCATCCACCCCGAACTGGTGGAACAGGCGGCCAAGGACGCCGAGGTGACCGGCAAGGGCGAGAAGGGGCTGGACTTCGGGCCGCTGCTCGCCGGGGTGAAGCCTGTCATCAGCAAGGCGGACCTGGCGATCTGCCACATGGAAACTCCCGTGGGCAAGCCCGAGGGCCCCTTCGAGGGGTACCCGGAGTTCCTGGTCCCGCCGCAGGTCCTGACGTCGCTGAAGGACGTGGGCTACGACACCTGCTCGACCGCCTCCAACCACACGTTCGACCACGGGATGGACGGCGTGCGGCGCACGCTGGACATCATGGACGACCTGGGCCTCGGGCACGCCGGGTCTGCGCGGTCGGCCAAGGAAGCGGAGTCGATCAACATCCGTGACGTCAAGGGCGTCAAGGTCGCACATCTCTCCTTCTCCTGGGAATCGTTCCTGAACCCGACGCCCGAGAAGCAGAAGTGGGCGTTGAACCGGCTCAACACCGAGGAGATCAAGAAGGCCGAGGCCCAGGCCCGGGAAGATGGCGCCGAGGTGGTCATCCTCTCCGTCCACTGGGGGCTGGAGCACTACAACGAGCCCAGCGTGCCGCAGCTGCAGCTGGCGCAGCGGCTCACCGAGGAGACCGACGTCGACCTCGTGATCGGGCACCACGCCCACGTCGTCCAGCCGATCCAGAAGGTGAACGGCACCTGGGTCGCCTACAGCCTCGGCAATCAGCTGGCCCGGCACTCCTCGCCGACGGGGCTGACCGAGGAGGGAGCCCTCGGCTGGTTCGAGTTCCAGGAGACGACCGAGGGCTGGGACGTGAAGGCGCGCTACCGCACCACGCTGGTGGACATCCCGCCGGAGGTGGAGGACGAGGAGGAGGTGCCCGACGGCGCCGTGCAGGACCTCCGGCTGGTGGACGCCCAGCTGATGCTCGACGAGCCGGGCGACCTGTCCGAGGAACGGCTCGCCCGCTACCGGCTGGCGATCGACCGGACCCGGGGCTTCCTCTACAACCGGGGCGCCCCCGGCGGCGACGGTCTCGAGCAGCTCTCGCTGGAGAAGTGACCGTTCCCACACTTGAAGTCCGCGCCGGGGTCGCAACCTTGGCGGCGCTCATCAGTCTGTTCAGTGACGACGTCGCACGGCCGCGGTCCTGGTGCGCCGGCGTACGCCCGGCACCCGCGTAAAGACCAAGGAAGACCACCGGTGACATCGAGCCATGGCGCGCCGCCCTCGGCACAGGAACGGCGCCGCAACCGCAGACGGGCGGACATGCCGCTGCTCGGCGGCATCCGCCCGCCGATCGCGGTGCTGTGCGTACTGATCCTCGCCCTGGCCGGGCTGACCGCCAAGGTGCTCGGTCCCGGCAGCGACCCCGTCGTACCCAAGGCCGTGCTCTCCTCCCAGCAGCACTACGCGGAGGACGGGGCGATCGCCCTGCGCGCCTCGATCGACGAGCGGGTCACGGACCTGCGGCGCACCGCCACCGCGCTGAACGCCGGGAAGCCGGCCGAGCCGGAGGACGTCCTCTCCGACCTCGGCAGGACGTACCAGAAGTGGACCGGGACCACCGTGGTGGACCTGGAGAGCGGGGACGTGCTCGCCGCCCGAGGCGAACGCATCCCGCTCGCCTGGCTGGACAAGGACGTCCTCACCGGAAAGAACGCCCTCGCCCCGCACATGGTGCGGCTGGAGACCGGTGACGTTCGGCTGATGACGATGGCCCTCCTCGACTGGAAGGACCGTCCGCAGCAGCTCCTGATCGCCTCCAACAGTCTGTCCGTGCCGCCCATCACGCTCGGCCCGTTCCGCACCATGGCGGTCGTGGCACGCGGCGGCGAGGTGCTCGCCACGGCCGGCTTCGAGCAGTCCGAGGCGCTCAACTCGGACCAGGAGCGCAAGGAACTCGAATTCCTCCAGAAGCAGATGTCCGACCTGTCCGACCAGGCGGCCGAACGGGCCGAGGAACACCCCGTCATCGCCAAGGAGCCCGGTTCCCGCGGCTACCCCGGCGTCAGCGGGACCCTGACGGGCGGCGAGTACAACGGCCGCGTCGTCGCCTCCGGATACGCCTCGCTCGCCTCCTCCGACCCCGAGGAGAAGGACAGCGTCGCGGCGGGCCTCGGCCTCACGGTCGTGGCCATGCTGCCCGTGGTCACTGAGCAGAGCGGCAGCACGGGCCGGGAGCTGTACGGACTGATCGCGGCCGGTGCCCTGGTGGTGCTCGGCCTGCTGGCCGCCGCGGTGCTGTGGGCGCGGGTGCAGCGGCCCCTGCTGCGGCTGTTCCTGGAGTCCCGCCGACTCGCCCGCGGGGACCTGACCCGGCCCGTCGGCACCTTCCGCGGCGGCGAGGCCGCCCGCATCGGCAACGCCCTGGAACGACTGCGGGGGCAGCTCAGCGGCTCGGGCGGGCCGAACGGACCCGGCGCACCCGGTGGCTCCGACGGAGGAAGCGGCGCGAAGCGCGGCGGCAAAGCCCGGTTCGGCATCCGGGTGCAGCTCGTGCTGACCGCCGTGCTGCTGCTCCTGTGGTGCGTGCCGGTCGGCCTGCTGCTGAACCGCACCGACGACTCGGTCAGCGTGCCCGCCAGCATGGTCAACGACCAGCGCGACCGCACCGACCTGGTGTCCGACCGCGTCCGCCGGGCACTGAACGAGGCCCAGGCGGACCTGGTCTCCACCTCCCGTCTCGTCGACGTCTCCGACCGGGCCGCCACCGAGAACGTGCTCAAGGACGCCCTGCGCAAGCACACCCGGTACGCCGCGCTGTACGTCGTCGACGCGGGCGACGAGGTCGTCGCCCGCGCCGGTGGCGACCCGCACGACTGGAGCGACAAGAAGGATCTGCCGCTGGTCCGGGTGTCCGGGGAGGGCGGCAAGAGGCCGGTGGTCCAGGCCGGCGCGCCCGTACCGGAGAAGAAGGGCGTCACACTGGTCGGCGAAGTGCGGATCGAGTTCCTCAACTCGCTGCTGAAACGTCCCGGCCTCGGCGAGGTCCGCGTGGCGGACGCGAAGGGGAGGACCCTCGCCGCCAGCAACGGCTTCCTCGCCTTCGAGGAACTGCCCCGCGAGGCCCTGACCGACCTGGTCCGGGCGGCCGGGGTGCGGGTCGGCGCCGGTCCCGTCGAGAACGGACTCCTCCTGCGAGACGGCGGCAACGTCACCGTCGCGGCCGCGGCTCCCTTCAGCGGCGGAGGTGTCGCCGCCGACGCCGGCTGGACCGTGGTCAGCTGGCAGAACGCCGACCGCTTCCAGATCACCGCGTACGAGCGGGAGGACCGCAGCGTGCTCGCGGGCCTGCTCGGGCTCGCCGCGATCGTGGTCTGCCTGGGCTGGGTGCACCTGGTGGTCGCCCGGCCGCTGCGCGCCCTCGCCACCAGCGCCGAGAAGCTGGCCGACGGCGAACTCAAGGCGGTGCTCTACCCCACGTATCACGACGAGGTGGGAGCGGTCGTCCGCAGCCTCGAACTGATCCGTCAGCAGCTCCAGGCCCGCCGGCAGCAGCAGCCCCGCCGACCCGCCGAGCCCCGACCCGCCGAACCCCGGCCGACCGAACCCCGGCCGACCGAGCCCCGACCCGGTGAACCCCGGCTCGGCGCCGGAGGAAGGTGACCCGCCGTGCTCTACCTCTACTGCGCCCTGCTCGTCTGCTGCCTGCTTCTCTTCGTCGCGGGTGTCATCGAGCAGCGCCGGCACTACGCCGCCCTGCACTCCATAGAGTCCCGGGTGCTCGTCAACGGCATCCGCGGCAAGTCCTCCATCACCCGGCTGTGCGCCGGCGCCCTGCGCGGCGGTGACCTCACCACGGTCGCCAAGACGACCGGCACGGCCGCCCGGTTCATCCACCCGGACGCGACCGAGGAGCCGGTCTACCGCAAGTTCGGCATCGCCAACGTGGTGGAGCAGATCGGCATCGTCCGCCGGGCCGCCGCGTACCGGCCCGACGCGCTCGTCATCGAGTGCATGGCGGTCATGCCGGCCCTGCAGGAGGTCAACCAGAGCAAGCTGATCCGTTCGACGATCGGCGTGTTGTGCAACGTCCGCGAGGACCACCTCGCCGAGATGGGTCCCACGCTCGACGACGTGGCCCGTTCGCTGTGCCGCTCGATGCCCCAGGACGGCATCTGCGTCACCGCCGAGAAGGATCGTTTCGACATCCTCCAGGAGGAGGCCGACGCCCGGAACTGCAAGCTGATCTACGCCGACCCCGAGATGGTCACCGACGAGGAGCTGCGGGGCTTCAGCTGGTTCACGTTCAAGGAGAACGTCGCGATCGCCCTGGTCGTGGCCGAGCTGCTCGGTGTGGAACGCGACGTCGCCCTGCAGGGCATGTACGACGCCCCGCCGGACCCGGGTGTGCTCTCCGTGGAGAAGTACGTGACCGAGGAGAACAAGCGGCTGGCCTTCGCCAACGTCTTCGCGGCCAACGACCCCGAGTCGACGCTGATGAACATCAACCAGCTGCTCGACCTCGGCGCCATCCGCCGTCCGCTGAACGTCGTGATCAACTGCCGCCCGGACCGTGTGGAGCGCAACGGGCAGATGGGCGAGATCATCCCCGACCTCCAGCCGGACAACGTCTTCGTCATCGGACACCCCGCCAAGAGCGCCATCGACGCCATCCCCGCCGAGTGGCGGGACCGCGCGGTGGACCTGGGCGGCGACCGCCGCGACGCCCACGAGTTCATGCCGGAACTGCTCGGCCGCATGTCCGACGGTTCCTCGCTCGTGGCCATCGGCAACATCCACGGCCAGGGCGAGGAGCTGCTGGAGTACCTGGCCGAACTCCCCGCGGACGAGACGCCCGACCCGGATCAGCCGGCCGGTCCGGAGCAGCAGAGCGACCCGGACCGGACGACTCCGGGCCCGGCCGCCGCCGTTCCGGCGCAGCAGGCGCCCCGCCTGGACCCGTTCGCCGCCTACCCGACGGCGTACGAGGAGCGCTACCAGGCCTCCCAGACCCAGGAGATCCCGCTCATCCGCCGCCGCGCCCCCGTCCAGCAGGCGGTACCCCAGGCGGCATCGCAGGCCGCGCCCCAGGGACAGCAGGGGCTGTACGGGCAGCAGGGCCAGTACGCCCAGCGCGGTCAGTACCCCCAGCAGGACCGGCACCCGCAGCAAGGCCAGTACCAGCAGCACGCGCGGTACGCAGAGAACGAGCGGTATGAGCAGCAGCGGCGCGCCCAGCACGCACCGCAGCAGGGGCAGCGCCCTCCGCAGCACGGGCAGTACCAGGAGCGCGGGCCCGAGCAGCGGCGCCCGCCGTACTACGACGAGCCCGACGGCGGTCCCTGGTACCCGACCGACGAGGACGGCGGCGGACCGCCTCCACGTCGCTGACCCCCCGCGGCCCGACCGCCCTCCTTCCTTCCGCACACCTGCCCGGAGACCCCGTTGATCACCGCCGCACTGACTCCCGAGATGGCCGCTCTGGGCATCGCGATAGGTCTGTTCTTCTCACTGCTGTGCTACCTCACCACCAACCTGTCGCCCGGTGGCATGATCACCCCGGGCTGGATGGCGCTCACCCTGATCGAGGACCTGCAGCGCGCGGCGATGGTGGTGGGCGTGACGGCCCTGGTCTACGCGGGCACCAAGGTGATGCAGCGGCTGGTGATCCTGTACGGCAAGCGGCTGTTCGCCTCGGTGGTGCTGCTGGGCGTGCTGCTCCAGGGCACCGTGATGATCCTGCTCTCGCTCGAGTTCCCGCTGCTGTACGGCAACCAGACCCTCGGGTTCATCGTGCCCGGTCTGATCGCCTACCAGTTGGTGCGTCAGCCCAAGGGGCCCACCTTGCTGGCCACAGGCACCGTGTCACTCATGGCCTACATCGTCATCGCCGCCGGCCTGCTGCTCGGCGTCATGCCCACCGTCTGACAACAACCGAGGAGCATTCCGATGGCAGGGAAAGGGAAGAAGAAGACGCGCCACATAGTCCCCGGACTGGTGGTGCTCACACTCGTAGGGGCTTCCGGCTACCTCACCGTGGAGCTGCGCAAGCAGGAAGTGCCCGGGGTCACCGAGGTCCGCAACGTCGGTGTCCTCGACGGCACCGGCGGGTCCGGGGGCGGGGCGGACGACAGCAAGGCGACCTGGTCCCGGCTGGAGAACCCGGCGCGCTCGGTGCTGCGCGGCGGCGACGGACAGATCGTGGCGGTCCTCACCGACGGGTCGTATACCGCGACGCTGACCGGGAAGGCCCGCACCTTCCAGGAGCCGGCCGCGACCAAGTCCAAGGTGTCCAGCCGCGACTGGGTCCGGATCATGCCCGAGGAGTGGGAGAAGGGCGCGGAGAAGGAGCAGTGGTTCAAGGACTGGTACGCCGAGAACAAGGACAGCGAGGAGGACGACCTCTTCGCGTTCGCCTTCCAGTACGTGGCCGGCGCCCCGGACAAGAAGGACGAGCAGGGCACGCTCTACGCCGGTGACGCCAACTTCGGCCCGCTGAACACCACCGGTGCGGAAGGCGGCGACCTGCGCCTCGAACAGTCCGACTTCTACGACTTCCTCGGCGTCCAGTACCCGTTCCGGGACGGTGTCATCGGGGCGCCGGAGACCATGCGCGCCAGGTCCCTGGACTGCTCCGGCTTCATCCGCATGGTGCTCGGCTACCGTGCCCGCTACCCCCTGATGTCCTCGGACACTTCCACCGGTGACGGGCTGCCGCGTACCGCCAACGGCATGGCCCGCTCCAAGCTGGGCGCCGACGTGCTCCCGCTGACCGGGGTGGCCGCGGAGGACCGGCCCGCCAACATCGACCAGCTGCAGCCCGGCGACCTCGTCTTCTTCAAGCTCGACGCGCGGACCAAGGACCGGCTGGACCACGTGGGCATGGTGCTCGGCTACGACACCGAGGGCCACCTGATCTTCGTCTCCAGCCGCGAGGAGGTCAACGGCCCGACCATCGGCGACATCGGCGGTGTCTCCCGGCTGGACGGCAACGGCTACTACGCGAAGACGCTGCGCAGCGCGAAGCGGCTGTGAGGCGCTGAGGGAACGAGGAACTGAAGAACCGAGCCGGGCCCGGAGTCACTGACCCCGGGCCCGGCTCGGCTCGCCGTCGGCTCTGTCTTTGTTGTCGTCGTTGAGGAAACTCGTCCGGCCGTCGTCACTCGTTCGCGGCGGCCGAGGCCTGGGCCTCGCCGCGGCGGCGGATCTGGCGGAAGGTGAACTCGGCGAGATCGTTGCCGGTGGAGAAGACGGCCTGGTCCTTCTCCGTCACGTTCTTGGCGGCGGTGAAGCCGGAGAGGGTGAAGTAGGCGTAGCGGCCGTAGGAGTTGGTGGTCGAGCGGCAGACCGCGCCGTCGCAGAACTCCTTGACGCCGCCGCCCGCGAGGGACTTGACGATGCTCTTCTTGTCCGCCTGCTGCTTGGCCTTGGTGGCCTGGGCCTCGGTGTCGAAGACGGCCACGCCCACCGTCACCGCGATGTCGTCCTTGGTGTAGGTGACCCGGAGCAGGCGGCTGCAGCCGTTGTCCGTGAGGGCCTTGGGCAGTGTGCCCTTGGCGGCCGAGGCGCAGTTGCGGGTGTCGGCCGTCGGGCCCTTCTTGTACACCGTGTCGCCCATGGTGAGCTGCGTGCCCGGGAAGAGGACGTCGGGGCCCAGCGGCGCCCGGTCCTTCTGCGCGCTGGAGACGAAGTCCTTCGGGTCCAGCGGCGGCGGCGCGCTCGTCGGGGCGAACGACGGGACCGTGCCGGTGGCGCTCGGCAGGCCGGCGGTCGCCGGCAGCTGGGAGGACGGGTCGGAGGCCTGGTTGCTGCCGTTCGCCGAGACGACGGCCACCGCGACGGCCGTGCCTATCGCGATGGTGGCGATCGCACCGCCGCCGATGAGCAGCAGCCGCCGTCGCTTGTGACGTGTCTCGGACGCATCGGCGAGCGCGGCCCAGTCCGGTGACTGGCCGCTGCCGCTGCGGCCCCCGCTGCTCCAGGGCTGCTGAGACTGCGGTTTCCAGGGATCCCACTGTGAAGGAGGTCCCCCCTGCCCATAACTCATGGGCGCATCTTAGACGGGGAGCGAGGTGCGCCGGGCCCGCCCCAACCCCGCGCACAGTCCGCGCCGTTGCCACCACCCGAGGGGCAAAAGCGACAACTCCGGGTGGTTGGTGCGA
Source organism: Streptomyces chlorus (assembly GCF_042655885.1). Lineage (NCBI taxonomy): Bacteria > Bacillati > Actinomycetota > Actinomycetes > Kitasatosporales > Streptomycetaceae > Streptomyces > Streptomyces chlorus. Next base: position 307,311 of record NZ_JBHSOA010000009.1, read on the forward strand.
GTCGTGCGCGGAAGGCTCCGACGAACGAGTGGGAGGGGGCGGACCCGGTGAACGGGAGAGGGGTGGGGGGTGGCGAACCCCTGTAAAGTCGGTGTAGTCCACACCCGGCGGACTCGTTTTGACCTGTCCGGCCGAGCGTGGGTATTCTGCATGTTTGTTATGTGTATTGGCTTGCTCATTCTCACGTGAGGGGCCCTTACACCGGTCCACCGGGCCGATGACCAGCGACCTGCACGCGGTATGCGTCACCGCGGTGCGGTCAGGGCTGTCGTGATCGTCTTCGGTGACCATGTCAGGACCACTCACTGAAGAAGCGAAGGCTACGAACCGTGCGTACGTACAGCCCCAAGCCCGGCGATGTGACGCGCCAGTGGCACGTCATCGACGCTCAGGACGTTGTCCTGGGTCGTCTGGCCACCACTGCGGCCACCATCCTGCGCGGCAAGCACAAGCCGATCTACGCCCCTCACGTCGACACCGGTGACTTCGTCATCATCGTCAACGCCGACAAGGTGCACCTCTCCGGCAACAAGCGGACCCAGAAGATGGCGTACCGCCACTCGGGCTACCCGGGCGGTCTGCGCTCGGTCAGCTACGACGAGCTGCTGACGAAGAACCCCGAGAAGGCCATCGAGAAGGCCGTCAAGGGCATGCTCCCCAAGAACACCCTGGGCCGTCAGATGCTGTCGAAGCTGAAGGTCTACTCGGGCGACCAGCACCCGCACGCTGCGCAGCAGCCGGTGCCGTTCGAGATCACCCAGGTCGCGCAGTAGTTCCGGCCACCCCCTAAGACTGAAGAGAATCTGAGGAGCATCGTGGCCGAGACCACTGCCGAGCAGCCGCTCGAAGAGACCGACATCGACACCGACATCGACATCGACAGCTACACCACCGAGTCCGAGGTGCCCGTCGAGGGCGAGTACACCTCGGAGTCGATGGCGTCCCACTTCGGCGAGCCGCAGCCGGCCGCCGGCCTGGGCCGTCGCAAGAACGCCATTGCCCGCGTCCGGATCGTTCCGGGCACCGGCAAGTGGAGGATCAACGGTCGCACCCTCGAGGACTACTTCCCGAACAAGGTGCACCAGCAGGAAGTGAACGAGCCCTTCAAGGTGCTCGAGCTCGAGGGCCGCTACGACGTCATCGCCCGCATCGCGGGTGGCGGTGTCTCCGGTCAGGCCGGTGCGCTCCGTCTCGGTGTCGCCCGTGCGCTGAACGAGGCGGACGTCGACAACAACCGCGGCGCGCTCAAGAAGGCCGGCTTCCTCCGCCGCGACGACCGCGCGGTCGAGCGCAAGAAGGCCGGTCTGAAGAAGGCCCGCAAGGCCCCGCAGTACAGCAAGCGCTGATTGCAGCTGCCCCTGCATGTACTCCGAACGCCCCGGCGGCACGCCACAGTGCCGCCGGGGCGTTCGTTTTCTCTCCACTGCGGGCGTATAACGGCACAAGGTGCTCGACGGCTAATCTGATCGGATGGCCCGGGAGCGCTTGCCTCGGGATGCGGGAGCCGCACACGCATCGCGACCGTCGAACACCTCACCTGCGCCCATGGGCCGTGGCCTACGGGCCAAGGGTCATGCCCGGTGGCCGGTGCCTGGTGGCCGGATCCGCGGTCCGCGGTCCGCGGATCCGGCATCACGCCATCGCGGCATTGCGACATCACGCTTGATACGACTTCCGGTACGGCATTTCGATACGGCATTTCGATACTGACGCTTCTCAGGAGGACAAGTGGGACGACTCTTCGGCACGGACGGCGTGCGCGGTGTCGCCAACGCGGACCTGACGGCCGAGATGGCGCTGGGCCTCTCCGTGGCCGCCGCGCACGTACTGGCCGAGGCAGGCACGTTCGAGGGGCATCGGCCGACCGCCGTGGTCGGGCGTGACCCGCGGGCGTCCGGGGAGTTCCTGGAGGCCGCCATGGTCGCCGGGCTGGCCAGCGCCGGTGTGGACGTGCTGCGGGTCGGCGTGCTGCCGACGCCCGCCGTGGCGCATCTGACCGGAGCGCTCGGCGCCGACCTCGGCGTGATGCTGTCCGCGAGCCACAACGCCATGCCCGACAACGGCATCAAGTTCTTCGCGCGCGGCGGCCACAAGCTCGCCGACGAGCTGGAGGACCGGATCGAGTCCGTGTACGAGGAGCACCGGACCGGCGCCCCCTGGGAACGCCCGACCGGCGCCGGCGTGGGCCGCGTGCGGGACTACGAGGAGGGGCTCGACACGTACGTCGCCCACCTCGTCGGTGTCCTGCCGAACCGGCTGGACGGCCTGCGGATCGTCCTCGACGAGGCGCACGGCGCCGCTTTCCGGGTCTCGCCGGAGGCGTTCGCGCGGGCCGGGGCCGAGGTCGTCACCATCGGCGCCCAGCCGGACGGGCTCAACATCAACGACGGCTGCGGCTCGACCCACCTGGAGCAGCTGAAGGCCGCGGTCGTCGAGCACGGGGCCGCCCTCGGTATCGCGCACGACGGCGACGCCGACCGCTGTCTGGCCGTCGACCACACCGGTGAAGAGGTGGACGGGGACCAGATCCTCGCCGTGCTCGCGCTGGCGATGCGGGAGCGTTCCGCACTGCGCTCCGACGCCGTCGTCGCGACCGTGATGTCCAACCTCGGGTTCAAGCTCGCCATGGAGCGCGAGGGCATCCACTTCGTGCAGACCGCGGTCGGCGACCGGTACGTGCTCGAGCAGATGAAGCAGCAGGGCTACGCCCTCGGCGGCGAGCAGTCCGGCCACGTCATCGTCCTCGACCACGCCACGACCGGCGACGGCACGCTCACCGGCCTGCTGCTGGCCGCGCGTGTCGCCGAGACCGGGCGGTCGCTGCGCGAGCTGGCGTCGGTGATGGAACGGCTGCCGCAGGTGCTCATCAACGTGCCCGACGTGGACAGGACCCGGGTGCGGACCTCCGGGGAACTCGCGGAGGCCGTGACGGAGGCCGAACGCGAGCTGGGCGAGACCGGCCGTGTGCTGCTCCGCCCCTCGGGCACCGAACCGCTGGTCCGCGTGATGGTGGAGGCCGCCGACATCGACCAGGCCCGCTCGGTCGCGGGACGCCTGGCGGACGTGGTGAAGTCGGCACTGGGCTGACGGGGCGGGTGGCCGCTGTCCGGCAGTGCCGGTCCGGCGGTCACCGCCCACCGACTGCCCACCGACTGCCCACCCACCGACCGCCCGCCAGTGGGCGGGCGGCTGCCGGGCTGGCGGCTGCGGGGCGGCGACGGCGATCGCCCCGCCCTCGGGCCGCGACCGGTGCCCCGCCCCCGAGGTCACAGTTTGCGCAGGCTGAGGCGCTGGACCGTGTGGTCCGGGCCCTTGCGCAGGACGAGGGTGGCCCGGCCGCGGGTGGGGGCGATGTTCTCCACCAGGTTGGGCCGGTTGATCGTCCGCCACATCGTGCCGGCGTAGTCGAGGGCCTCCTCCTCCGAGACCTGGGTGTACTTGCGGAAGTACGAGGAGGGGTCCTGGAAGGCGGTCCCGCGCAGCTTGCGGAAGCGGTTGAGGTACCAGCGCTCGATGTCCTCGGTGCGGGCGTCCACGTACACGCTGAAGTCGAAGTAGTCGGCGAGCCCGACCCGGGTGCGCCCGTCCTTGCCGGGGAGCGCGGGCTGCAGCACGTTGAGTCCCTCGACGATCAGGATGTCCGGGCGGCGCACGGTGAGCAGTTCGCCCGGGACGATGTCGTAGATGAGGTGGGAGTAGACCGGGGCCGTCACCTCGTCCTTGCCGGCCTTGATGTCGGCGACGAAACGGGTGAGCGCGCGACGGTCGTACGACTCGGGGAAACCTTTCCGCGACATCAGGCCGCGCGCCTGGAGCTCTTTCGTCGGCAGCAGGAACCCGTCCGTGGTGACCAGCTCGACGCGCGGGTGCTCGGGCCAGCGTGACAGCAGGGCCCGGAGCAGCCGGGCGACCGTGGATTTCCCGACGGCGACGGAACCGGCGACCCCTATGACGAAGGGCGTGCCGGACTGGGAGCCCTGCTCACCGAGGAAGGTGTTCAGCGCGCTGCGGAGCCCGTCGGTGGCACCGACGTAGAGGTTGAGCAGCCGGGACAGCGGGAGGTAGATGTCCCGCACCTCGTCGAGGTCGATGACGTCACCGAGCCCGCGCAGCTGCTCCACCTCGTCGGCGGACAGCGGCAGCGGCGTCTTGTGGCGCAGCGCGCTCCACTCCGCACGGGTGAGGTCGAGGTAGGGAGTCGCCTCCGGCCGCTGCCGGTGGGCGCTCCGGGACGTCGAGGAGACCGGTGAGATCACAGTCCATTGTTAACGGAGTTTGAACAGGATGGTTCGTGGGCTGCGTCACGCGATGGGCGGGAGTGGAAGAAAACCGAGGGGAGTTGCGAGAAGTCGCGTGCCCCGTGTCCGACTTTTCTTTGCATCGCGTTTGGCGTTTCGTAGCGGCTCGGGCCGCCGTCGGGTCCACAGTCACAGCCGGGGTGCCGTGTGAAGCGCACCATGGTCCTGATCGGCCCCGCCGTCCGCTTCCGGGTGCGCCGCCTCTCCAAGCCCGGTGGGAAGGGCTGACCGGGCAGGGCCGGAACGGCGGACGCACGAGGCAAGATCACGTGGCTGTCACGGTTCCCCTACAAGCGATCTTTCGGTGATCATTTGCGAGGGGGGCTGTGTCTATATTTCGTTCACTGTGCTGCGGACTTCTCCGCGCCTTCGAAGAAAGAGTTTCCCACGTGAGAACCACCGCCGTCCGCCGTTCCGCTCTCGCCGCCTCCGCCGCCGCGCTCGCCCTGCTCATCACCGCCTGTGGCGGCTCCGGCGACAGCGAGAGCGACAGCGGCAAGAGTGACGAGGGCAAGGCCGGCTCCTCCGCTTCCGCCGCGCCCGCGGCCAAGGCGCTGACCGCGGCCGAGCTGGAGAAGGTCGCGCTGGTCCAGGCCGACATGAAGGACGGCAAGGTGGTCACCAAGGTGCCCGCGACGGACGACCTGAGCGCCGACAAGGTCAAGGCGGACGACGAGGCGTGCCAGCCCCTCGCCAACCTGCAGCTCGCGGTCCCGGTCGGCTCGCCCGCCGCCACCGTCAAGCGGTCCTGGACCGGTGAGCCGAAGAAGCCCGCCGAGGGTACGGCCCCGGAGGAGGCCCTGCTCGCCGGCCTCGCCGTGGACAAGGTCTTCGTCACTCTCGCCTCCTACGAGGACGGCGGCGCCGAGCAGGTCGTCAAGGACGTCGACGCCGCTGTCGAGAAGTGCGCCGGAGGCTTCACCGTCACCGCCGCCGGTGAAAAGATCAAGTTCCTGAAGGCCGCCAAGGCCGAGGGGCCGAAGGGCGCCGACGAGGCCGTCGAGATCACCCTGACGATGGCTGCCGAGGAGGGTGTCGAGGCACCCGTCAAGGTCGTCGTCACGCGCACCGGTGCCACCGTCGTCGGCTTCTCGGCGGTCAACTTCGGCGCGATCGCCACCGGCGAGGAGGCCCCCTTCCCGACGCAGATCTCCGACGCCCAGCTCGCCAAGCTCGGCTGACAACCACTCGGCTGACGCCTGCCCAGCTGACACCCGCTCGGCTCGGTCGGCACTCATCCGCCGCCGGGGTTCCCACCGGTGCGTGACCGAGGTTCGCGCACCGGTGGGAATTTCCGATTCCGGGCACGTGGCAGTCATTTTCGGCGCCTGACGGATCGTAGGCTGCCGGGCATGTGCGGAATCGTGGGATACGTGGGGCCGCAGTCGGCGCTGGACGTCGTGACGGCCGGACTGAAACGGCTGGAGTACCGGGGCTACGACTCGGCGGGCGTGGCCGTCCTCGCGGACGGCGGGCTCGCCACGGCGAAACGGGCCGGGAAACTGGTCAACCTGGAGAAGGAACTGGCAGCCCGGCCGCTGCCCACCGGGGCGACCGGCATCGGCCACACCCGCTGGGCCACGCACGGCGGCCCCACCGACGCCAACGCACACCCGCATCTCGACAACACGGGCCGGGTCGCCGTCGTCCACAACGGCATCATCGAGAACTTCGCCGAGCTGCGGGCCGAACTGGCCGGGCGCGGCCACGTCCTGGCCTCCGAGACGGACACCGAGGTCGTCGCCCACCTGCTCGCCGAGGAGTTCTCCTCCTGCGCCGACCTCGCCGAGGCGATGCGCCTGGTCTGCAAGCGGCTGCTCGGCGCCTTCACCCTGGTCGCCGTCCACGCGGACGCGCCGGACGTGGTCGTCGGCGCGCGCCGCAACTCGCCGCTCGTGGTGGGCGTCGGCGAGGGCGAGTCGTTCCTCGCCTCGGACGTCGCCGCGTTCATCGAGCACACCCGCTCCGCGATCGAACTGGGCCAGGACCAGGTGGTCGAACTGCGCCGCGACAAGGTCACGGTGACCGGTTTCGACGGCGGACCGGCAGACGTCCGCTCGTACCACATCGACTGGGACGCGTCGGCCGCGGAGAAGGGCGGCTACGCCTCCTTCATGCTCAAGGAGATCGCCGAGCAGCCCAGGGCGGTCGCCGACACCCTGCTCGGCCGCATCGACGGCTTTGGAGCCCTGTCCCTGGACGAGGTGCGCATCCCCCCGAAGGCGCTGCGCGAGGTCGACAAGGTCGTCATCGTCGCCTGCGGTACGGCCTTCCACGCCGGGCTGATCGCCAAGTACGCCATCGAGCACTGGACGCGGATCCCCTGCGAGGTCGAGTTGGCGAGCGAGTTCCGCTACCGCGATCCGATCCTCGACCAGCAGACCCTCGTCATCGCCATCTCCCAGTCCGGCGAGACCATGGACACCCTGATGGCCCTGCGGCACGCACGCGAACAGGGCGCCCGCGTCCTCGCCATCTGCAACACCAACGGCTCGACCATCCCCCGCGAGTCCGACGCCGTCCTCTACACCCACGCCGGCCCCGAGGTCGCCGTCGCCTCGACCAAGGCCTTCCTGACCCAACTGGTCGCCTGCTACCTGGTCGCCCTGTACCTCGCCCAGATCCGCGGCGCGAAGTACGCCGACGAGATCCGCACGGTCGTCCGGGACCTGACCTCCGTCGCCCGCTCGGTGGAACGGGTTCTGGAGACCATGGAGCCCGTACGGGAACTCGCCCGCACTCTCGCCCACAAGAACACCGTGCTGTTCCTGGGCCGGCACGTCGGCTACCCGGTCGCCCTGGAGGGCGCGCTCAAGCTCAAGGAGCTCGCCTACATGCACGCGGAGGGCTTCGCCGCGGGCGAGCTGAAACACGGCCCGATCGCCCTCATCGAGGACGACCTGCCCGTGGTCGTGGTCGTCCCGTCACCGCGCGGCCGCTCCGTCCTCCACGACAAGATCGTCTCCAACATCCAGGAGATCCGCGCCCGCGGCGCCCGCACCATCGTCATCGCCGAGGAAGGCGACGACGAGGTGACCCCCTACGCCGACCACCTCATCCGCATCCCGCCCACCCCGACCCTCCTTCAGCCCCTGGTCGCCACGGTCCCCCTCCAGGTCTTCGCCTGCGAACTGGCCACGGTCCGCGGTAACGAGGTGGATCAGCCCCGCAACCTGGCGAAGTCGGTCACGGTGGAGTGACGCCGGAGCCCGGTGGAGGCCGGGGACCGGGACGTGTGAGCATTCTGGGCGTCATTGCCCATACGCCGCTCGTTCGAGCGGTCATGCGGCATCCGCTTGCTGACTGCTCACGCCCTTCGGGTAGGGCACCTGCTGTCGGCCCGAGGCCTTCGCGTTCGCGAGCCCGGCGGGCGGGAGGACCGCGCACCGAGTCGATGCGGACCCGGCTTGCCCTGAGTGTCCCCCTGAAGCGTTGGCGCCCTTCGGCCGGTCGGTGGATGAGGAACGGAGGAAGGGCGTGGGCTGCCACGGGGCCGGCAACTCGGTGGAACGAGCCGTCGACCAGAGGACATGCGCTGAAACTCGTTGTCCCGCCGACACGGTGCCGTGCCAGAATCCAGCGCATGCCAGTTCGATACCCGCGCCCCTTACGCCCTGGTGACCGCGTCGGAGTCACCTCTCCGTCCAGCGGAGTCGACGAAAAGCTCCGCGAGCGCCTCCGCGTGGCCGTCCGCGACGTGGAGGCACGCGGATTCGAGGTGGTCCTCGGACAGTGCATGGACGGCTCGGGACATGTCAGTGCTCCCGCCGCCGCGCGCGCGGACGAACTGATGTCGCTGCTGACCGACCCCGACGTCGGTGCTGTGGTGCCGCCGTGGGGCGGGGAGTTGGCGATCGACCTCCTGCCGCTGCTCGACTGGGACCGACTACGCGTCGCCGAACCGACCTGGCTCGTGGGGTTCTCCGACCTGTCGACCGTCATCACCCCGCTGACCCTCCTCACCGGGACCGCGACCGTTCACGGCAACAACCTCATGGACACTCCCTACCGAACTCCCGACGGGCTGGTCTCCTGGCTCGACATCGTCAGCGCACCACGGGGACACCGGTTCACACAGATCCCGCCCGGCCACCACAGATCCACCGGCTGGGACGACTACGCCGTCCAGCCCGAGGTACGGGAACACCCACTCGATGCCCCTGGTGCATGGACACGGCTGGACGGAAGCGGAGATCTGGAAGTCGAGGGCCGCCTGATAGGGGGCTGTATCGAGACACTGTGCAACCTCACCGGGACCGGCTATCTCGACGTGTCCGGCTTCGCACGGACCGAGGCCGCGGGCGGGCTGCTGGTGTATGTGGAGGCCGCCGGCGGCGATGCCTTCACCATCTGCCGGAACCTGCACGGTATGCGGCTGGCCGGCTTCTTCGACGCGGCGAACGCGGTGCTCGTCGGACGGACCTCGGCACCGGGCGCCCCCTCACTGTCCCAGCATCAGGCCGTGCTGGACGCGCTCGGCCCGTTGAACGTGCCGATCATCGCCGACGTCGAGTGCGGTCACGTCCCGCCGTACATGCCGATCGTCAATGGGGCGCACGGCCGCCTGGTCCACACGGCACTGCGGAGCGAACTCACCCAGACCTTGGTCTGACACACCGGTTCGCCCCTCACCGCCCATGAGCCAGCGGTAGCGGAGCGCACGGGGCACCTGGCTACCGCCGTCCGTATGGTCCGGGGGCGAGACGGCGCTGTCGAGCGTGAGCCCGTTCAGGAAGCGGAGGCCTTTGAGGCCCCCGTGGCATTCGATGAAGACGGTGTGGCCCATGAGTCGGTGCTTCTGCTTCCCCTGTGTTCTTGCGCGCGGTTGCTGACGCACTGTAAGGCCCGCCACCGACCGGGTGCCGATGCCTCGGGAGGGTGAACCGGCAGGGGTGGGGAGAGCGGTGGGAACCCGCCCGGCGTTCGCGCCGGGGTACGGGCTCGTAAGGTGCTGCGCATGAGCATTATCGGAGTCGGGATCGACGTGGCCGAGATCGAGCGGTTCGCGGCGTCGTTGGAGCGGACGCCCGGCCTCGCGCGGCGGCTGTTCGTGGACGGCGAGTTGCTGCTGCCCAGTGGGGAACGGCGGGGGATCGCCTCGCTGGCGGCGCGGTTCGCCGCCAAAGAGGCGCTGGCCAAGGCGCTCGGCGCGCCCGGCGGCCTGTACTGGACCGATGCCGAGGTGTACTGCGAGGACAGCGGGCAGCCGCGGCTGCGGGTGAAGGGGACGGTGGCGGCGCGGGCCGCCGAGCTGGGCGTGCGGTCCTGGCACATCTCGCTCAGCCATGACGCCGGGGTGGCGTCGGCGGTCGTCGTCGCCGAAGGGTGAGGGATATGGACCGGCCGAGCTTGCTGGGATTTCCCGGGGGCGGGGAGGTCGGGGGGCGGCTGCCGGTGTGGGGAGAGGCGCTTCTCGCCGCTGCCGCCCTGCTCGTCGTGGTGTTCACGGTCGTGAGAATGGTGCGGATGACTCGGCGGGCGGGGCGCGGGCGGTGGCGGCGGTGACCGGCCGGGCGTGCGGGGCTTCGCCTTCGCCGGCCGGTCACCTTGCCGTTGTCCGCCGGGTCGGCCGCGTCAGCAGATGGACTGGCTGCTGTTGACCAGCCTGTTGTTGCGGAACGTGATGTTCTCGCCGCACGGGCTCTCGCGGATCGACGAGTTGGTCACCGTCAGGTTCTGGACGGTGATGTCCCTGTTGTTCGCGAACTCCGTGCGGGCGGCCAGCCGGATCTCGCCGCCGCCGGTGACGGTGCCGCTCTGGGCGGCGAGGTTCACGTTGTAGCAGTTCTCGATCAGGATCGCGTTGTTGCCGGTGTTGGAGAGACTGATCCGGTCGATCGTCGCGCCGCCGCTCTCCGAGACGCAGAAGACGCCCCGTCCGCCGCCGCGCGCGACGACCTCGCCGACGCGGATATTGGTCGCGTACGAGCTGCCGATCCGGCCGTTGCGGTTGGCCATGCGGAAGGCGGCGTAACCGGTGCCGGTGCCCGCGTTCTCCGCGTCGACCTTGCCGACCGTGGCGTTGATGGTCTGGTTGAGGAGAAGTCCCGACTCGCCGACGTTGCGGGCCGTGACCGTGCCGACGGTGAGGCCGTCGACTCCGTACGTCTCCACGGCGTGGCTGGAGGCGCCGGACACGTAGACGTTGTCGATCCGGACGTTCCGCGTCCACTGGCTGGTGTCGCCGCGGTTGTCGATGCGGACGCCGAGGCCGCCCGAGAGGCGCATGTCGATCTGGCCCAGGACCACGTTCTGCACGTTGCGCATGAAGACGCCGTACAGCGGGGCGCCGGTGACGCTGAGGTTCTGGACCTCGACGTCCCGTGTGCCGCGGGAGTAGACCGGTGCCTGGTCGCCGGAGCCGCTGCCCGTGACGTTGATCGTGCCGCAGACGTCGAGAACCGTGTAGCTCGGCAGCGAGATACGCGAGTTGGCGGAGAGCGAGCCCGAGCCGCGGACCACCACCCGTTCCTTGGAGGTGCGGCCGGTGGACAGGCTGCCGATCGCGGCCTGGACCGCCGCGCGCAGGTCGGTACCGGTGTGGACGACGGTGCTGCCGCGCCGGGCGGTCCAGGTGCTGCCGCTCAGTACGGCCTCGGCCTGGTAGGAGCCGTCCCCGCAGGCGGCGGCCTGGATGGGGGCCTCCTGGGTGACGGGAGCGGGCGCGACGGGTGCGGCGGTGGCGGGTGCGGTCAGCGCGCCCGCGGCGGTGAGGAGTGCGGTGGCGCCGGCTGCGGCGAGGAGTGCGGCTCTGCATCCCATGGGTTCTCTGCTTCCTCTTCCTCTGGTCTGTTCGTCGAACCGATTCGACTGAATCGATTCATCCGGCGGGGGGTGGTGAGTGTGGCGAGGGCGCGGCATGCCGTCAATGCATGCGGCCGGGGGACGGGCTTCGACAACTTTCGACCGGCTTGCGGGGTGCGGAGCGACCGGCTTCCTGGGTATGGGAGGGACGGCTTCCGGGGTGCGGGGCGGCCTCCGACAAGCGGCAGTCGGACCGTTCCGTGCGGGACACTCGGACGTATGCGTACTGCGTACAGCGTGGAGACGGTCAGGGCGGCGGAGCGGGACCTGATGGCGCGGCTGCCGGAGGGCGCGCTGATGCAGCGCGCCGCCGCCGGGCTCGCCGCGGCCTGCGCGGATCTGCTCGGGCGGGGTTACGGCCGGGTCTACGGCAGCAGGGTCGTCCTGCTGGTCGGCAGCGGGGACAACGGCGGCGACGCCCTCTATGCCGGCGCCCGGCTGGCCCGGCGCGGCGCGGGCGTCACGGCGGTGCTGCTCGCGCCGGAGCGCGCCCATGCCGCCGGGCTCGCGGCACTGCGCCGGGCGGGCGGCCGGACCGTGGGGATCACCGACGCCGACGCCGACATGGGCGCCGATGCCGATGCCGATACCGCTGCCGTCGCGGCGGTCCGGCGGGCCGATCTCGTCGTGGACGGCATCGTCGGAATCGGCGGCACGGGCGGGCTGCGCCCGGAGGCGGTGCCGCTTGCCGAGGCCGCCGAACGGTCCGGTGCCACGGTCGTCGCCGTCGACCTGCCGAGCGGCGTCGACGCGGACACCGGCGAGGTACGCGGCACCGCGCTCCGGGCCGACCTCACGGTGACCTTCGGGACGCACAAGCCGGGGCTGCTCATCGACCCGGCGCGGGAGTACGCGGGGTCGGTGCGGCTCGTCGGCATCGGTCTCGACCTGCCCGCCGAGCCGGAACTCGAGGCGCTCCAGCACGCCGACGTGGCCCGGCTGCTGCCGGTGCCCGGCGCGGAGAGCGACAAGTACCGGCGCGGTGTCGTCGGGATCGCCGCCGGGTCCGCCCGCTACCCCGGGGCCGCCGTGCTCGCGGTCGCCGGTGCGTTGCGGGGCGGGGCCGGGGCCGTACGGTACGCCGGTCCCGCCGCGCGGGACGTGATCGCCCGCTTCCCCGAGACGCTGGTGTCCGACCGGGGGCCGAAGCACGCCGGGCGGGTGCAGGCGTGGGTCGTCGGGCCGGGTGCCGGGGACGACGCCGGTCCGGTGGCGGAGGTGCTGGCGGCGGACGTCCCGGTGCTGATCGACGCGGACGGCCTGCGGCTGGCCGACGCCTCGGCCGTACGGGCCCGCTCCGCGCCGACCCTGCTGACCCCGCACGCCGGAGAGGCCGCCGCGTTGCTCGGCGTGGAGCGCGAGGAGGTCGAGGCCGGCCGGCTGGTCGCGGCGCGTGAACTGGCCGGACGGTACGGGGCGACCGTGCTGCTCAAGGGCTCCACGACGCTGGTCGCCGACCCGAAGGACGGGGAGGGTACCGCCGTACGGGTGAACCCGACCGGGACGTCCTGGCTGGCCACGGCGGGAAGCGGGGACGTTCTGTCCGGCCTGGCGGGTTCGCTGCTGGCGGCGGGACTGCCGGCCCGGGACGCCGGCAGCGTGGCGGCCTACCTGCACGGGCTCGCGGGACGTCACGCGGCGGACGGCGCGCCGGTGGGGGCGCACGACGTGGCGGAGGCGATCCCGGGGGCGTGGCGGGACGTCATGCGCGGGTGAGACCGCGGGATTCCGCACCCGGGCCGGGCATGACAGGGAGTCCGGGCCGGGCCCCGGTCGCGGGCGTCGTCGTACTATCCCACCGCGGCGGTCCTATACCACTCCCGGTGAGGCGGCGTACCGCTCTGAGAGACTGGGGTGCGATGAACGAGAACGATGCTGTGCGCAAGGCGACCTTCAGGGCCCGTGCCGAGATCGATCTGGGCGCGCTGCGCGCCAATGTGCGGAGCCTGCGCGCCCACGCGTCCGGTGCCGCCCTCATGGCCGTGGTCAAGGCGGACGCCTACGGGCACGGCGCCCTCGCGTGTGCGCGGGCGGCCGTCGAGGCCGGGGCGTCCTGGCTCGGCACGGCCACCCCGCAGGAGGCGCTGGCGCTGCGCGCGCCCGGCGCCGGGGTCCCCGCCGACGTGCGCGTCATGTGCTGGCTGTGGACGTCCGGCGGGCCCTGGCGGGAGGCGATCGAGGCCGACCTCGACGTCGGCGTCAGCGGCATGTGGGCGCTGGAGGAGGTCGCCGCGGCCGCGCGTGCCGCCGGGCGGCCCGCGCGCGTGCACCTCAAGGCCGACACCGGCCTGGGGCGGGGCGGCTGCGTGCCCGCGGACTGGGCCGAGCTGGTCGCCGCGGCCCTCGCCGCCGAGGCCGACGGACTGCTGAGTGTCGTCGGCCTGTGGTCGCACCTCGCCTGCGCCGACGAGCCGGGGCACCCCTCCATCGACGCCCAGCTCATCCGCTTCCGGGAGATGGTGGCGTACGCCGAACAGCAAGGGGTCGACCCCGAGGTCCGGCACATCGCCAACTCCCCGGCCATCCTCACCCTCCCCGACAGCCACTTCGACCTCGTCCGGGCCGGCATCGCGATGTACGGGGTCTCGCCCAGCCCCGAGATCGGCGCCCCCGCCGACTTCGGGCTGCGCCAGGTGATGACCCTGACCGCCTCCCTCGCCCTGGTGAAGCACGTCCCCGGCGGGCACGGTGTCTCGTACGGCCACCACTACGTCACCCCGGGCGCCACCACCCTCGGCCTGGTCCCGCTCGGCTACGCGGACGGCATCCCGCGGCACGCCTCCTCCGCCGGTCCGGTACTGGTCGAGGGCAAGTGGCGTACGGCCGCGGGGCAGATCGCGATGGACCAGTTCGTCGTCGACCTCGGCGGGGACGAGCCCCCGCCGGGCACCGAGGCGGTGCTCTTCGGCCCCGGCGACCGAGGCGAGCCCACCGTCGAGGACTGGGCGCAGGCCGCGGGCACCATCGGGTACGAGATCGTCACCCGGATCGGAACCCGCGTCCCGCGCGTCCATGTGAATGACGTGACGGCGTGACGGCGTGACGGCGTGAGGCGTGACGGCGTGACGAAGTAGTACGCCAGAACGCCCGTACGTCCGTACGCTCATCCGACCGCATACGCATGAGGAACGACAGAGGAGCCAGTACGTGAGCGAGAGCAGCGCGGAGGCCGTCAACACCGCCGTCACGATGGCTGCCGCCTCCGTCGCCGAAGCGTCCGGTGGCTGGCGCCGGGCGACCGGGATCGCCGGCGTCGCGATAGGTGTGCTCGCCACGGGTGCCGCCGCCGGGGTCGCCATAGAGCGGATGACCGTCGGCCGGAGCATACGCAAGAAGGCCCGGCTCGCCCTCGACTCCACCGGACCGTACGGCTCGCTGCGCGGCACCCCCGGCAAGGCGTACGCCGAGGACGGCACCGAGCTGTACTACGAGGTCGACGACCCCGACCCCGACCCGGACGCCACTCCCGCGCGCCGCCGCCGGCTGTTCGGCCGCAAGTCACCCACCCCCGTCACGGTCGTCTTCAGCCACGGTTACTGCCTCAACCAGGACTCCTGGCACTTCCAGCGGGCCGCGCTCAGGGGTGTCGTACGGGCCGTGTACTGGGACCAGCGCAGCCACGGCCGCTCCGGGCGGGGCGCGGCCCAGGTCGAGCGGGGCGAGCCGGTCACCATCGACCAGCTGGGGCAGGATCTCAAGGCCGTCATTGACGCCGCCGCCCCCGAGGGGCCGATCGTACTGGTCGGGCATTCCATGGGCGGGATGACGGTGATGGCCCTCGCCGACCGGTACCCCGGGCTGATCCGTGAGCGGGTCGTCGGTGTCGCCCTCGTCGGCACGTCGCCGGGACGGCTGGGCGAGGTCAATTTCGGGCTGCCCGTGGCCGGGGTCAACGCGGTGCGGCGGGTGCTGCCGGGGGTGTTGAAGGTGCTGGGGCAGCGGGCCGAGCTGGTGGAGAAGGGGCGCCAAGCCACCGCGGACCTGTTCGCCGGGATCATCAAGCGGTACTCGTTCGCGGCCCGGGACGTCGACCCGGCCGTCGCCCGGTTCGCCGAGCGGATGATCGAGTCCACCCCGATCGACGTCGTCGCCGAGTACTACCCGGCCTTCAGCGAGCACGACAAGACCGAGGCCCTCGCCCACTTCACCGGTCTCCCGGTGCTCGTGCTGGCCGGGGTGAAGGACCTGATCACGCCCAGCGAGCACAGCGAGGTCATCGCCGGGCTGCTGCCGGACGCCGAACTGGTACTGGTACCGGACGCCGGGCACCTGGTCATCCTGGAGCATCCGGAAGTGGTCACCGACCGCCTCGCCGATCTGCTCGCCCGCACCGGGGCGGTGTCCGCCACGGCTACCGTGGGTGGCTGTGACCCCGCCTCCTCCTGACGGAGACGGCTGCCGGCCTTTTTCGGCGGTGGTCAGCCCGAACCGACCCCTTGCGGGGTGTGGCCCCTGTACTACTGCAAGTGAGTGATGATGGAAGAAGTCGCAGCGTCCCCCCCGTCCGTCCGGTTGGTCGTCAGTTCCCCCGACCGGATGCGGGACCTGGGCCGTGCCCTCGCCAAGCTGCTGCGCGCCGGCGACCTCGTGATGCTCACCGGCGAGCTGGGCGCGGGCAAGACCACGCTGACCCGCGGGCTCGGCGAGGGGCTCGGAGTACGGGGTGCCGTCACCTCCCCGACCTTCGTGATCGCCCGCGTGCACCCGTCCCTGGGGGACGGACCGCCGCTGGTCCACGTCGACGCGTACCGGCTGTCGGGCGGACTGGACGAGATGGAGGACCTGGATCTCGACGTCTCGCTGCCCGAGTCGGTGATCGTCGTGGAGTGGGGCGAGGGCAGGCTCGAGGAGCTGACCGACGACCGGCTCCAGCTCGTCATCCACCGCGCGGTCGGCGACACCACGGACGAGGTCCGGCACGTGACGCTGACCGGCCTGGGCGACCGCTGGGCGGGCGCGGACCTGAGCGCGCTGTCGGCCTGAGCGCACCGCCGGCCTGGGCGGGGCGGGCCGGCGCGCTGTGCCCGTGGTGTCCGTTCTCCGCGCGTTCCGACAAGGTGTCGGTAAAATCTTGCATTTGGTGTCCCGGGCGTGGTCACATGGTATTCAGCTCGTAGTTAGGTCTACCTAACTACGTCCGCCCCCGGCCTCAGGAGGCGTCCATGCCGGTCACCGAGAGCTCTCGCCGGACCGAGGTGCGGCCGCAGTCGTTCGCCGGGGTGTCGATGCGCGACCTGCTGGCGGCCGGCGCGGCCGCCGCCGCGATCTCCACCCCGCCCCGCGCTCCCGAACCGCACCCGCGTCCCCGGCTCGCCGAGCCGGGCAACGGCCACCGCGAGGCCGCCTGACCCAGGCCCGTCACCGCCGTAGCCGTACGTCATGCGTCATTCGTCATGCGCCGTACGTCATGCGTCATGGGTTGTGGGCGATGTCGCGGCTACCGCACGACGACGACCTCGCGGCCGATGGTGGCGAACTTCCACATCGCCTCGCCGTCCGCGCGGGTTTCGCGGATGCCGCCGGTGGGGACCTTCGGGTCCGGTTCCGGGGCCGATCCGTCGAGCGCCGCGCTGAAACCGATCGCCGTGCCGTCGTTGCCGGCGAAGCGGACGACGTGTTCGACGGGGATGCCGTCCGATCCCGTGATGGCCTTCGAGCGGGAGGTGACCCGGTAGGTGCCCGGCTCCGGGTCCACCGTGCTGGGACTGACCGCGAAGGTGTGCCGGACCTTGCCGCCGTCCTCGACCAGCCACACCCGGTCGTCGCCCAGGGCGTAGACGACCCGGGGGCCCCGGCCGGAGCCCTTGGGCAGGGCGGCGGGGGAGTGATTGCCCCGGTCCGCCTGCAGGGCGGCCCGTGCGGTGTCCGTGTCCGTGCGGGCCGCGTGCGGAGCGGCCGGTGCGTGGGCCGACGCCTGGTAGCCGAGGACGCCGACCGTCAGGAGGGCCGCCGCGGTCAGCCCCGCCACGGTCGCCGAGCTGTTCCCTGCCACCGCCGTCACCACCTCTGTCCCGTCCTGGCCCGCCGTGTCGCGTCGCACCCGCTCTCGCGTCGTACCCGCTGCCGCCACCACCCCGGTGGTGATCATTCGGGATCGTCCGGGATCGTCCGGAATGTGCATACGTCGATGTGACGGTAGCAGTACGTGACCGTCCGACCGGGCCGTCCGACACGGGGTGCGGGGAGCCGTAGGCTGTTTGTGTGCTCCTGCTCGCTCTGGATACCGCCACCCCTGCCGTCACCGTCGCGCTGCACGACGGCGACGACGTCATCGCCTCGTCGAGCCAGGTGGACGCCCGCCGCCACGGCGAACTGCTGCTCCCGGCGATCGACCGGGTGCTCGCCGAGGCCGGTCTGAAGGTGGGCGCCCTCACCGGGATCGTCGTCGGTATCGGCCCCGGACCGTACACCGGGCTGAGGGTCGGCCTGATGACCGCGGACACCTTCGGGCTCGCGCTCGGTGTCCCCGTGTACGGCGTGTGCACGCTGGACGGCCTCGCGTACGCCACCGGCCTGGAGGGCCCCTTCGTCGTGGCGACCGACGCCCGCCGCAAGGAGGTCTACTGGGCGCGGTACGCCGACTCCCGTACCCGCCTCACCGACCCCGCCGTCGACCGGCCCGCCGACATCGCCGGTCAGGTCGCGGGGCTGCCCGCGGTCGGCGCCGGCGCGCTGCTGTACCCCGACACCTTCTTCACGGCGCACGAGCCCGAGTACGTGAGTGCCGCCGCCCTCGCCCGGCTGGCCGCCGAGCGGCTGGCGGCCGGCGTGGAACTGCCCGCGCCCCGACCGCTGTACCTGCGCCGCCCCGATGCCCAGGTTCCCAAGAACTACAAGGTGGTCACCCCCAAGTGACACAAGTGACAGGGCCCGAGAAGGTCGCGTTGCGCGAGATGCGCTGGTGGGACATCGAACGCGTGTTCCGGCTGGAGCGTGAGCTGTTCCCCGAGGACGCCTGGTCACGGGGGATGTTCTGGTCCGAGCTGGCCCATGCGCGCGGTCCCGCGGCGACCCGCCGTTACGTGGTCGCCGAGGAGGACGGCCGTCTCGTCGGATACGCGGGCCTCACCTCCGCCGGTGCGGCGGCCGACGGCGACGAGGGCACGGGCGCGGCGACCGGGGTGGCCGACGTCCAGACGATCGCCGTCAGCCGGGACCACTGGGGCACCGGCCTCGGCTCGCGGCTGCTGACGGAGCTGCTGCGGGCGGCGACCGCGTTCGAGTGCGCCGAGGTGCTGCTGGAGTGCCGGATCGACAACGTCCAGGCCCAGAAGCTGTACGAGCGCTTCGGCTTCGAGACCATCGGGGTCAGGAAGGGCTACTACCAGCCGGGGAACGTGGACGCCCTGGTGATGCGGCTGGCCGACCCGTCCACCCCCGTCAATCCGGCGAACCCCGGGAACCCCGCGACCCCGGTGAACGGCGTAGAAGGAACCGAGACCCATGGCTGACGAACCCCTGGTGCTGGGGATCGAGACCTCCTGCGACGAGACCGGTGTCGGCGTCGTCCGGGGCACCACTCTGCTGGCGGACGCCGTCGCCTCCAGCGTCGACGAGCACGCCCGCTTCGGCGGTGTCGTCCCCGAGGTCGCCTCGCGCGCCCACCTGGAGGCGATGGTTCCCACCATCGAGCGCGCGCTGAAGGAGGCGGGGGTGAGCGCCCGGGACCTGGACGGCGTCGCCGTCACCGCCGGTCCGGGCCTCGCCGGCGCGCTGCTGGTCGGCGTCTCGGCGGCGAAGGCGTACGCCTACGCCCTCGGCAAGCCCCTGTACGGCGTCAACCACCTCGCCTCGCACATCTGCGTCGACCAGTTGGAGCACGGGCCGCTCCCCGAGCCGACGATGGCGCTGCTGGTCTCCGGCGGACACTCCTCGCTGCTGCTCTCCTCGGACATCACCTCCGACGTCCGCCCGATGGGCGCCACCATCGACGACGCGGCCGGCGAGGCCTTCGACAAGATCGCGCGCGTGCTCAACCTCGGCTTTCCCGGCGGCCCGGTCATCGACCGGTACGCGCGCGAGGGCGACCCGTCCGCGATCGCGTTCCCGCGCGGGCTGACCGGGCCGCGCGACCCGGCGTACGACTTCTCCTTCTCCGGTCTGAAGACGGCTGTGGCCCGCTGGATCGAGGCCAAGCGGGCGGCGGGGGAGGAGGTCCCGGTACGTGACGTGTCGGCCTCCTTCCAGGAGGCGGTCGTGGACGTGCTCACCCGCAAGGCCGTACGTGCCTGCAAGGACGAGGGCGTCGACCATCTGATGATCGGCGGTGGAGTGGCCGCCAACACCCGGCTGCGGGCGCTGGCCCAGGAACGCTGCGAGGCGGCGGGCATCCGGCTGCGCGTACCGCGCCCGGGGCTGTGCACGGACAACGGCGCGATGGTGGCCGCCCTGGGCGCCGAGATGGTCGCCCGTAACCGGGCGGCTTCCGACTGGGACCTGTCCGCGGACTCGTCCCTCCCGGTGACGGAACCGCACGTGCCGGGCCACTCGCACGCCCACGCCCACGACCATGTGCACGAGGTGAGCAAGGAGAACCTGTACTCGTGACCGTCGCGCTGATGTGGGAGGCGCGGGCCGTGCCCGGCCGGGGCGAGGCGCTGCTGACCTGGGCCGAGGAGCGGGTGCGGGAACTGCCCGCCGATCCCGCCCCCTTGCGCCGGGAGACCTTCCGCGCCCCGCAGGACCGGGTCCTCGTCATCACCTGGTGGGACGCCCCGTACGACGCCGACCTGCCCGAACTACCCGAGCCGGAAGCGGACTTGGTCACGCGGGCGACGCACCGGTGGCGGTTCGAGTCGGTGGGGACGGGCTGACCGCGGGCTGACCGCCTCTTGAGTGCGGGGTGAATGTGGGGTGGCGAGGGGCGGGATGCTGTGGGCGCATCCGGGGGACCCGGGGCATGAGCCCGCCGACCGTGACACTTTCTGGGAATGTGTCACGGTTCGCAGCCGCAGTACCCGTGCCGTCGGTACGGGCTCGCGAGGCCCGGAGCGCCGAGCCGAATCGACCAACGGCATCGGGTGGTTGCGGGCCCCCGGCCGACAACGCCCCTCGCCACCCCTGCTCCTGCTCCTGCCCCTCACCGCCCCTGCTCCTGCCCCTGCTCCTGCCCCTGCTCCTGCTCCTCGCCGTCCCTGCCCCGCCACTCCTGCTCCCCGGCACTCCTGTCCCCTGGCCCTGGCCCTGGCCCTGTGTCCGTCCCCGCCTCGTCACGCTCCGTCCGACACCTCCGTTCCGCACACCAGCCGCCGGTCGGGGCCGAGTTCGCGGAGGGGGCCGGTGAGGGTGAGGTGGGCCGTGTGGCGTATGTCCGCGCGGGAGGCCGCCAACCGCAGTTCCAGGGCGCCGGGTTCGACCACGCGCCGGCCCGAGCGGTCGGTGAACGCCGAGAGGTCCGGGTGGAAGCGGAAGGTCACCCGGGCCGCCGCGCCCGGCGTCAACTGCACGCGCTGGTAGCCGATCAGGCGCAGGTCCGGGCGGGTCACCGAGGCCACCGGGTCGTGCAGGTAGAGCTGTACGACCTCCGCGCCGTCACGGTCGCCGGTGTTGCGCACGGTCAGGGAGATGTCGTACGTCCCGTCGGTCGCGAGCTCCACCGGTTCGTCGCCGCCCGTGAAGTCCTCCCACGCGAACGTCGTGTACGAGCGGCCGTGGCCGAAGGCGTACAGCGGGGTCGGGTCGAGGTTGCTGACCTCGCCCGCGAGGCCGAGCGGCGGCTGGAGGTATGTCCACGGCTGGCCGCCGGGCACCTGGGGCACGCTCACGGGCAGCCGGCCGGACGGGTTGACGCGGCCCGACAGCACTCCCGCCACCGCCGGGCCGCCCTCCTCCCCGGGAAAGAACGCCTGGACGGCCGCGCCCAGGCGGCTCTGCCAGCGGCCGAGCGCGTAAGGACGCCCGGTGAGCAGGACCAGGACGACCGGTACGCCGGTGGCGACCAGCGCGTCCAGCAGTTCGCCCTGGACGCCGGGCAGGCTCAGGTCGGTCGCGTCGCAGCCCTCGCCGGAGGTGCCGCGGCCGAACAGCCCGGCCCGGTCGCCGAGGACCGCCACGCACACGTCCGCCTCGGCGGTACGGGCGACGGCCTCCTCGAAGCCGCCGGTGTCCGGGTCCAAGGTGTCGCAGCCCTCCGCGAACGTCACCTTGGCATCGGGCAGTTCGGCGCGCAGCGCTTCCAGCACGGTCGGGATGCCGATGCCCGTCGGCTTGCCGGGATGGTGGGTGAGGACGTGGGAGGGGAAGGAGTAGCAGCCCAGCATGGCCAGGGCGTCGGCCGCGCGGGGGCCGACGACCGCGATCCGGGTGTCGGGGGAGAGCGGGAGCAGCCCGCCGGGGTTGTCGAGGAGGACCACCGACTCCTCGGCCAGGCCGCGGGCCAGGGCGCGGTTCCCCGTGGAGTCCAGGTCGACGGGGATGCCCGGCTCCGGGGTCCAGTCCTCGTCGAGGAGGCCCAGCTCGCACTTCTGGAGCAGCACCCGGCGGGCCGCCCGGCCCACCAGTGCCTCGGGGACCTCGCCGGCCCGGACCGCGTCCAGGAGGGGCTCGCCGTAGCACTTCAGGGTGGGCAGTTCGACGTCGATGCCGGCCAGCAGTGCCGCGTGCGCCGCCTCGGCCGGGGTCGCGGCGACCCGGTGCAGGCTCTCCAGGAAGCCGATGCCGAAGTAGTCGGCGACGACCGTGCCGGTGAATCCCCATTCCTCCCGCAGGAGCCGGGTCAGCAGGGCCGGGTCGGCCGAGGCGGGCACGCCGTCCGTCTCGGTGTACGCGGCCATCACCGAGCGCGCCCCGCCCTCGCGCAGCGCCATCTCGAACGGCGGCAGGGTGACGTCGGCGAACTCCCTCACGCCCGCCCGCACGGGAGCGAGGTTGCGGGCGCCGGCCGAGGAGGCGTACCCGGCGAAGTGCTTGAGGGTGGCGACCACCCCGGCGGACTCCAGTCCGCGCACATAGGCGGTGCCGATGGTGCCGACCAGGTACGGGTCCTCGCCGATCGTCTCCTCCACCCTGCCCCAGCGCGGATCGCGGACGACGTCCAGGACCGGCGCGAGGCCCTGGTGGACGCCGACCGAACGCAGGTCGTGGCCGATGCGACGGGCCATCTCCTCGACCAGCTCGGGGTGGAAGGTGGCGCCCCAGGCCAGTGGCACCGGGTAGGCGGTGGCCTGCCAGGCGGTGAATCCGGCCAGGCACTCCTCGTGCGCGACCGCCGGGATGCCGAACCTGCCCGCCCGCGCGATCCGGCGCTGGGCGCGGGCCAGCGCCTGCGTACCGAGATCCGGGTCGACGGGGGCCGTGCCGAAGGAGCGGGTGAGCTGGCCGAGGCCGTGGACGATCAGCTCGTCCCAGTCGTAGTCGGAGGTCATGTCGTGCTGGTGCGGGGCGACTCCCCCGCCGTCCGTGTCCGCGCCCACCCAGACCCCGTACAGCTGGGCGGTCTTCTCCTCCAGGGTCATCCGGGCGAGCAGGTCGTCGACACGGGCGGCGGCGGGCAGGGCGGGATCACGCCAGGGCGCGGTGGTCATGAAACTCCTGTCGGGGGACGGACGGCCCTCTCACGAACGTTCTCCATGACGGGCTCTGCGGCGGGGTCTGCGGGGGACTACTGCCTCGGGTTACGAATGTTTCGGACTGTGTATCGAATGTTCCGGGAACCTGTGGCGCAAGGAAGACTTCGTCAAGGGGGTCCGCAGGGATACGATCGCGGCCATGACTTCCTCGCAGCCCGCCGAAACCCGGACGCGAGGGCGCAGCACGCAGACTGCGACCCTCGCCGAAATCGCCCGCGAGGCCGGCGTCTCGGCGCCGACTGTTTCGAAGGTCCTCAACGGCCGTGCCGATGTCGCCCCCGCCACCCGGAGCCGGGTCGAGGAACTGCTGCGTGCCCACGGCTACCGGCGCCGGCGGGCCGAGGCCACCCGCTCGCCGCTGATCGACCTGGTCTTCCACGAACTCGAGAGCGCCTGGGCGATGGAGGTCATCCGGGGCGTGGAGAACGTGGCGAGGGACGCCGGACTGAGCGTCGTGCTCTCCGAGAGCGCGGGGCGGCTCACCCCGGGGCGGACCTGGGCCGACCAGGTCGCCGCGCGCCGCCCGCACGGGGTGATCCTCGTCCTGTCCGGCCTCGACGAGTCCGGGCGGGCGCTGCTGACCAGCCGTTCCATCCCGTTCGTGGTGATGGACCCGGCCGGTGACCCCGGCACCGACGTGCCCTCCATCGGCGCGACCAACTGGCAGGGCGGACTCGCCGCCACCCGGCACCTGGTCGAGCTGGGGCACACCAGGATCGGGGCGATCAGCGGGCCCTCGCAGATGATGTGCAGCCGCGCCCGTATCGACGGCTACCGGGCCGCGCTGGAGACCGGCGGGCTTCCGGTGGACCCCGGGCTGATCATGACCGGCGACTTCCATCATGAGACCGGGTACCGCCAGGGCCTCGCCCTGCTGCGCCGCCCCGACCGGCCCACCGCGGTCTTCGCCGGCAACGACCTCCAGGCGCTCGGTCTCTACGAGGCGGCACGTGAGCTGGGCCTGCGGATTCCCGAGGACCTGAGCGTGGTCGGGTTCGACGATCTGCCGGTGGCCCGCTGGGTGGGGCCGCCGCTGACGACCGTACGGCAGCCGCTGACGGAGATGGCGGAGGCGGCGGCCAGGCTGGTGCTCGACCTCGGCAAGGGCGAGGACGCGGCGGCGGCCGCGACCCGGGTGGAACTGGCGACGAGCCTGGTGGTGCGCAGCAGCACGGGGGCGCCGCCGGCCGGAGGCTGACGGTTTTCGGGCTTCTGGGCGTCGGCGGGGCGGCACTCGAAGCCTGTCGCTGACGAGTCCGAAAGGTTCGCTTCTCGGGGCTCGCGCGGTCACCAGCAGCCTCACGACCGACACCGGCCCGGACTCGCCGGCCGAGCTGACCCGCTTCGCCCAGAGCCTGAAGGGCCTGTCGTCGCCCGCGGTCACCACCGTCATGATGCCGGTGCTCCCGACGCCCTGGGACGCCAACCGGGTGGTGGCGGACCAGCCGGAGGCGGAGGAGGTGTGGGCGTCGCTGCGGTGACTCGCGGCGCGCCGGAAGAAGGTTCAAGAAAGTTCAGGGAAATCCGGGGGAGCGTGTCGATTCCGGCGTCGCCCGTTCGACGCGGGGGTGAGAGGCCGGGGAGGGCCCGGCCCGTACGACACGACGACATGAGGAGTCACCATGCCGCGCTTTCTCTCCCTGATCCGGATCGACGAGTCCGACGCGCCCGCGGAGGGGCCCAGCCCCGAACTGATGCAGCGGATGGGCGAGCTGATCGAGGAGATGACGAAGGCCGGGGTCCTGCTGGACACCGCCGGGCTGACCCCGACGGCCCAGGGCACCCGGGTGCACTACGAAGGCGGCCGACTGTCCGTGACGGACGGGCCGTTCACCGAGTCCAAGGAGGTCATCGGAGGCTACGCGCTGATGCAGGCCAAGGACTCGGCCGAGGCGATCGAGTGGGTCGAGCGGTTCCTGAAGGTGCACGAGGAGCACTGGACGGTGACCTGCGAGGTGCGGGAGATCGTCGAGGGCTGACCGAGGGCTGACCGGTGGCGGAGCGGCCCGGCGGGGTCGCTTCCCGGCCTCCGGTGTCGTAGGGGTGTGTGAGGGTGGGCTGTGACATCGCAACCCACCCCCATCCCGCCCATCCCGCACGGCGCGGCCGAGACGGTGGCAGCCACCGCGCCCGGTGACCCGGCCGAGTCCCCCGCGGCGGTCCGGGCGCGCCGGACCGTCGAGACCGTCTTCCGCCTGGAGTCCCCACGCGTCATCGCCGGCGTGGCCCGCCTCGTCCGTGACGTCGGCATCGCGGAGGAGCTGGCGCAGGACGCCCTCGTCGCCGCGCTGGAGCAGTGGCCGAGGGACGGCGTGCCCGACAACCCGGGCGCGTGGCTCATGGCCACCGCCAGGAACCGTGCCGTCGACCTGATCCGGCGCCGCGAGAACTACGCCCGCAAGCTGGCCGAAATCGGCCGGGACATCTCGGCGGTGGCGCCGCCGGAGGAGCCCGCCGACCCCGACGGCATCGACGACGACCTGCTCCGGCTCGTCTTCACCGCGTGCCACCCGGCCCTGTCCGCCGAGGCGCGCATCGCCCTCACCCTGCGCCTGCTCGGCGGTCTGACCACGGCCGAGATCGCCCGCGCGTTCCTGGTCCCGGAACCGACGGTGGCTCAGCGCCTCGTGCGTGCGAAGCGGACCCTCGCGACGAAGAACGTCGCCTTCGAGGTGCCCTACGGCCCCGACCGCGAGACCCGCCTCGGCTCGGTCCTGGACGTCATCTACCTGATCTTCAACGAGGGGTACGCGGCCACCGCGGGCGACGACTGGCTGCGCCCCGGCCTGTGCGAGGACGCGCTGCGGCTGGCCCGTGTGCTGTCCGGGCTGATGCCCAAGGAACCCGAGGTCCACGGCCTCACCGCGCTGCTGGAGTTCCAGACCTCCCGCGCCGCCGCCCGCACCGGCCCGGACGGCGAACCGGTCCTGCTCAAGGACCAGAACAGGGCCCGTTGGAGCCGCATGCTCATCGCCCGGGGCGTCACCGCCCTCACCCGAGCCGACGCGACGGCGGGCGGCGCCCTGGGCCCGTACGCCCTCCAGGCCGCCATCGCCGCCTGCCACGCGCACGCGTACCGCTACGAGGACACCGACTGGCGCCGCATCGCCGCCCTCTACGGTCTCCTCGCCGCCCGCGCCCCGTCCCCGGTCGTCGAACTCAACCGCGCGGTCGCCGTCTCCATGGCCGACGGCCCCGCCGCCGCCCTCCCCCTCGTCGACGCCCTGACCGACGTACCGGCGCTCCGGGACTACCACCTCCTGCCGAGCGTCCGAGGAGACCTGCTGGCCCGCCTCGGCCGCACCGAGGAGGCCCGCGCGGAATTCGAACGAGCGGCATCCCTGACCAGGAACGAGCGGGAACGGGAGATGTTGCTGCGACGGGCGGGAGGCTGACGGGCTGGAGGCTGAGGGAGGCGGCTTCCGGCTCGAAGCTCAGCGCAGTGGGTGGCCGAGCAGCATGGTCGGGGCGCCGGCGACGCGGGTGAGGAAGACGGTGACGGACGCGCGGCCGTGGGGTTTGGGGAGGGCCTTGCGGCGGAGTTCCTCCGGTTCCACCGCCGAGCCGCGCTTCTTGACGGTCAGTGTGCCGACCTGACGCTCCCGCAGCAGCGCCTTCAGCTTCTTGACGTTGAAGGGGAGCCGGTCGGTGATCTCGTAGGCGGTGGCGTAGGGCGTCGGGCGGTGTTCGTCGGCGGTGATGTAGGCGATGGTCGCGTCGATGAGCCCGCCGTCGAGCTGTTCGGCGACCTCGGCGACGAGATGCGCGCGGATGACGGCGCCGTCGGGCTCGTACAGGTACCGGCCGGGCGGACGCACCGCCGGGTCGGGCAGCCCGCGGGAGAGCAGCGTGCGGGGGCCGGGCAGCAGGGTCGCGCGCACCGCGCCGGGGCCCGGGTCGGGGCTCGCCTGCGAGGGGGCGGCCGCGTGCCCGGTGCCGAACCACAGCACCGCCTCCTTCACGTCCCCGCCGTCCGAGATCCACTCGGCCTCCGCGTCACCGGGAACGGCCTCGTGCGGGATGCCCGGCGCGACCTTCAGGGCGGCGGCGCGGGGCGCCCTGCGGGCCGCCTCGATCGCCCAGGACAGCGGGGGCGAGTAGGCCTCGGGGTCGAAGATGCGGCCGCGGCCGCCGCGCCGGGCCGGGTCGACGAAGACGGCGTCGTACCCGGCGGTGTCCACCTCCGTCACGTCTGCCTCCCGCACCTCGATCAGATCCGCGAGCCCCAGCGTGTCGGCGTTGGCCCGGGCCGCCGCCGCGGTGAGCGGGTCCCGGTCCACCGCAAGCACCCGGATTCCGGTGCGGGCCAGCGCGATCGCGTCCCCGCCGATCCCGCAGCACAGGTCGGCCACCGAGGTCACCCCCAGCTCCTTCAGCCGCCCCGCCCGGTATGCCGCCACGCTCGCCCGGGTCGACTGCTCGACCCCGTTCGGCGTGAAGAACATCCGCCCGGCGTCCTCGGCCCCGAACTTCGCCACCGCCCGCTGCCGCAGCCGCGCCTGGCCGAGCGCCGCCGAGACCAGTTCCGCCGGATGCTCACGGCGCAGCCGGGTCGCGACGGCGAGTTCATGCGCCGGATCGGTGTCGCGCACTTCGTCGAGGAGGGCGCGGCCCTCGGGGGTGAGGAGCGGGGCGAGGGATGGGGCAGGAAGGGGGGCGCGGTCGTTCACCGGCCCATTGTGGGTCAGGTACGGGCCCGTTGTGGGCCAGTCGGTGGACGGTGTGCCGCCGACCGCGGTGTCGGGCCGGGTCCGGGGCGGGGGACTGAGAGGATCCGACGCCATGCGAGTAGTAGGACAAAATGACAAAAGGTGGTCACTGGTGGGAGTGCGGGCCGGTGTCGCCGTACTCGCCCTCGCGACCCTCGCCCCTCTCGTCGCGGGCTGTGAAAAGGGCCCCGACGCCGCCCCGCCCGCGGGCGGGCAGCAGCCCCTCCATGCGCCCTCGGCCCGCGCGCTCGACCCCTACGCCACCGAACTGCGCGCCGCGCGGGTGGCCACCGCGAAGCGCTGGGGGCTCAAGCGGGTACCCCGGACCGCTCCGCCGGCGCCCGAGAAGAAGCCGAGGATCACCACCCGTGAGGGCTTCGAGGTCGACGGGCACCGGGAACTGGGCCTTCCCCCGGTCTTCACCACCGTCCCCACCGAGGAGAAGGTCGTCTTCCTCACCATCGACGACGGTGCCGAGAAGGACCCCGCGTTCCTGCGCATGATGAGCGAGCTGAAGATCCCGTACACCGTGTTCCTCAGCGACTACGTCATCAAGGAGGACTACGGCTACTTCGAGAAGATGCGGGACCGGGGCGTCGGCCTGAACAACCACACCCTGAACCACCCGTACCTGCCCGGCCTGTCCTACGCCCGCCAGAAGCGTGAGATCTGCGGCATGCAGGACGTCATCGAGCAGCGGTACGGCGACCGCCCCGTCCTCTTCCGTCCGCCGTTCGGCAACTACAACAAGGACACCCTGCGCGCGGCCAAGTCCTGCGGCATCGAGTACGCCCCGCTGTGGAACGAGGAGGTCTTCGTCGACCGCTGGGACTACCGCGAGGGGGACCGGGACCTGCACCCCGGCGACATCGTCCTCTCCCACTTCCGGGGCCGTGACGAATGGGAGGGCACCATGCCCGACATGATCCGCCGCTTCCTGGACAAGGTCACGGCCGAGGGATACGCGGTGGGGCGCCTGGAGGACTACCTGTGATCCGGCGGGGGGTCGCGGCGGTTCTCCTGGCCGCGGGTCTCGTCCTGCCCGCGGCACTCGCGGGCTGCGGCCCGGCCGGCGGGCAGCCGGTCGCGGGCCCGACAGTCCCAGGGCCAGTCCCAGGGCCAGTCCCAGTCCCAGTCCCAGGGTCAGGGGCAGGGCCAGGGATAGGGGCAGGGACAGTCCCAGGGCCAGGGATAGGGGCAGGGGCAGGGGCAGGGGCAGGGGCAGGGGCAGGAGAAGAGGCGGGGACGGGTGCGGGTGCGGGGAAAGGCGCCGGGGACACGGGCGACGGAGCGGGCCAGTCGCCCGGCCGCCTCCCGCCCGTCGTCGACCACGTCCCGACCCGGGACAAGGTCGTCTTCCTGACCTACGACGACGGCGCCGAACGCGACCCCCGCTTCATCGACCTCGTCCGCGGGCGTCGCCTCCCCGTCAGCATGTTCCTCACGGACAGCGTGGTGGGGCCCGGTTACGGCCACTTCGCCCGGCTGCGCTCGGTCGGCGCGAGCCTGCAGAACCACACCCTCGACCACCCCGCCCTGCGCGGCCTGCCCTACGCCGGTCAGCGCGCCGAGATCTGCGGCCAGCAGCGCAAGCTCACGTCCCGCTTCGGTATCCGCCCCCACCTGTTCCGCCCGCCCTACGGCACGTACGACACCACCACCCTCCGGGCCGCCGCCGACTGCGGCATCAAGGCGGTCGTGCTCTGGCGGGTCACCCTGGAAGGCGACGGCACCCTCACGTACATCCGCGGCGCCCACCGCCTGGCCCCCGGCGACATCATCTCCGTCCCCGCGGGCGAGGGCCCGCCGCTGACCCTGACGCAACGGACGACACGTTTGCTGCGCGAACTGGAGGAGCGGGGGTTGAGGGTCGGGAGGCTGGAGGACTACGTCCGGTGAATGGGTCCGTCCGGGGGGCACCCCCTGCTCGTAGAGCCCGGGGGAGATCGAGGACGAGGCCGTTCAGGCCGAAACGGAGGTCCGGGGGCGGCAGCTCTCAGGCGACGGCCACTCGAATACAGGCCGAATTCTCGGACTGACGTACCCAGGAACCCCGGCGACGCCACGCAGTGAATTGGCACTCCGCTTGACCGAGTGCTAATCGCGGTCATAGTCTCAGTTCTGGCACTCCCCCCTGGAGAGTGCCAACACAGCGACGGGCAGGTCCGGCACCCGCGACGACGGATCCACCTGGTCGCCACCTCAGACAGTTAACCCCGTGAGATCTCCGAAGGGGGAGGTCGGATCGTGACGACCGCCAGCTCCAAGGTTGCCATCAAGCCGCTCGAGGACCGCATTGTGGTCCAGCCGCTCGACGCCGAGCAGACCACGGCTTCGGGCCTGGTCATTCCGGACACGGCCAAGGAGAAGCCCCAGGAGGGCGTTGTCCTGGCCATCGGCCCCGGCCGTATCGAGGACGGCAAGCGCGTCGAACTCGACGTGTCGGTCGGCGACGTCGTGCTCTACAGCAAGTACGGCGGCACCGAGGTGAAGTACAACGGCGAGGAGTACCTCGTCCTCTCGGCCCGCGACGTTCTCGCGATCATCGAGAAGTAAGTCACCTCGTAGCAGATTTGCTCCGAACTGCGCCCCTGGTCCCGACACGCTTACTGAGCCGGGGGCCCGGGGCGCAGTGTTTTTTCACCCCAGAATTCCGAGAGGGCTCCCGCTGCCATGGCGAAGATCCTGAAGTTCGACGAGGACGCCCGTCGCGCCCTTGAGCGCGGCGTCAACAAGCTTGCCGACACGGTGAAGGTGACGATCGGCCCCAAGGGCCGCAACGTCGTCATCGACAAGAAGTTCGGCGCCCCCACCATCACCAATGACGGTGTCACGATCGCCCGCGAGGTCGAGGTCGAGGACCCGTTCGAGAACCTCGGTGCCCAGCTGGTCAAGGAGGTGGCGACCAAGACCAACGACATCGCGGGTGACGGTACGACCACCGCGACCGTGCTGGCCCAGGCCCTGGTCCGCGAGGGCCTGCGCAACGTCGCGGCCGGCGCCTCCCCGGCCGCCCTCAAGAAGGGCATCGACGCCGCGGTCGCCGCGGTCTCCGAGGACCTGCTCGCCTCGGCCCGCCCGATCGACGACAAGGCCGACATCGCCGCCGTCGCCGGGCTGTCCGCCCAGGACCAGCAGGTCGGCGAGCTCATCGCCGAGGCGATGGACAAGGTCGGCAAGGACGGTGTCATCACCGTCGAGGAGTCCAACACCTTCGGTCTGGAGCTGGACTTCACCGAGGGCATGGCCTTCGACAAGGGCTACCTGTCGCCGTACTTCGTGACGGACCAGGAGCGCATGGAAGCCGTCCTGGACGACCCGTACATCCTCATCACGCAGGGCAAGATCGGCTCCATCGCCGAGCTGCTGCCGCTGCTGGAGAAGGTCATCCAGGCCAACTCCTCCAAGCCGCTGCTGATCATCGCCGAGGACGTCGAGGGCGAGGCCCTGTCGACCCTGGTCGTCAACAAGATCCGCGGCACGTTCAACGCCGTCGCGGTCAAGGCCCCCGGCTTCGGTGACCGCCGCAAGGCGATGCTGCAGGACATGGCCGTCCTCACCGGCGCCACGGTCGTCTCCGAGGAGGTCGGCCTCAAGCTCGACCAGGTCGGCCTGGACGTGCTGGGCTCCGCCCGCCGCGTCACCATCACCAAGGACGACACCACGATCGTCGACGGCGGTGGCAAGAAGGAGGACGTGACCGGTCGCGTCGGCCAGATCAAGGCCGAGATCGAGTCCACGGACTCCGACTGGGACCGCGAGAAGCTCCAGGAGCGCCTCGCGAAGCTGGCCGGCGGCGTGTGCGTCATCAAGGTCGGCGCCGCCACCGAGGTGGAGCTGAAGGAGAAGAAGCACCGTCTGGAGGACGCCATCTCCGCGACCCGCGCCGCGGTCGAGGAGGGCATCGTCTCCGGTGGTGGCTCCGCGCTCGTCCACGCCGTCAAGGTCCTCGAGGGCAACCTCGGCAAGACCGGCGACGAGGCCACCGGTGTCGCGGTCGTCCGCCGCGCCGCCGTCGAGCCGCTGCGCTGGATCGCCGAGAACGCCGGCCTCGAGGGCTACGTCATCGTCTCCAAGGTCGCCGAGCTCGAGAAGGGCAGCGGCTTCAACGCCGCCACCGACGAGTACGGCGACCTGATCAAGGCCGGCGTCATCGACCCGGTCAAGGTCACCCGCTCCGCCCTGGAGAACGCCGCCTCCATCGCCTCCCTCCTCCTCACGACCGAGACCCTGGTCGTCGAGAAGAAGGAAGAGGAGGAGCCGGCTGCCGGTGGGCACGGCCACTCCCACTGAGTGACGCGCTCGTAGAAGGCCCCCGCTCCGGTCCCGGAGCGGGGGCCTTCCCCGTGCCGTCAGCCGTCAGCCGTCAGCCCTCAGCCGTGAGCCAAGCTGTCAGCCGTCCTGGCGCAGCAGGAACCGGACCGGTTCCGCCAGGGCCGCCCGTGCCCCTTCGGCGTCGCCCAGCCGAGCGGCGAGGGTGGCCTCCGCGAGCCGCGGGGGCAGGCAGCGCCGACGGTTCCAGGGCGAGCCGCCGCCACGACTGCATCTCCCGGCGTACCGCCAGGATGGTCGGGTCGCCACTGGTGTTGACCGTCGACACGACGGTGGCCCGGGCCCGGGACGCCGCCGCGGGCCGCGGCGGGCCGCGGCTGCCTCCGTCCTGGTGGATGCGGATCACGGACTCGGTGCCCTCCACCGTGGTGGAGATGTAGGAGACGCCCGAGCGCCGCCCGGTGACGACCGCGTCCCGGAACCGTGCCTTGGAGTGCGGGAAGCGCAGCCGGGCCCGCGCGTCGCCCTGCTTGATGTGCCGCAGGCTCTCGTGCAGCAGCGATAGCCTGCCGATCTTCTCCGCGCCCTTCGGGGGCTGGTAGCCGAGTTCCAGCTCGTAGCGGAGGAAGGACGTCGTCGGCACTGCCGGCCGCCCGAAGTCGTCCTCCACCGCCTCCGGCGAGACCAGCGTCTCCGCCGCGAACCGCATCCGGTGCGTCCCCCGGTCGTAACCGTTCCAGAAGAGGTCGCGCGCGTCGCCGTGGCGCTCGCCATGGGTGCCGCGGACCTCCTGGGCGGCCTCCATCAGCGACCGGTCGGCGAGCAGGCTCAGGAACTGGATGGCGTCGAAGACGTTGGATTTGCCCGTGCCGTTCTCGCCCGCGATACAGGTGAACGGGCCGAGTTCGACTGCCAGGTCCAGGAGGTTCTTGAATCCGTCGACCTCGAGCCGTGTGAGCATCCGTCCTCCCCGGCGGTTCAGCCGGTTCGTGCTCCGGCCGGGTCAGCGCCGTCAGCAGCATATGTCCCGAGGAACCGCGTCAACGGGTCCGGTGACCTGTCGTCACCCACCGGTACGGCGTCCGTTTTGGCGCTGATCACGGCCCACACCGTCTTGCCGGGTCCGCCGAGCCGTTCGACGACTCCCCAGGCGTCGGTGAGAGCGGCCACCAGCAGCAGGCCCCTTCCTCCGTCCGCCTCGGTGTCACCGGTCTCCGGCCGCGGCTGCCGTTCCCCCCGCGCGTCGCTCACCTCGATCCGTACGAGCCCACTGCCGGGTTCGGCCGTCAGCCGCAGCTCGGCGTCCCGGCCGGGGACCCGGCCGTGGGTGGCGGCGTTGGCGGCCAGCTCGGCCACGACCAGCTCGACGGTGTCGTGCACCGGGCTGCCGTAGGCCCAGCCCCAGGCGTCCATCTGCTGGGAGGCGAGGCGCCGGGCGAGCCGGGCACCGCGCGGGGTGGCGGAGAAGCGGAGGGTGAAGACCCTCTGCTCGGCGAAGAGGAGGGCGGAAGCGGCCGGTCGCTGCCGCCGGGGGGAACTCGTCATGCCCCCGAAGATCCCGTGGCAACAGCCCTTTCACCAGGTTCGACGCCCCCACGGCGGCGCTCTGTAGGGGCGGCGGGTGAGGGTGTCGGAATCGTCGGGGCTCCTTACGGAACCTGACGGTAGACCTCGCGGCGGTTGCCCACGGTCAGGACCCACACGATGAGCCGACCGCCCTCGACGGTGTAGACCACCCGGTAGTCACCGACCCTGAGCCGCCACCGGGCGTTGTGCCCTCTGAGGGCCTTGACGTCGAACGCTGCCGTGTCCCCCGCATCCATCGCTCTCTGGAGTTCGGTCAGGCGGTGCAGGATGCGCAGGGCGTCGGGGCGCGGGATCTTGAGCATGTCCCGCTGGGCGTGCGGGGTGAAGCGCGTGAGGTACCCCATGGGAGTCAGCCCTGCTGGTCACGGAGCATGGCGGCCATCTCTTCCAGCGAGACCGACCCGGCGGTGCCTTCGGACTCGGCCTCGTCGGCCAGCCGGTTGAGCCATGCCTCCTCGGCGTCCTCCGCGAGTCGGCGCAGCCGCTGGTACTCCTGGATGTCGATCACTACGGCTTCCTGCTTGCCGCGCCGCGTGATGATCGTCGGTGTTTCCTCGCGACGGGCACGGTCGATGACATCGGCGAGGTGGCTGCGGACCTCGGCCATGGACTCGACTACCGGTTCACTCATGCCATGAATGTAACAGATGTACATGAACTCGGTAGGCGTACCCGAGGGTGGCCGCGGTACGTGTCGGCGCTGTTCCCTCGGTGTCCTCGGCCGCCCTGCCCAGGTCCTTGCCTTCGGCCGGCGGCGTCCCACGGCCGGCGTCAGGGCCCGTCGATCAGTTTCCGTATCTCCGGGGGGAGCTTGTCGCCCAAGTGGGCGGCCACGAAGATGACATCGCCGGGAGCGTCCCCGACTGCGACGGCCACCTCGGGAGAGATGCCGTCCACCTTGTAGACGGTCGTTGTCTCCCCGGCTTGCTCGCCCTCGTCCTGGCCACCGGTGTCGTCACACGGCGGGATGGTGGCGGGACCGAGCTTCTCGCCCGCCGTGAACTCCACGTTCGCGACGTCCCGGTACGTGCGGTCCTGGTACAGGACCCGGTAGGCGCAGGACGCCGCCTGCTCGCCTCCGTCGCTGCTGCCCGATGTGCAGGCCACAGCCGACATCACCATGGCTGCCAGCAGAAGCATGCGAGTGGTTCGCCCCGACCGGTTCATGGAGTCCTCCTGGTGGATGCTGCGGAGGGCCAGGACGTGCCCCATGCCGACGTGCCCCATGCCGACGTGCCCCGGCCCGAAGCCGCGTTCGGCCTCATGAGTACCGACGGAGCGGAGGCCCTGTTCGTTCGAGTGCCGAGTCGATGCCCCGGTCCTGGCCCGAACGGTGCGACTCACCTCGGCGGTACGGAGCGGGCCGTGCAGTCCCGGCACAGGGCTTCGTCGGTGATCGGCCGGAAGAGGGTGGGCTGGATGTGGTCGCCCGCGCACTCGCGTGCGCCCGCCAGACGGGCGGACAGGCGGGGTTCGAAGGGCTGCTCGGGGGAGGCTCCTCCGGGTGGTGGGGCTGCTTCCGGCGCGGAACCCGTCCTCGTCGGTACGGGCGGTACGGGCGCTACGTCGCGCAGGAGGTAGCGCAGCAGGCCGCCGGGGCGGTGGACGGTGCTGCCGTCGTCGGGGAGGCCGCGCAGGATGTGCAGGCGAACGGCGGTGGCCGGGTGCCCGGCGGCGAGCCAGCGGGCGGTGAGGTCCGTCAGTTCGGCGTGCATGGCGCGGGGGATGTGGTGGAGGGCGGGGGAGAGGTGGGGGTAGGCGGAGACGAGGTCGCGGGCCTCTTCGAGGAGGGGCGGGACGGTCGTGTCCGGCTGTGATTCTGCTTCCGCCGTCGCCGTCGCCGTCGCCGTCGCCGTCGCCGTCGCCGTCTCGGTCTCCGTCTCCGTTGCCGGGCCGGGGGGTTCGGGGGGTCGGTGGGAGGTGTTCTCCCATGAGTCTTTCTTTGGATGACCGTCGGTGGGCGGGGTGGTCGGCTCACCGACGGCCGGAATCCGGGGACCCGGTGCGAGCTGCGGCGATACCCGCTCGGTGGTCGTTTCTCCGGCGGCGCCCACGGGCGTCCGTGCGAGGAGCTTGACGGCCTCGGCCGCGCTCAACGGGGTGCTGGAGACAAGCTGTTGGGTGGCCCAGCGGCCGCCGGGCCCCTGGACGCGCCGCTCGTGCACGAAGCCCTCGTCCTTGAGCTGACGCTTGGCCCGGGTGAAGGCGCACCCGCCGATACGGGCGCGTTCGGCGGTGTGCGACAGGGACTCGCGCGCTCCCTGGGGGAGGGACAGTTGCCAGGTCAGGAGACGCACGGCGTCGGAGGTCAGACGCGGGTGCCGGATGATCTCGTGCGAGAGCTGGGTGAAGGCGCGCGGGGGCGCGATATGGTGCCGGTAAATCACGGGTGGAGGCTCGATTCCACTGGTGGTCCAGGCCCTCGCGAACGGCGGTAACCGTTGCGGGGGCCGATTTGTTGCGACGGTACCGCACGGAACGTGTGCGTGTGGATGCGTTGAGTGAAGAAAGCTCTTGTGGGAGGTTCACCCGTTCGTCGCAACTTGTGCTGGTTTCGGTGTGGGGGAAGCCTGCGCGTCCTAGCGTGCGATCACGGATGACCGAGCGCTGGATGTGCCGAGGGGGCGATGGGATGGAGTCGGGTGCGGATGCGGGTGTGAGCGGCGAGGGCGCCGACTCGAACGGGGAGTTCCTGCGCTGCTTCGGGCGCCAGATGAAGCTGCTGCGTGAGGTGGCGGGCCTGACGCAGGCGCAGTTGGGGTGCCAGGTCGGGTACGGCGAGGCGCAGATCGCGGCGGTGGAGCAGGGGCGGCGCATTCCGAAGCCCGAGCTGATCGACGCGGTGGACCGGGCGGTGGGTGCGCGGGGCGTCCTGATGGCGATGAAGGAGGAGGTGGCGAAGGCTCGGTATCCGTCGTTCTTCCGGCGGTACGCGGAACTGGAGTCGCAAGCTGCTGAGTTGCACGCCTACGACAACCACGTGGTCAAAGGGCTTCTTCAAACGGAGGAGTACGCG
Source organism: Streptomyces chlorus (assembly GCF_042655885.1). NCBI lineage: Bacteria > Bacillati > Actinomycetota > Actinomycetes > Kitasatosporales > Streptomycetaceae > Streptomyces > Streptomyces chlorus. Next base: position 343,564 of record NZ_JBHSOA010000009.1, read on the forward strand.
CGAGCCGTCTTCACCATGTGGCGCCCGCTGCTGAGCGAAGAGATCATCGAGCAGCGCGTGGCCGCACGGCTGGAGAGGCAGAAACTGTTCTCCCGGCGTCCTGCCCCGCTCTTGAGCTTCGTCATCGAGGAACAGGTCCTGCTCCGCCCTGTTGGCAGTCACCAAGTACTGCGTGAACAACTGGAGCAACTGCTGCTCTTCGGGCACGAACGCAATGTCGAGATGCAGGTCATGCCGACAGAGCGCCTGGAGCATGCGGGACTTGGTGGGGCATTCACGTTGATCCATCTCCCGGACCAGCGCAGGATTGGGTACATGGAGGTGCAGGAGGCGAGCATCCTGTACACCGTGCCCAAGAAGGTCAGTCCGCTGGAAGCGACGTACGGCGTACTCCGAGCGCAGGCGCTGACTCCCAGGGAATCCCTGGCCTTCATCCAGAAGCTGTTGGGAGAGCTATGAAGGCAAGCAGCCCCGAGCCTGCCGTTGGTGAGCTGAGCTGGTTCAAGAGCAGCTACAGCTCAGGCAGCGGCGGCGACTGTGTCGAGGTCGCGGACGCCGGTACGGCCGTGCTGGTCCGCGACTCCAAGCGGCCCGGCGATGCGTTTCTGACCGTCGGTGCCGACCAATGGGCGGCGTTCGTACGGATGACAGCGCGCGATTGATCTGAAGAGGGAGGGGCGGGTCGGAAGCCGAGACTTGGCTTCCGACCCGCCCCTCCCTCATGGGTGCAGGTCAGTCACTCACTCTTCTTCTGCCGTCCGCGCGTCTTCTTCTCGGGGCGCCAGGCGACGAGGTCGTTCTCGGACAGCTCCGCGTCCGCGCGGCCCGAGTCGAGAGCGGACTGGAACTCCTCGGCGGGGTTGCCCTCCCACTCCTCGTCGTACTCGCCGTGCCACTGGTGCACCCAGGGCAGTACTTCCCGCAGCCCGGCGAGCAGCGGTACGAGTCGGGGGTCCTTCTTCTCCCAGCCGCCGTCCTCGACGCGGCTGCGGACGAGTCCCACGAGGGCATCGGCCTGGTCGCGGTGGTTCCAGCCGGCCCAGCCGAGGAGCAGGGAGGTGTCCGACTCCAGGGAGGCGCCGGGGTAGGAGATGAAACGCTCCTTGGGCACGTCGGGCTTGCCGCGGTGGGACCAGTAGGAGTGCTTGAGGAAGTCCGCGCCGGTGTACTTCGGCGGCACCTTGATGTCGAGCCGTTGCCCGGTCCGGTCCTCCTCGCGCTGCTGCTCCCAGACCTGCTCCCACTGCGCCCGCTTGCGCAGACCGGAGTCCTTGTAGCGGAGGGCGGCGAGATACGGCACGTGCTCGGCCTCGATGACGGCGGCGAGGGCGGTGGCGAGGGAGGCGTCGCGCTTGCCGAGGTGGTCAGCGGCGTACAACTCGGCAACGGCCTGGACGTCGCCGTCGTGGCGCAGTCCGTCGGCGAGCTGGTTGACGGTGAGTGGCCGAGGCACGGTGAACCCGTCCCGCTCCTCGAACCACAACTCCTCCCGCTCGGCAGCATCGAGCAGCCAGTTACGGAGAGCGGTGGCTTCCCGCTTCTCCCAGGGCTCAGTGGACCAGCGGCGCTTGTACTCGGGGCGCTCGATGAGGCGGATGTCCTTGTTGGCCTCGATGAGGTCGATCCGGGCCTGGACGACCTTGCGGTAGGCATCCGGCCAGTGGGTAGGGATTTCGGTGACTGAGGTAGACCCATGCCGCTCGAACCACGCCGTCTCGGCCCCGCTTCGCGCGAGCACGATCTCGAACGCCCTCTGCCCGAGGGCCACTTCGGGAAGACCGGTGTCGATATCCGGCACGGTGGTCCGAGCGGCCTCGTCAGCGGTGAGCAGCCCGTACGCTCCGTAGACGGTCCAATCCGACTCCTCTTGGAGAGCAATCATCCGCGCGCGGGTCTGCTCCTGCACCTGGCGGCCGTCGTCCAAGGCTGCGCGGGTGGGAAGGGCGTTGCGGGTGAGGATGGAGGGGGCGTGCTGAGCCGATGCCTGGGCGAGGGTGTCGAGCTCGCGGCCGAGGGCGAGGGGAAGCTGTCCGGGGAGCGGAAACTCCTGGAGCTTGGTGCCCGTGAACTCGTAGCGTTCCTCCCATGCCTCATCCTTGATACCGCATCCGACGCCGCTGCCACCCTTTCCCTGACTCACTTGCTTGAGTCAGAAACACGTAGTGGAGGAGTTCAAAACCCCCACCAGATTTAGATACTGCTCTTCGCTGGTTCCTTCTGGCAGCTTGATCACGGGCGCGGACTGCTTGAAAGCCTTGCCGCCCCGGTCCAGTACGAAGTGATTATGTGTCGCCACAAAGCTGAAGGAGATCGACCGGAGGGCGACTTCCTCGTCCTTGGGGAGCTGATGTCATTCGCGCCAAGGGCGATTGTCGATGAAGTAATTGCCAGCACGGAAGGTGGCGCGATTTCCGAGTTCTGTTCGGGCGGGCCACAGGAAGCGTGAGAAATTAGGGAATTTTTCGATCGGCAGCAATTTTTTCGAGGAGTCGTAGGGGTGGAAGATTTCATTAGGGGCATCAAGGTGCCAGTCTCGTACGTCTTCCCCCGCCACCAGGGAAGCGTGAGCTTCGCACTCCAGTTGGTGGCGTTCGAAGGATCCACTCGGGGCGAGCATGGCGTCGTCAGCGTGTGTCATTCCGTAGAAACCGATACGGATCACTCGATCGCCAAGCCTGCCCGAATCTGGACGTAGTCGTAGCATGAGATCTGCAGCGCCGCCTCCGGAGAGAGACCATGGGTGATCCGTCAAGCGTGCACGCTCCACGTCCTCAACAGATCCCCACTCGGGCTCACTCCCGGGCGTTCCTACTTGTGTCGTGATCGCTTGCCATACGAGCCCGTTCTCAGGATTTTTTGGCTGACTCGGCTCTTCCCGCACACCCAGCACAGCCCGCACAAAATCACTCTGCCGAGCCATTTGGTTCCGCCCCGCCAAAATCACGGTCGGCGTCCCATGTTCCGGAATGAACGCCCCGGACGTATCGATCGCATGCGTCAGCTGAACACTTGGAAAGAATTCCTCAATCAGCTTCTTCCCGAACCCCCGCTTCATAAAGGAGTTAGCCGTAATCAGCCCGCTGAACCCCCCATCCCGATGGTCACCCCCCGCCCTGATCCCCAACTCAAAGATCCGCTGAGCGAACGGCACCGACAACGCATACTGCCGATAGCAGGCGTCGTACGAGGGCGTCACCTCGTACAGCGGGTTGTGGGTGCGGTCGAACAGCCCGGCCACCGTCCGGTGCGACTTGGCCAGCGCGTCGAAGGAGTCGAGCAGCCAGTCCCGGTCGTTCTTCGACGGGTTCGCCCGGAAGTACGCGTCGTGCCGGTCCTGCGCCTCCGCGAGCCGTTCGCCGGGCCCGGAGAGCCACGGGTCCGCGATCAGCCCGTTGTCCTCGCTGAACCGTACGAACACGCAGGCCGGCACCCACGCGGCGGCGATCTAGACGACCCGGTCGTCCCGCCACGTCTCGTACATGGCCGCTGTACGCTCCGCCGCGACGGCCTTGTCGTACTCGACCCGCAGGGCGTCCCGGAACTCCGGCTCGTCGTCCGTCCGCTTGCGGAGATCGTCCTCCAGCAGACGCGCCTGCGCCTGGAGATCCTTCAGCAGCCGCGTCCGGTCCAGCGCGGACCCCGCCCCCTGCGTCCCCTCAGCGGTCACCGTCACAGCCGCACCTCACATCCCGCTAGCCCCATCCTCCGCACATGACCGATTCGGATGAACTGACGATGCGACCGGTACCTCGATGGGGTGCCGGTCGTTGAGTGGGGCATGCCGATATCTCGTTCGCGTCGCTCACGGGTCCAGCGTCCCCGGATGACGGTGGAGTTCGCTCCCGTGGTGGAGAGGCGTCTGGGCGCTCTGCCCGCCTCTGCCGAGTTTCTGCGCCGGCTGGACGTGGCCGGGATCATCGACGAGTTGTGCCCGGTCCGCGAGGTCGCGCACCTGACTCACGGGCAGGTCATCGAGGTGCTGGTCGCCAACCGGTTGTCCTCGCCGACGGCGATGGTCCGGGTCGGGGACTGGGCCCGCACGTGGGCGGTGGAAGAAGTCTTCGGCGCCGACCCGGACCTGCTCAACGACGACCGGCTCGCCCGCGCGCTGGACGCGATCGCCCCGCACCTGGACGAGATCACGGGCTCTGTCGGCGCTCAGGCCATCGCCAAGTTCGGGATCGACGTTGCGCAGATCCACTGGGACATGACCAGCATGTCCATGTTCGGCGCCTACGACGACCAGGACGATGCCTTCCCACAGGTCAAATACGGCCACCCCAAGGACCGCCGGGTGGACCTGAAGCAGATCCAGGCCGGGCTGGCCGTTGCCCGCGACGGCGGCGTCCCGGTGTTCCACCGTGTCTACGACGGCGGGGCGGGCGAGGTCGCGCAGGTCGTCGGCGCGATGAAGGCCCTGCGCAAGATGGCCGGCCGCAAGGACTTCCTGCTCGTCGCGGACTCCAAGCTGGTGTCCTACCCGAACATCACCGCACTGCTGGACGCCAAGGTCGATTTCGTGGCCCCGCTCCCGGCCGCCCAGGTGAAGGCGGGCCTCTACGCCGCCCTGGACGTGGCCTCCGCCCAGCTGGTCGACTACGTCAACGACCGTGACCGCGAGCGGAACACACCCGCCGGCCAACGGGAGTCCTACCGGGTCCTGGAGGACGTCCACGTCATGCCCGGGTCACGCAAGAACGACCCCGTGCACCGGCTGCGCAGGATCCTGGTCCACTCCACCGGCAACGCCAAGGGACAGCAGGCCGCCCGCGCCAAGCGCCTGGCCAGGGCGGCGGAAGACCTGGACAAGCTCCGGCGTTCGGCCGGCGGACGCTACTACAACACCGCGGCGAAGGTCGAGGCCCGCATCGGCGTGATCGCCAAGACCCGCCGCGTCGCGAACTGCCTGCACACCACCGTCACCACCGCCCCCGACGGGCGCCCCGCCCTGCAATGGCACTTCGACCAGGACGTCCTGGACACCGAGGCCGCCGCCGACGGCTGGTATGCGCTGGTCACCCGGCTCACCCCGCAGCAGGCCGACGCGGCCGAGGTCCTGCGCCGCTACAAGGGCCAAGGAGTGGTCGAGCGCCGCTACCACGACGTCAAAGGCCCCCTGGCCGTCGCACCGATCTTCCTGGAACACAACCGCCGCATCGCGGCCCTGATCACCGTGATCTGCCTGGCCCTGCTGGTGTTCTGCCTGATCGAACGCCAAGCACGCCAAGCCCTCGGCCCCGAGCAGACCATGAGCGGCCTCTACCCCGACAACCGCAGGGTCCGCCCCACCGGACGCATGATCCTCTACCACCTCGACAGCCTCATGCTCCGACCCGGCACCGCCACCGGCCCACCCGCCATCCTCATCAACCGAGGAGTCCAAGCACACCTGCTCGAACTCCTCGGCATCGACGAAACCCGCCCCCGTTGGCTGGAGACCTAAACCCCCATGTGCGAAGTCACCGGCTAGCCGGCCCCGCGATCGTCGCGGATGCACCGATTTCCCGGCGAACCCCCCAAGGCCCGCCGTCCCATCCTGTCAGCCCGACCGCACTGGCCGTGGCCATCGGGTGGCCGGTACCGCACACTCCGCGACGTCATCCCGTGCCGTCCACATACGGGCGGGCCAGGCGGCGCAGCGGGGACGTCTTGTCCCACACGTGCCATCGCGCACCGCACACGGGGTCCGTCGCGTAGGTCACCTCGGCCGGTAAGCCATCGGCTCCGACCCTCTCGGCCGGTGGACCGGTGAGACGCCTGCCGCAGCGGGGACAGTGATCCGGGGTGCGCATGGGATACATGCCCATTGCTCTTCTCCTGCCCGCGTCAGCTCTTGCCCGGACCTCGGCTGCCTTCCGGCGGGGTGTCCGGGCGGTCGTTCCCGGAGTTGCCACCCGGACGAGACGGTGACGGCCGGGCCTGCGCGGATGCCGCCCATCCGCTCACCGCCGCGGCGTCGGTGTCGCAGGCCAGGACGTGCCAGGCGTCGGGGGTCCAGGCGAAGACCGCGTCCTGGTCGAAACCACGTCCCAGGTCACGCGCCGCGGCATCGCTCAGGCCGACGACAGCGATGCTCTCCTCCCGATGTGTGCCACACGCATCGCCTCCCTCCGCGGGCCACCAGGTGAGACCACGACGGCGGATCTCGTCGAGCAGAAGGCCCTGCGCACGGTTGTTGGTGTCGGCCGGCGCGGTACGGCCACGGGGGTTCCAGGCGGTGATCACATGGACGGTGGCGCCGTCGGCCGGTTCCGGGAAGAAACCCTCGGCCGTGCCCCGAGGGCGTGGTTCGACTCGAACGGCTCGGTCCTCGAACCGGATGACGAGGACTGCCGCCCGGTAGAGATCCCAGTTGAGGGGCGCACCGGCTGCGTCGGGAGCGTGCACAAGGGCCTCCTGTGGAACGAAGACCCCCTTACACCTCGTGCAGGGAGATCGGTACTCGCCCCACGGAATCACGGGGCATCGGTCATCAGCCGCAAGATTTCATGATCTCCGGCCCCGAAGCAAGGGGGTTGTGGAGATATTGTGGAATATCGGTGCGAGTGTCAACTTGCCGTCCGGTCCTGTGGTCCAGCGTCAAAGCCTGGCTGGACGGCATCACGCCCGGTGTGAGCTGCCCCGGGTGGGGTGACGACCGACCCGCGCGAAGTGCGCGGGCAAGCGCAAATCACCGGGGTGCGGCAGCGCGCTACCGGGGTCCATCGACTCCGGGAGGCTGCCCGACATGCCCGTCCCCTCCGAGACGGAGCCAGGCCGCGCGGGCTTGCCGGTCGTCGACCTCGCTGCCGCTCGGGAACTGTTCCGCACAGCCGAGACGAGCGGCCTCGGCCGGCCGGGGGGGGGGGGGGGGGGACCGAAGAGACCTTCGAGCAGTGGCTCGCCATCCCCTGCGACATCGCCTTCTACCGCAGCGCGGACCGGCCTCTGCAGGCGCGTGCGGTCGATATGGACGAAGAGGTGCCCGAGTGGCTGAACAACAGCCGTGTCGGACGAGCGGGACTGGAGGCGGTCTGCCTCAATTCGTTCCGGTCCGCCCCCTCTCCGAGCGAGGAGCCGACCTCCGCGTCCACAAAGGCCGAGACGGTCGAGGAGACGGACGCCTGCACGTGTGAGGGCATGCCTGGCCTCGGCTGGACCTGCGAGATCGGCGAGGAGCGCTACGCGAAGGTGGACAACCGTCGGGTCGAGGCGGACGTCGATGACGACGACGAGGTCTGCGTCCTGGACATCGTGAACGCCTACGCCGGAGGGATGGGCGCGGACCCGTCCTATGACCTGAGCGGCGAACTCCCGCCGGACTTCCACCCATGGTCGCTCCGGGACCTCACCCTCCTCACCGAGGTCGCCCGGAGGAAGCTGGACACGGAGAGGTGGGACACGAACGGGTCGTGGCGCCTCCGGTGGCTCATGTGCGACAACGACGTCACCAACCCCTTGGACGAAGTCGAGGACATCGATCCCTCCGGTGACGACCTGGACGGGGAATCAGGCGAGATCCGCTACCACATCTCGGTCGAGAACGACGGCGACGCCCACACCGTCCAGGTCGTGGGGACGCGTGGGGGAGAACAGCACGTGCTGTACCACGAGCCCGTGCCGGAACCCGGCGGAGGGGCGCGGGACACCGGAACCCTGGAGGGGCTGCGCAGCCTGCTGGAGCGTGTGGCCGAGCAGGTGTACCGCGACGCCGGTTACAAGGTCGAAGGCGAGTGGATGGTCGACTGGCTGCGTTGCCACGTCCTTCTTCTGGCTGACTGACACGGCAGCCGCAAAGCCCTTCACCAGGCGGAAACCGTCATTTATGCTGGTCAGACGGTTGATCCCGCACCACCCGTCCTGGTGGTGCGACGAAGGCGAGCGGAACGAGGTCGCAGGGCACCAAGCCCGGTTCCGTCCGGTAGCGGATGAGCCCCGCCATCCGGTCCGCGGTGTCCTGTGTGGTGGTGGCCTGGGCCGGGTTGTCGGCTCAGGCCACCACAACGGGGCGGTCAGGAATGCGGCTTGTCGGTCGAAGAGGATTCCTTGCCCGGCGCGACGGGCTGGTTCGTGAAGACCACCAGATGCCAGGTGCCCTTCTCCCGCGTGACGGTGAAGGTGTCCTGCAGGGGCTTGCCCGCCTTGTCCTCGGCCAGGAGGCGGGCTGAGCCGACGTCCGGGCCCATGTCGTGCTGGATCTGCACGTCCTTGACCTTCCACCCTTGTCCGCCCCGGTCGGCGAGAATCTGCTCGGCCTCTTGCCGAGACCATTTCTCGTCCTTGACGCCCCCGACCGAGATCAGCCCGGCGGCGCTGCGGGAGTTGAGAGCCTGCACATAGGCTTCGACGGTCTCGCGGGCCCCCTCGGAGGACGTCGATACCGGGGATGAGGGTGCCGAAACCGCAGGGGGGTCTTCATCGCCCTGGGACGAGCAGCCGGATGCGACAACCAGAGCGGCCGCCACGGCCGTGGTCGCGGCTGCGGCGATGATGCGTCTGTGCCCCCTGGTACGCATGAGCCCCCCTGAGCATGAGCTGACTGGTCGGCTTCAGCCTGCATGTCAGGAGAGCGAACTCGAACCCGCCGTTCCCGTACGGCGGGTTCCGGATCCAGGAATGGCCGATTCCTGTTCGACGGTCCATACGGGGGACAGCGGCCCTGGGAGGGTGGCGGACGGCAGGCCGCCGTACGCGTGGATCAGTGCCATGGGGGATGCGGTCGGCAACCATGGGAGCGGTCGGCTCGGTAAGCCGCCGGTGAAGACCGACGACAAGCGGAACGGAGCCACGAAGCGGCTTTCCCGGCAGCAGGAGGAGCTCCGGCGCCTGCGCGCACTGCTGGTCCACACGGAACACAGCGGCACGGGCCAAGCTCACGACGGACCTGTACCGGCTCCGCGACACCGGCACCCTCACCGGCCGGCCGGACGGACGAACCGGAACCCGCGGGCTGAACCGCCGTCACCCTCCCCCGGGCCGCCTCCGTGACCGGCACGCCGTCGGCCCGGGCCGAGGAATCCCGTGCACAGACCGTCGGCCGGTCCCTCACGTTCCCGGCCGGGCGAGCCGAGCCGGAGACGGAGAACAGGGTGTTCAGCGGGACATCGGTCACCTCGAACCGCTCCGCCAGTGCCCGCGCGGTTCCCGGCAGCTCGGCACCCTTCAAGGTCAGGGCCACGAAACCGCCCCGGCGGCGGGCCTCGCCCAGCCGCGCGGACAGCACCTCACGCGGATCCCTGCCCTCGGCGATGCGGCCCTGCGCGGCGGCGTAGAGCGAACCGGTACTCGTCAGGACCGAGGAGGACAGCCCCAGCCGGCTGCCCGGACCCTGCTGTCGGGGCGGACCGTTCCTGGGCAGTGAGCAGGGGTGAGTCCTGACTCTCCGGCACGCCCCGAACGGTCTTGGGCGCACTGGTCCTCCGCTTTCGCGTCCTGGGCGGCGACGCATATCACGTATGCGGTCCGTCCCAGGTGGGCGGAATCCCTACGACCTGGTCATGTGGGTGTGGCCAGAGGCGACGGGGAGGCCCCGAACCATCTCTCTGGTGGAACGGGGGCCCCGACTGCTGACGCCACACCCGGCGTTCCAGATCGCACCGAGTGCGTTACGCGCACCCAGCCAGGCACACCCACGGAACGTCACGCCGTTCACTCAAGCGTGCCCATGTGCACCAAAACGAGGTACTGGACCAGCAGTTGTGTACCCCCGACCGGCGCCTGCGAGATACGCAGGGCGCGGGCCAGGCCCGGGCCATCGTGAAACCCCGGCAAAGGCCATCTCAGGACTGGTGGTTTCCGGAAATCACCGCGATCTTCCAGACGGAAGTATCGCCGACCACCTGGATCTTGAGGTGCTGGGCCTTCTTGTCCGCATAGATTACGCCCACGGTGGGGACCCCGCCACAAGCGACCGGATGGGCGTTGCTGCTGTTTCGGTTCAGGATCGACACCTTGCCCTTGCCCTCACACACTGCGTAGACGGTGTAGGCACCTTCCTCCGAGGTGAATTCGGGCAGTTCCTGGTCCTTGTTGCCAGTGGTCTCGGCTACCAGGATCTGCGCGTTCCCGGGCAGGTCCAGGCCGGGTGACTGTGTGGCAGGTGTCCGTGTGGGCTGGTCCGAGGAAGCTGTCGGACCGGCAGGGCCCGGACGCTTCGCCTCGGGTTCGTCGGAGCAGCCTCCGACGAGGAACAACGTGGCCACGACGGCAACGGTCAGGGTAGAGCGACGCAACGGGGTCTCCCGAGAGTGAGGGCGGGGCGCCCGGCCCTGTGTCAGGGCCGGGCGCGGGGGGCTAGCTGACACGCCAGCCTTCGCGGTAGGGGGCCCAAACGGTCATGTTCTGCTTGTTGGCCTTCTGGCAGGCGCTGCCACGGTAGTACTTGTATCCGTAGACCTTCTCCTTCAAGATCCCGTAATCGCCGTACACTATGCTTTTCGCGGGAATCGATCCGTAGATCTCGACGCCGATTTCTGAGGTCCAGCTCTTCTTGGCGTTGGCGTTGATTTCCGCCTTGATCGAGCCGAGAACCGCGACCTTCACCTCACTGCTGAGGGTTACCGACCCTCCGACCTCGGTCGTCCCGGACTTCTTGGAGGTGAACTTGAAACTAAGACTCCGGGACGACGTGTTCTCGGCGAAGGTGTTGTACTTGACGGACATGGTGTTCTTCTTGTTCTCGGTGATTTTGAAGAACCAACCGGGCTTGCACTCGATTCCGTGCGGCAGGTTATCCGGTTCCTTGTCGGGCAGGTCCACGTCCGGCACAACCGTGTCCTCGGGTTCACCCGGGATGGGCAGGTCCTCATCAAGCTCCTGGCCCTCGACCTCGACACCGACGAGAACCTCGTCGGTCGGCAGGTCCTCGCTTGCCGCAGAGGCAATGGCGTGCGGCGCGCCGGTGCCGATGGTGAGCACCACGAGAGCGGTGGCTGCGCTGATGCGGGCAAGTCTGAACTTCACTAGCATGTCCTTTCGCTGGCCGGTGCGGGCACATCATCCGGCGCACCTCATGGCCTGGAAACCGTGTGCGTCGGGGAGTGCCCGCGCCTCCAGGACTCCTGGAGGCGAGATGGACACTAACCAGCTCCGGTCTCGGTGGGCAGACATTTTTAACGGGTGGCCGGAATCGCCTGAGGGTGTAATTCGGGCAACGGGCACCTAATTCCTCATCGGGGCTCTTCCAGTCGCTCAAATCGGGCAAATCTGCAAAATGGAATGGCCGATCTTCATGGTGGGAAACCTCAAATTCCCCTCAGGGGAATGTAGGTTGTTGATTCGGAAACTTGCCGCAGTGAATCCCGCCTTTTGAAGGCGGCGGCCGCATGCCGTCGGCACGCCTGCCCGGCCGGTCTGTCCCGCTGCCCTGTTTGTCCGGTCGGCACAGTCGCCGTTGTCGAGTCTGGCGGCGCAATCCCGGTCACCGTCCTGCTGTTGGACATCACCGGCTGGAGTGCAAACGAGATCGACACCGGCGTCGCCCTCTCCACCGAGCTTGTTCACTGAGACCGTGCCCTACATGGTCAGTGTGAGGAGCCGTCTGTGGCGGCAGAGGGCTGCGGCCAGTCCGAGAAAGGCGAAGATGCAGCCGGCGGTCTCGGCGTCCAGCAGCACCATGTCCGTTTCGGCGAACTCGGCGCCTCGTAGGCCGGCGGGGAAGGGGGCTTGGTGGTGCTCGTTCCAAAAACGGGCCGCGTTCCGCGCATACTCGGATGATCTGCTCACTGCGTCATGGTGCTGTAGTTAACGGTGTGTTGAGTGTGCGTTTACGTCTTCAGCCTGCGGAAGCAGATGAGGGTGCAGACGATGCTGGTGAAGGCGAGAAAGTGCTCGGCTTTGCGCCCGTAGCGACGGTGGAGGCGGCGGCAGCCGGCGAGCCGGGCCACCGGACACATGCCAGTGCCGCCCTCCGAGCACTTGAACGCAGGTTGCCTACATCCCCCGCTCGTGCTCACGAACGTAGGTGTAGCCGCGGGGCAGCTCGTGAGGCCCGGCCAGGCCGGCTCTCCTGTGGTCCTCCCGGTAGGCGGCTTCCGCCTCGGGGCTCGCTGATCTGCCGAGGTGGCCGATGCGCATCAGGTGCCCCGAGACGCGATGGGCGCTCGTGCCGTATGCGGCGCCGGTCGCCCCTTCCCGAAGATCCTCGCGTTCCGCCACCCGTAGCATCGGGGCGTAGCAGAGCAGCGGAACCGGTGTCTCTCCGGTTCGTGCGGGACAGTGCAGCACGGATGCGCCGTTGACGCTGCCCTGCTCCCACGTGAGGACCCCGCGCGAGAGCAACCGTTCGATCGCCCCATGGATCTTCTTCGTCGGAGGCCGTTCCGTCTGCGCACGCTCGATGGTGTTGCGGAGCAACGCCTCCTGCGGGAGCAGGGCCCGGCCCTTCTCGTCGAGGTACCCGAGCTCACGCAGTGCGTTCAGCACGAGTTCCTCCACCCGGTCCACGCGGGCATCGAACGCCGCGAGTTCACGGGTCATGATCCTCGGGTCGTACGCGTAGCGGACCACGGTGCCGCCGAAGACCACGGGCTTGTCCAGCGGGGTGAAGGCCAGACGGAGCTTCCCCCACGTCTCCCACCGCACCGACACACGCGTTCCGGGGAGGACGAAAGGCTGCCACGTCACTCCTGTCAGCAGTGGCTCAGCGCCCTCCACCCGGAGCCTGGCCCCCTCCTGCTCGTCCAGGACCCTGATGCGGTGACGCCCCTGCAGAAATATGAGGTCCAGCGGCTCATGAGGGGAGGCCCGGTCGGCCATCTCGGCCGGCACGGGGCACATGCCGTGCAGGAGATGCTCGGCACGCACGTGGAACTTCCACTCGACGGTGCGCCCGGTGTTGATCACCGAGTAGGGCAGCCCACTGGCACGTTCCTCTACGACGACCCACGCGAGACCCTCGGCCTGAAGGGGCGACACCTGATTATCCGCGACCGCAGACGGAGACGTGGAGGCCGCCGACGACCCACCGGTGCTTTTCCGCGCCTGCTGATCGCTCTCCGCAGCCGAGGCACGCATGCGTCCGTAACAGCCGTTGCACAGGAGAGAGACACCGCGGACGGCGACAAGGCGTGCGGTCTTTTCCGAGGTGCACTGCGAGCAGATGAAGATCGCGACCGACTCCAGCCGGACGAGCTGCATGCCGTCACGAGGCGGGTGGGTCTTGATGATCCTCTTGCCGAGAAGCTCTTCACCGACGTTCATGTCCGCCCATTCCCTGGAGGCCCTGCCGTCCCGATTCTCCCTCAGCCGCGGCAGGGTCTGAAGACGAGTACGGCTCAGGTCTGCGGATACGCCGGCACGATGTGCTCGACCAAGCGCCACATTCCGGTCGACGGGTTCCTCTTGTGCTCCTCACTCGGCTTCGCCAGCGCCCGCGCCCGTTCCACTGCCTGCGGCCAGGCCTCCCGGTAAAGGTCGAAGGCGAACCTGTCCGCGGCCTTGCTGTACCCGCGGTGGTGAGGGACGAGGTGCCGCTCGGCCTGCCGGAAGCCGTTGACCGGAGCGCGGTGGTCGCGGAAGTGGAGCAGCAGCCACAGCTCGAAGCACGGGTTCGACAGGGCGACGTCGATGCCCTCACTGTGGGCCAGCCGCAGCGCCTCGTCGAGATGCGCGAAGTCATCCACATCCAGGACGCACCAGGTGTGGGAATAGTGGTCGCCCGCGCGCCTGCGCTCACCCGCCGCGTGCCGGACCACGGATACCGGATCCTGCGGACAGACCTTGACCCGGACATCCACGGCACGATTGTCGACCACTCTCAAAAGGCCTCTGAGATAAGCCGGTTCGGTGTTCCTCGCCCCGCACACCACCAGGATCGTCGGTAACGAATCCCGGTACGCCGGCCTGCGGCGCAGCGTGGACTCACGCCTCGGAGTCTTCCGCCCGTCCCGTTTCGGATCCCTCGCCACTCGTTTCCCCCCGCCCGGCGATCGCCAGCGTGAACGTGTCGTCGATCATGGGCACCGCGCCGTAGCTTCCATCGAGATAGCGCCGCTCCCGGTTCTCGTCCTGGCGCGGCCGGAAGTCGGACAGCGGATACAGCGAGCTCTCCCCGAACTCGTTCTTCGTCACGAACCAGATCTGGTCCCGCTTCAGGATGTCCTCGCCGGCCCTGCGGCCCAGCAGGCTCACGTCATGACTGGTGAACAGCAACTGAGCGCCCCTCGGGTTGCGCTCCGGGTCCTGGAAGAGACCGACCAGGAACGCGCTGAGCCGCGGGTGCAGGCTGCTGCCCAGCTCGTCCACCACCAGGGTGCCACCGCGACGGGCCACCCCCTCCAGCGTGAACGCGTACTCCACCAGCGCCTGCGTACCGGCGGACTCCGCGTCCAGCGGCACCTCGAACGGACCGTTCCTACCGGTGTGCCTCAACAGCAGTTCGTGGCGTGTCCGTCGGTGGGGCCTCGGCATGTCGAAGAGCGTGTCCTTTTCGGCACCCCGGGGGACGGACCGCGACGAGTACAGCTCCTCCTCGACCGTCTCCACGCGGAAATCCTCGATACCGAGGTCCGCGACGCGCAACAGGTCCCGTAGATGGGCGGGCTCTCCCTGTCGGTCCAGTCGACGTGCGAGGTTCCTGAGCATCAGCGCGCGGTGCATCGGCCCATTCGTCAAGGAGCCGCCAAACACCAGGTCGCTCCGGAACCACCGGTACACCGGGTAGACGACGTCCGTGACCCTCTTCGATCGGGCGGCCACCGAAAGGAACAGCGCATTGGGAGCCGTCACGTCGGCGACCGTGTGCAGTTCCTTGTGCCGGTCCTGCGAACTGCCGACACGGAGGTCGTCCCCGGTCCGCTCGAACACCACCCGCCTGCGTCCCTCCGGGTAGGTGTATAACCACTCGCCGACGACACACTCGTCGTCCACCTCGAAGCCGTACACGTACCTGATCCCGCGCACCAGGAGGTCGGCGACGTACCAGGACGAGTCCGTCTCCCGGACGTCCGAAAGGAACGGCTGTCTGCTCACGCCCTCGCCGTCCTCCGCCAGGAGATGCGAGCGGTTCACCATCTCCGCCATGTAGCGCAGCGCGTCGACGATGTTCGATTTGCCGGCCGCGTTCGAACCGAAGATGCCCGCGACCGGTACCGCCTCCCATGCGGTGCCCGGCGGCCGGTCCCCCTCGTACACCGGTTGAAGCTGCCACTCCAGCTCCTCGCGGATCGAGCGGTGATTGGCCACCCTGAAGTTCAGAAGCATGAACACCCCCTCCCGCAGCTAGTTTCACCGGGTTTTGTGCAAGTGAATCGCCGGTGGAGGGGGTTGGCAAGAAAAATCGCGCAATCAGGTATCGGAACAAGCCGTACGGGTGTCGTTCCGTCAGGGCACCGGTGGTGCGGGCCGCAGGCCCTTCACGAAGAGGCTGTCCAGCACTTCCCATTCGCTGGCCCGGTCCACCACCTCCACGGTGCGGCCGTCCAGTACGGGTGTGGCGCGCGGGTCCTCCACCGGCAGCAGCAGCCACAGGCCGTGCGGGACGTCGGCCGGCCGCCTGGCCGCCTGCTGGAGAGAGGCCAGGAGTTCGCGGCCGCCCGCCTCCCAGTAGCGGGCGATCAGACCGGCCTCGTGGGCGAGCAGGACCGTGCGCGGACCCGAGCGTTCCGCGAGGTCCACCACCCGCCGCCGGACCCGTTCGGCCGCCGACCGCGTGTACGAGGCGAGCGCCGCGCCCAGCAGACCGGTCACCGTGAACTTGGCGTCCGCCTTCAACAGGGCCTGCCAGCGCACGGACTGCTCCTCGGCCAGCTCTTTCAGCGCGTCCAGGAACAGGGTGTTCAACGGGACACCGGTCACCTCGAACCGCTCCGCCAACGCCTGCGCGGTCCCCGGCAGCTCGGCACCCTTCAAGGTCAGGGCCACGAAACCACCCCGGCGACGGGCCTCACCCAGCCGCGCGGACAACACCTCACGCGGATCCCTGCCCTCGGCGATACGGCCCTGCGCGGCGGCGTAGAGCGAACCGGTACTCGTCAGGACCGAGGAGGACAGCCCCAGCCGGCTGCCCGGACCCTGCTGCTCCTTGGGGAAGAAACGGCGCCGCTCCTGGTCGTGCACCAGGGGGAACCCCGACTCCGTCAGAGCCTCCGCCAGCTCCACGTACGTCGTCTCGTCCAGCACGGTGAGACCGGGGAACCGCGCACGGACCCGGGAGAGCAGGTCCGATGTCGTGATACCGGTCTCGGGGCGGACACCCGCCGGTGCCTGCGAGATGCGCAGGGCGCGGGCCAGGCCGAGGGAGAGCGGGAACAGTTCCAGCCGGGGGGAGAAGGCCACACCACCCGCCATCGACGCGGCCAGCTCCACCAGCCGGGTGTCGGCGAGCGGCGCCATGCCTTCGGGTGCCGGTAGGGAACGCAGCTCCCTCAGCACGGTGGCGCGGCCGGGCAACGGGTCGCGCCCGGCCAGGTCGGCGGCCTGTTCGCCCAGAAGGGCCGCATAGTCGGCGAGCTCGGCGGGCGTCGGATCGTCGGCGCCAGGCTGGTCCTCCAACGCGATGACGACCCGGCCGCCACGACGCTGCACGGCGAACCGCGCCGGGGGCTCGGACCCGTCGGCGGACTCGGCGCCGGACTGCTCCTCGTCCCGCTTGCGGATCTCCGCCTCGACCGCGGCCCGTACCACGGCCAGCGCCTTGGCCTGTGCCTCGGCCGGATCACCTGTGCCTGCGCCGTGCCGGACCCGCAGCTCCGACGCCAACTCCTCGGCCGTGCACACCCGGTCCCGGTCGGTCAGGATCGCCACCAGCTCGTCCCGCACCCTGGCCAGCCACGGCAGCTCGGCCCATGCCGCGATCGCCGCCTGCTGGCTCTGCGAAACGGTCGGCTGGCTGATGCCCAGGGCCTTCGCGATCAGGCTCTGTGCCGGCCACGGCTCCATCGCCTCCCCGGCCTCCAGCACCCCCGGAAGCTGCAAGGTGGCACGGACCACGTCCGGACGGGGACGTGTGCGGCGCTTGCCCGCCGGAAGCGTGAGGCGCGCGGCCAGCGTGTCGACCGACTCCAGCACCTCCTCCTGCGCATCGGGCAGGATCTCCGCGGGCTTCTTCGCGGCGGGCCGCCGGCGCAGTGCCTGCGTCCACTGGCGGTGGCGGCGGTTCAGCTCCTTGCGGATCGCGTTGCCGGCACCGCGGGCCCGGGAGATGTAGTGCGGCGGGATGTCCAGGAGCTGCTCGACGGTATGGGCCTTGAGACCCTCGGCGACCGGCACGGCCCGGGGAGACAAGCCCGCCGCCGCGAGAGGCGTCTTCAGCCCGGCTGCCTCGGCCGCCTGCTCACGGGCGTCCTCCAGGTCCTCCGCGCCGATACCGATCGTGGCCGGAGTCGTCGCGGGAGGTGCCGCGTCCGCCCTGCGGAAAACCTGCCGCCACGCCTCCTGCACCTGCCGCAGACTGTCGTACCGCTGCTCCACGTCCCGGTGCAGCGCCCGCTCGAAGAACCCCTTCAGCCCCTCGCTCAGGGCCTGCGGGAACAACTCGGCCGACACGTGCAGCTCCGCGTCCGCGACCAGTCGCGGATCGCCCTGCCCGTCCCCCCACACGGGCCGCTCCCCGGAGGCCATCTCGTGCAGGGTGACCGCGGCGGCGTACCACTCGGCGTGATCGTCGTAACGCGAACGGCCCGCCCCGCCGAGGAACGGATCGAGATACCCGCGCGTGCCCGCGTGCACATCCTGGTCCGGGGCGTCGGCCAGCGAGAAGTCGAACAGCATCAACTGCCAGGAGCCGTCGCTGCGCTTGAACAGACCGAGGTTGTCCGGCTTGACGTCCCGGTGCCGCACCCCGCGCGCGGCGAGGGCGTCGAGAGCGTCGAACAGGTCGTTGCCGAACCGCTCCAACTGGTCGTACCCCAGCGGGCCCTGGTCGCGGAGCCGCGATCCGAGACTTACCGGCTCCCGGTCGTCCCCGCCGCGGAAGCCGCCCGCGTACTCGATCTCCAGGACCGTGTGACCGGCCAGCTCGCGCGGCTCGGCGAGCAGCTTCACGATGCGCCCGCCGCCCACCTCCTTCAGCGCCTTCGCCTCCGCGTGCAGGCGGGCTTCCTTCTCCTGGTCCAGGGCCACCTTGAACACACGGAGGGAATCCTCGCCGTCCTCGGCGGAGGTACGGCGGACCAGGAGCGCGCGAGCCGTGGCGCCGGTGCCGAGCACCCGCGCCACCGTCCAGGTGCCGTCCAGCGGCTGCCCCGGCTGCACCGTGAGGGGCTCGACGGCCGGGCCGCCCGTGGACTGCGGCGCCGCCGCGTCCGCCTCGGCCGCCGCCAGCAGCTCCAGGAACTCGTCGACCGACGCCGGACGGTCCCTCACATCGGCGGCCGTGGCCCGGAAGACGAGAGTGTCGAGAGCAGTCGAAACGGAATCGGAGACGGCGTACGGATGCAGGCCCTTGTCGCTCTGCAGCCGCTCCAGCATGGCGCTGCGCCGGTCCGCCGGGGAACGTCCCGTGAGCAGCAGATAACTGAGCGAACCGAGACCGAAGACGTCCAGGTCGACCGGATCGGCGAACTCCTGGTCCGTCTCCGGCGCCAGATAGACCTGTGCGGTGTCCGCGATCAGCCCCCCGTCCAGCGGAGTGTCACCGAGCGAGCGGTGCATCGTCGTCTCGAAGTCGCGCGCCGCCGTCTGCCAGTCGGCGATCCGCAGGACGGGCTCACTGCCGTCCTCACGCGCCGAGACATACACCGACCGGGCGGACAGCGCCCGGTGGTACAGGGAACGGTTGTGCGCGTAACGCACCGCTTCGGCGAGCTGACGCACCAGGTCCAACCGCTGAGCAGGTGCGAGCTGCCCGCCGTACGCATCGAGGTAGGCGTCCAGCCGGAGATCAGACTCGCGGTGCCGGAAGAGGATCGCCGGACCGCCCTGATGCTCACGGATCTGCGCCGCCTGCACGATGCCGCGATGGTTGATGCCCTGCAACACCTGGTACTCGCGACGGGCCGCACGGTCCACCTTCGCGCGCTGCTCGTCGGACGCGGCGGCACCGGACAGGTATATACGGACACGGCCGCTCTCCTGGACCAGCCCGTCGTCGCGCACCGCCAGCCGGTCCTCCCAGCCGGGGCCCGCGTCGAGCGCCCGGGGCTCGAGCTTCCAGTCGTCCCCGAAACGCAGGTGCGCGGTGGAGTGGCTGATGCCGATCTTCTGCATCAGCCGTTCCAGGCGCTCGCTGATCACCGGAGTGACGCGCCAGCTCTCCCGCTCCGGCGGACGGCCCAGCAGGTCGTCCAAGATCTTCGGCAGGCCGCTCGCGCCGTCGTTGCGGCCGAAGACGGACGTGCGCTGGAACTCGTCCAGCGCGCTCACCAGAGCAGGGTCGTGGAGGAAAACGGCCGGCTTGATGAACGGGACGTCCCGGGGAGACAGACCGAGCGTCCGGGCGGCGCGCTCCAACTGCCCCTTCAGCTCCTTGGCCTTCAGATCGGTCAGATGGAGAGGATTGCGCAGGGTGCGGACCCGGTCGCCGTGGAACTGCCAGGTGTCACCGTGGTTCACGACCCGGCCGGGGTGCCCCTTCAGCTCCAGCAGGTACAGGCCGCCGGGCACGGCGATCAGCACATCGCACTCGTTGGTCCTGCCGGACGCCGCGGTGAACTGAAACGTCGCCCACGCCCGGTAGGGCTCGGTCCGCGGCATCAGACCGCGAACGTGGTCCAGCCCCTCCTGCTCCCACCGGAAGCCCGATCGCCGCGGCTGGAACCAGCGCTCACGAGGAGCGGGAGCAGCCGGTTTCGGGACAGCGGACACCGAACGCCTCCGGGAGACGGCGGCGGAAGCGGGGTCAGCCACGCCGCGGCGTGCCGATTCTCCCCTGAAGACACGCCCAGAATCCTAGTCGCCGCCTCCGACAGGGGATGTGCGTTGCCCTGCCTTTGGACCGAGGCCGCCTTCGAACGTGGCTCACAGCTCCGTCGGCTCCGGAGTCCTCAGCCCTGCCGGCCCCGCCCTCAGCCCTGGACAGTCGTACTGCCAGGGTCGCTGTCACTGCCAGGGTCACTGCTCCTGCTCCTACCCCTGTCACCAGCACAGGCCGCAGCGGCCCGGTCGGCCATGGCTGTCCGGTCGGCCGTGGCGGTTCGCTACTGCGGCCCGTACTTCCGCCCCGTCCGCGAGGAGACTCCGCCCAGCACACCGCGCGGCACCAGCTTCGCCGCTCCCATCAACGCCTTGTACCGCGGGTCCGGGATCGACACCGACTTGCCGCGGGCCAGGTCCGTGAGGGCTGCCTCCGCCACCTTGTCCGCGTCCAGCCACATCCAGTTCGGGATGTTGTCCGTCCCCATCCCCGCCCGCTCATGGAACTCGGTGCGTACGAAGCCGGGGCACAGCGCCATCAGCCGTACACCGTTGCCCGCCAGGTCCTGCGCCGCGCCCTGGGTGAACTGAACGACCCACGCCTTGGACGCCCCGTAGGTCCCGCGCGGCAGGAACGCCGCGGTCGAGGCGACGTTCACGACGCCCCCGCGCCCGCGCTTCCGCATCGCCTCCGCCGCCGCCGTCGTCAGCCGAAGCACCGCCTCGCAGTGCACCTTGAGCATCCTCAGCTCGTCCGCCATGGAGACTTCGAGGTACCGGCCCTTGTTGCCGAAGCCCGCGTTGTTGATCAGCAGGTCGACGGGGTTCTTACGATCTCCCAGCCGCTCGGCCACCGTCTCGATGCCCTTGTCCTCGGACAGGTCGGCCGACAGCACCTCCGCCTCGATGCCGTGACGGTCGTGGAGCTCGGTCGCCTGCTCCCGGAGCCTGCCGATGTCGCGGGCCACCAGCACCAGGTCATGCCCGTCGGCCGCCAGTCGCCGTGCGAACGCGGCACCGATCCCGGCCGTCGATCCCGTAATCAGAGCGGTTGTCATGGTGCAAGACTAGTTACCCGGAGTCGGGGCGTCCGGTCGGCGTCACCGTCCCGACCGGCGCACCGAAGCCCGGCCGGGTCAGTCACTCCCGCACCCGCCCCTCCACCCGCCCCCGCCTCCGTACCGCCTCGTCACCGTCGGGCAGCTCCGGCTCGGTGAGCGCGGTCGGCAACTCCGGTGACGTCCGCAGCTGCCGGACGGTCCGCAACTCCTGTACGTCGAAGGAATCGTCGTCGTCGCCGCCGAACCGCTGCTGCCAGAAGCCCTCGTACCCTGATCCAACCCTCTCCCGGCAACAGGGAATTACCCCGAGGCGGGGTGCCCGCCCGTCTTTCGCCGACTGGCCGGCCGACCGGGAGCAGGGGCTCGGTGCTCATGGGACGGCCCGGCAGTCGTGTCCGGTGAGCGGTGACCGCCCGTCAGGAGCCCTGGACCGCACCGGACTTCTCCCCGGGCTTCACCCCGAGGTTCTCCTCGTACTTCTCCTTGTACTTCCGTGCCCTCGCCAGTGGCTCCGGGTGGAGAGCGTCGCCCGCGGCCAGCAGCAGCGGCAGCAGAGTCTGCTCGGTCGTCACCGCCCGGAACTGCAGAGCGACCGTCACCTCGTGATCCGGCCGGTGCGCGATCCGTATCGCGTCGCCCGCCCGGATCTCACCGGGCCGGACCACCCGCAGATACGCACCCGGCGCGCCCCGCTGCGTGAACCGCTTCACCCAGCCCTTCTCACCCAGATGGCCCTGGAAGGTGCGGCAGGGAATGCGGCCGGAGGTGACCTCCAGCATCACCTCGGCCCCGATGGCCCACCGTTCACCGATCAAGGCGCCGGACAGGTCGATCCCCTCCGTGGTGAGGTTCTCCCCGAACGAGCCGTTCGGCAGCGTGCGCCCCAGCACGCCTTCCCACTCGTCAAGGTCCTCGCGGGCCATCGCGTACACCGCCTGGTCATTGCCCCCATGGTGCCGCGTCTCGCACACCGCGTCCCCGGCCAGTCCGCTCGCGCCGAACCCCTTCGGTCCCGGCGCCGCCACCCGCACCGGTCCGTCCACCGGCTGCTTGTCGATGCCGGTCACCCCCTCGGGTTGGTCCGTGTACGGCACGGCCTCGGGACGACCCAGGTTCACAGACAGAAGCTTCATGAGACGCAACGTAAACGATGCAGAATCAAAGCGTCGAAGCGATATTCAGTGCCGCGTCAAAGGGCGGCTTATCCTTGGGGCGTGATCGAGGCCCGTCATCTCCGAGTACTGCGCGCCGTGGCCACCACCGGTTCGTTCTCCGCGGCGGCCAGGGAACTGGGCTGCACCCAGCCTGCCGTCAGTCAGCAGATGAAGGCACTGGAGGCGTCCGTCGGCACGCCGCTGCTCGTCCGCACCGGACGAGAGATGCGCATGACGCAGGCCGGGGACGCGCTGGTGCGCCATGCCGCCGGCATCCTCGCCGGGCTGACAGCCGCCGAGGAGGAGGTCGCCGCCATCGCCGGACTGCGGGCGGGTCGGGTACGGCTCGTGTCCTTTCCCAGCGGCAGTTCGACGCTTGTCCCGACAGCTCTCGCCGCGCTCCGTGACGCCCACCCGGGCACCCGTGTCTCCCTGGAGGAGGCCGAGCCGCCCCGGTCCGTCGAGATGCTGCGGGAGGGCGACTGCGACGTGGCCCTCGCCTTCCGCTACGAAGGGGCGGCGGGCGCGGAGGAGTGGGACGACCTCGTCGTGCGGCCGCTCCTCACGGACCGGCTCGTGGGGCTCCTGCCCGAGCGGCACCCGCTGGCGCACGTGGAGTCCCTGGCCATAGGGGAACTCGCCGAGGAGCCGTGGATCGCCGGCTGTCCGCGCTGTCGGGGGCAGCTGGTCGAAGTGTGCGAGACGGCCGGTTTCACCCCCCGCATCGACTTCGCGACCGACGACTACCCCGCTGTGGCCGGCCTGGTCGGCGCGGGGCTCGGGGTGGCCGTCCTGCCTCAGCTGGCCATCGAGTCCGTACGGCCCAGGGGTGTGCGCACTGTCGCGCTGGAGCCCGCGGTGCGGCGGGAGATCGTGGCCCTGACCCTTCCCGACCTCGCCCAGGTGCCCGCGGTCGGCGCGACACTCGACCAGCTGGCGCGCGCGGGCGGCCGTTAGCCGAGGCCAGCCGGGACCCGGCACTTACGGGCGGCCGACACCCTCGCGTCCCGTCCCGTCCCCTCTACGGTTCGGTCCGGTCGCTGTTTCCTCCCCGCCGTCGCCCCGTGGGGACAGGGACGGCCGGGCGCCCCCGCGAAAAGCGAAGGGCACACGTGTGTGCCCGATGTGAAGAAACGTTCCTTCAGTTGTTCGAGGTGGCGTGCTCGCCGAACGTCGTGGCCGACGCCGGGACCGGCGTCGACGCCGCCGATGCCGGCGGTGAACCCGGTGCCGGTGCCGGTGCCGACACCAGTCGGTGGCGCGCCCGGCCCATCAGTTCTTCGCGCTCGTCCTCGGTCAGTCCGCCCCACACGCCGTACGGCTCGCGTACGGCCAGTGCGTGGGCGGCGCACTCGGCGCGCACCGGGCACCTCATGCAGACCTCTTTGGCCGAGTTCTCGCGAGCGCTTCGTGCCGCACCGCGCTCGCCCTCGGGGTGGAAGAAGAGCGAGCTGTCCACCCCGCGGCACGCGGCCAGGAGCTGCCAGTCCCACAGATCCGCGTTCGGTCCTGGAAGGCGGGAGAAATCTGCCATTACGTGACCCCTTGTAGCCGTTCTGGGCGGACCCGGTGTCCACGACCGTACAACTAAGATCAAAGGAGATGAAAATATGACTCATTGCGAATCTATCCTCAGACACCAGCAAATGGGAAGAAAAGGGGCCAAACGAGGCATGGGTTGTGATGAAAGTTCGAGGGTCCGCCGCGCGTGTCTGCATCGTGTCCGTCCCCTCACGTAGAGTGCCGAAGACGGCAGACGACCCCGTAACTCTTTCGAGTGACCGTCGTTGAGAGTGCGAGGCGGTTGAAGGAATAAGCGCTCGGGCGGGTGTCCGAAGCGGTCGACCGCACAGGTGACGATTTCGTACCAGCCTGGAGGCTCAAGGTGACGCGCATCAGCTGCGGAGGGCGGTCATGACTTCCGTCCTCGTCTGTGACGACTCCCCGCTTGCCCGAGAGGCGCTTCGCCGCGCGGTCGCGACCGTGCCCGGCGTCGAGCGCGTGACGACGGCCGCCAACGGCGAGGAAGTCCTCCGCCGCTGGGGAGCCGACCGCTCGGACCTCATTCTGATGGACGTGCGCATGCCCGGCCTGGGGGGTGTCGAGACCGTCCGGCGGCTGCTGTCCGCCGACCCCGGCGCGCGGATCATCATGCTCACCGTCGCCGAGGACCTCGACGGCGTGGCGCTCGCGGTGGCCGCCGGCGCCCGGGGCTATCTGCACAAGGACGCCTCCCGCGCGGAGCTGCGTGCGACGGTCACCCAGGCCCTCGCCGACCCGACCTGGCGGCTCGCCCCGCGGCGGCTGCGCTCGGCGGAGATGGGCGCCGCGCCCACGCTCACCGCGCGTGAGATCCAGGTCCTCGAAGGCATGAGCCACGGCCGCTCCAACGCCGAGATCGGCCGGGAGCTGTTCCTCTCCGAGGACACCGTCAAGACACATGCCCGGCGGCTCTTCAAGAAGCTCGGAGCGTCGGACCGGGCCCACGCGGTGGCGCTCGGATTCCGGTGGGGCCTGGTGCGCTAGGGCCTGTCCTTCGGATCGGACCGGCTTCGGTGTACGGCATCGAGCGGTGGCCGGCGGGTGAGGGCGCGCGGATGAACCTGCCCGGACCGCACCTGCCCGGACCGCGCCCTTGCGGGAGCGCGTCGGAGACGGGCGATGCCTCCGGCGCGGGCTGCCGTCGCCCATCCGGACGCGGCCCGTGGTCCGGCAGGGCGCATACCCCGCTGGACGGCCTCGGACCGATCCGGACGACAGGTCCTGAGGTCGTCCGCGCGCACCTCGCCGGCACGTACGTGAAATGCCCGGTGTACCAGGGTGTCGAAGCCGGTGGCCGGGTGCCCTGTGCCTGTTTCGCCGCGGATGACGCATCCTTGAGGTGTGGAGTTCCTTGGGGACAAGTCGGTCGAGCGGAAGAGGAGGGTGCAGGGAATGAGTTCCGGCGCACCTGCTCATAACGCTTCGGTGCACAACGACGGACGGGGTGCCGCGGAGCCGGCGCACGCAAGGCACCATGGACCGATGCGCGACGACGAGGCGGGCACTGCCCAAGGGGCGATCGGCGCGCTCGTCCACCACGCCGTCGACGGGGACGAGCAGGCCACGCACGATCTGCTCGCCCATGTCCACCCCCTGGCACTGCGGTACTGCCGCACCCGTCTGTCCCGGCTCCCGGGCGACGCCCGGCACTTCGTCGAGGACCTCGCCCAGGAGGTCTGCGTAGCGGTGCTCCTCGCGCTGCCCCGCTACAAGGACACCGGCCGCCCCTTCGAGGCGTTCGTCTTCGCCATCGCCGCACACAAGGTGGCCGACCTGCAGCGCGCCGCGATGCGTCACCCCGGTCTGACCGCCGTGCCCTCCGACGAGATGCCCGAGCGTCCCGACGACTCCCTCGGCCCGGAGGAGCGCGCCCTGCTCAGCAGCGACGCCGAATGGGCCAAGAAGCTGATGGCCAACCTGCCCGAGAACCAGCGCGAGCTGCTTCTGCTGCGGATCGCCGTGGGCCTCACGGCGGAGGAGACCGGCCAGATGTTGGGAATGTCACCCGGTGCCGTCCGGGTCGCCCAGCACCGCGCCCTGAGCCGACTGCGCGCCCTGGCGGAGCAGTAACCACCGCTGCGGAAACCATCCGCCGCCCGGTCGCCCCTTGGGCAATGAACGGCCGCCCGGCCGATTCCGTACGAACATACGAATACCGGAGCCTTGCGAAACCGTGGAATGAGACACCTCTCCTTCCCGTTAGCATGGACATCCGCACCGATCAAGGCCATTTGGGGAAGGTGTCATGACTGCGAACGTCGACGGAGTGCCCGGTAAATTCGCGACACTCGGGCTGACCTACGACGACGTGCTGCTGCTGCCGGGCCCGTCGGACATGGCGCCCGACGAGATCGACACCGCCTCGCACGTCTCCAGGAATGTGCGGGTCAACATCCCGCTGCTGTCCGCCGCCATGGACAAGGTGACCGAATCGCGCATGGCGATCGCGATGGCCCGCCAGGGCGGCGTCGGTGTCCTGCACCGCAACCTGTCCATCGAGGACCAGGCGAACCAGGTCGACCTGGTGAAGCGCTCCGAGTCCGGCATGGTCACCGACCCGATCACCATCCACCCGGACGCCACCATCGCCGAGGCCGACGCCCTGTGCGCCAAGTTCCGCATCAGCGGCGTCCCGGTCACCGACGGCAACAAGAAGCTCCTCGGCATAGTCACCAACCGTGACATGACCTTCGAGACGGACCGCTCCCAGCAGGTGCGCGAGGTCATGACGCCGATGCCGCTGGTCACCGGCAAGGTCGGCATCTCCGGCGCGGACGCCATGCAGCTGCTGCGCCGCCACAAGATCGAGAAGCTTCCGCTGGTCGACGACCACGGCGTCCTCAAGGGCCTGATCACGGTCAAGGACTTCGTCAAGGCCGAGCAGTACCCGCTCGCCGCCAAGGACGGCGAGGGCCGGCTGCTGGTCGGTGCCGCGGTCGGCGTCGCCGGCGACGCCTTCGAGCGCGCCCAGGCGCTGATCGAGGCGGGCGCCGACTTCATCGTCGTCGACACCGCGCACGGCCACTCCCGCCTCGTCAGCGACATGGTCGCCAAGATCAAATCGAACTCCGCCGGCGTCGACGTCATCGGCGGCAATGTCGCCACGCGCGACGGCGCGAAGGCACTGGTCGACGCGGGCTGCGACGGCATCAAGGTCGGCGTCGGCCCCGGCTCCATCTGCACCACGCGCGTCGTCGCCGGTGTGGGAGTGCCGCAGGTCACCGCGATCTACGAAGCCGCGCTCGCCGCCAAGGACGCCGGCGTCCCGGTCATCGGCGACGGCGGCCTGCAGTACTCCGGCGACATCGCCAAGGCCCTGGTCGCGGGCGCCGACACGGTGATGCTGGGGTCGCTGCTCGCGGGCTGCGAGGAGTCTCCGGGCGAGCTGCTGTTCATCAACGGCAAGCAGTTCAAGTCGTACCGCGGCATGGGGTCGCTCGGCGCGATGCAGACCCGCGGCGACCGCAAGTCGTTCTCCAAGGACCGATACTTCCAGGAGGGCGTCGCCTCCGACGAGCAGCTCGTCCCCGAGGGCATCGAGGGCCAGGTGCCCTACCGCGGCCCGCTCTCCTCGGTGGTCCACCAGCTGATCGGAGGCCTGCGACAGTCGATGTTCTACGTCGGCGGCCAGACCGTGCCCGACCTGCAGGCGAACGGCCGCTTCGTGCGGATCACCTCCGCGGGACTCAAGGAGAGCCACCCGCACGACATCCAGATGACCGTCGAAGCACCCAACTACAGCAACAAGCGCTGACGCGACGGCCGCACCCGTAGCAACCCGCCCCACGCGCACGCGCGTGTCGGCCGTACGACGGGACGCACACGCGCGTGACGGTCGTCCGAGGGCGGGCCCGGGAGAGGCCCGGGCCCGCCCTCGCCGTGCGTCCGGGGCGCTGCGGGGCGTGGCCGTCGGGGATACTGGAAAGTGCTGCAACGCATCAGGGAAAGGCCACAGACGTGACTGAGATCGAGATCGGGCGAGGCAAGCGCGGCCGCCGGGCATACGCCTTCGACGACATCGCCGTCGTCCCCAGCCGCCGTACGCGGGACCCGAAGGAGGTCTCGATCGCCTGGCAGATCGACGCCTACCGCTTTGAGCTGCCCTTCCTGGCCGCACCCATGGACTCGGTCGTCTCGCCGGCCACGGCGATCCGCATCGGTGAGCTCGGCGGCCTCGGCGTGCTGAACCTCGAAGGACTGTGGACGCGGTACGAGGACCCGCAGCCGCTGCTCGACGAGATCGCCGAACTGGACGCCGAGACGGCCACGCGCCGCTTCCAGGAGATCTACGCGGCTCCTATCAAGGAGGAGCTGATCGGGCAGCGCATCAAGGAGGTGCGCGACTCGGGTGTGGTCACCGCGGCCGCGCTCTCCCCGCAGCGCACCGCGCAGTTCTCCAAGGCCGTCGTCGACGCCGGCGTGGACATCTTCGTGATCCGCGGCACGACCGTCTCCGCGGAGCACGTCTCCGGCTCGCACGAGCCGCTCAACCTGAAGCAGTTCATCTACGAACTCGACGTCCCGGTGATCGTCGGCGGCTGCGCCACCTACACCGCGGCCCTGCACCTGATGCGTACCGGTGCGGCCGGCGTCCTGGTGGGCTTCGGCGGCGGCGCCGCGCACACCACCCGCAATGTGCTCGGTATCCAGGTCCCCATGGCCACCGCGGTCGCGGACGTGGCCGCCGCCCGCCGTGACTACATGGACGAGTCCGGCGGCCGGTACGTGCACGTGATCGCGGACGGCGGCGTCGGCTGGTCGGGCGACCTGCCCAAGGCGATCGCCTGCGGCGCCGACGCGGTGATGATGGGCTCCCCGCTCGCGCGTGCCACCGACGGTCCGGGCAAGGGCAACCACTGGGGCATGGAGGCGGTGAACGAGGAGCTGCCGCGTGGCATGAAGGTCGACCTCGGCACCGTCGGCACCATCGAGGAGATCCTCACCGGCCCGTCGCACACGCCCGACGGCTCGATGAACCTCTTCGGCGCCCTGCGACGCGCCATGGCCACCACCGGCTACAGCGAGCTGAAGGAGTTCCAGCGCGTCGAGGTGACGGTGGCGGACTCGCAGCACCGGCGATGACGTGACGCCGCGCTCGCCCGGAGCGCGACGCCCTTGAGGCGATGACGGGGCCCGGCCATCCGCGTGGGGATGGCCGGGCCCCGTCGCGTGTCCGTGAGGGCGGTGCCGTGGTGGTGGGGGCGCGGGGCGCCGCCCACCACCAGCCCCTGGAGCACGGTGAGTCGCGGGGCCACCCCGACGGGGGCGGCGCCCCTTTTCACAACCGGTGCGCCGCCCCCGTCGGGGTGGCCCCGCGCGTGTCCAGCAGCAGCTGGGCCTTCACGGACAGGCCCTGGAGGTCGTACGTGCGGTGCTGCTGGAGCAGGATCGTCAGGTCGGCGTCGGCGGCGGCCTCGTACAGGGAGTCCGCGCGGGGGAGGGGACGGTCGAGCACGCTCCAGGACGGGACGTGCGGGTCGTGGTAGCTGACGGAGGCGCCCAGCTCCATCAGCCGCATCGCGATCTCCCGCGCGGGGCTGCCCTGCTGATCGGCGAGGTCGGCCTTGTAGGTGACGCCGAGGAGGAGCACGCGTGCGCCGCGGGCCGACTTGCCGTGCTCGTTGAGGAGTGCGGCGGCGCGCTGTACGACGTAGTGGGGCATCCGGCCGTTGACCTGCTGGGCGAGTTCCGCCATCCGCAGGGTGCGGCCCGTGTGGGCGGTCAGGTCCTGTGCGACGGCATGGCCGCCGACGCCGGGGCCGGGGCGGAAGGAGTGGAAGCCGAAGGGCTTGGTCTCCGCGCAGCGGATGACGTCCCACAGGTCGACGCCCAGGTCGTGGCAGAGCACGGCCATCTCGTTGACGAGGGCGGTGTTGACGTGCCGGAAATTGGTCTCCAGCAACTGCACGGTCTCCGCTTCCCGTGGGCCGCGCGCGCGGACGACCTTGTCGCTGAGCCTCCCGTAGAACGCGGCGGCCGACTCGGTGCAGGCAGGGGTGAGCCCGCCGATGACCTTCGGCGTGTTGGCGGGGGTGAAGTCGCGGTTGCCGGGGTCGACGCGGCTGGGGGAGTAGGCGAGGTGGAAGTCATGGCCCGCGCGGAGGCCGGATCCGGATTCGAGCAGGGGGCAAAGGAGTTCCTCGGTCGTTCCGGGGGGTACCGGGGACTCGAGGATCACCGTGGTGTGCGGGCGCAACCGTGCGGCCAGGGTGTGGGCTGCCGCTTTCACCTGGCCGAGATCCAGCCCGCCTTCCGCGCCGCGCGGGACCGGCGCGCAGATGACCGCGGTACGTACCCGGCCGAGCTCGGCGGGGCCGGTGATCGCGCGAAACCCCTGCGCGACCATGCGGCGCAGCTCGGCGGGGCTGAGGGAGGAGGTCTCCGGGCCGGTCCGGTAGCCGATGGTGGGGATGCCGGCGGCGACGGCGGCCTGGGCCAGGGGCAGGCCGTACGGGCCGAGTCCGATGACGGCGAGATCTGCGGGCATGGCGTGGGCCGTCCTTCCCAGTAACCGAAGCGGGACAGGCGCGCAAGCCCTGTGGACAGAACGGGCGAGCGCAATGTCAGACTAGGAGTAAATATGACCGATTTGCTGTATTGGGCGGCCGAGTTTCGCTGAGTCGCGGCGAGAGTTGTCCACAGGCTGGGGGGTGTGGTGGCTGGATGCGGGCATCCCGGCGAGAATCTGGGCATGAGGGAGGGGGACCGGGCTTCGCCCGACGGGTGCGGCCGATGCGACCGATGAGCGGGAGGCAGCGGTGAGGACAGCAACACTGGGGCCGGCGGAGCGCGCCGAGTCACTCGCATCCATGGCGGAGCGTGAACTGGACGT
This sequence comes from Streptomyces chlorus, assembly GCF_042655885.1. Lineage (NCBI taxonomy): Bacteria > Bacillati > Actinomycetota > Actinomycetes > Kitasatosporales > Streptomycetaceae > Streptomyces > Streptomyces chlorus. Next base: position 373,923 of record NZ_JBHSOA010000009.1, read on the forward strand.
GCTGGTGGTGGGCGGCGGAGTGGTCGGTGCGGGCACCGCGCTGGACGCCGTGACACGCGGCCTGTCCACAGGGCTGGTCGAGGCACGTGACTGGGCATCGGGCACGTCCAGCCGATCCAGCAAACTGATACACGGCGGCCTGCGCTACCTGGAGATGCTCGACTTCGCCCTCGTGCGAGAGGCGTTGAAGGAACGTGGTCTGCTGCTGGAGAAGCTCGCCCCGCACCTGGTGAAACCGGTGCCGTTCCTCTACCCGCTGCAGCACAAGGGCTGGGAGCGGCTGTACGCCGGGGCGGGCGTCGGACTCTACGACGCCATGTCGATGGCTCCCGGACACGGGCGGGGGCTGCCCGTGCACCGGCACCTGAGCCGCCGTCACGCGCTGCGCGTGGCACCGTGTCTGAAGAAGGACGCCCTGGTCGGGGCGTTGCAGTACTACGACGCCCAGATGGACGACGCCCGGTTCGTGGCGACCCTGGTGCGCACCGCGGCGGCGTACGGCGCGAGGGCCGCCAACCGTGCGCGGGTGACCGGATTCCTGCGCGAGGGTGAACGGGTCGTCGGCGCCCGGGTGCGGGACGTCGAGGGCGGCGGGGAGTACGAAGTCCGCGCCAAACAGATCGTCAACGCCACCGGGGTGTGGACCGACGACACCCAGGCGATGGTGGGCGAGCGGGGCCAGTTCCACGTACGGGCCTCCAAGGGCATCCACCTGGTCGTCCCCAAGGACCGCATCCACTCCACCACCGGGCTCATCCTGCGCACGGAAAAATCCGTCCTGTTCGTCATCCCGTGGGGCCGGCACTGGATCGTCGGGACCACGGACACCGGCTGGGACCTCGACAAGGCGCACCCGGCCGCGTCCAGCGCGGACATCGACTATCTGCTGGAACACGTGAACTCGGTGCTCGCGGTCCCGCTCACGAGGGATGACGTCCAAGGCGTGTACGCCGGCCTCCGGCCGCTGCTCGCCGGTGAGTCCGATGCCACCAGCAAGCTGTCGCGGGAGCACACCGTGGCCCATCCCGTACCCGGACTTGTGGTGGTCGCGGGCGGCAAGTACACGACGTACCGGGTGATGGCCAAGGACGCGGTGGACGAGGCCGTGCACGGGCTCGATGTACGGGTCGCCGCCTGCGTCACCGAGGACACACCGCTGGTCGGAGCCGAAGGCTACCGGGCGCTGTGGAACGCACGGGCGCGGACAGCCGCACGCACCGGACTGCACGTGGTGCGGGTCGAGCACCTGCTGAACCGGTACGGGTCACTGGCCGAAGAGGTCCTGGAACTCGTCGCCGGCGACTCCTCGCTGGGCGAACCGCTGCAGGCGGCCGACGACTACCTGCGCGCCGAGATCACCTATGCCGCCTCGCACGAGGGGGCACGGCATCTGGACGACGTGCTGACCCGGCGCACCCGCATTTCGATCGAGACGTTCGACCGGGGAACGCGCAGTGCCCGGGAGGCCGCCGAGCTGATGGCGCCGGTGCTGGGCTGGGACAAGGACCGGATCGAGCGCGAGGTGCAGCACTACGAGAAGCGGGTGGAGGCCGAACGGGAGTCGCAGCGGCAGCCGGACGACCTGACGGCGGACGCGGCCCGGCTGGGGGCTCCGGACATCGTTCCGCTGTAGGGCGGTGCCGCCGGCCCATCGGCGCAGAGGGAATCCGGGTCGTGCCCCGCCGGCGGGGCACGACCCGGACCGGATTCCTCCACGGCCGGCAGGGCCGCCGGGGCTCCACCCTGTGTGACCAGCAGCGGGAGGAGTGCGTCCGAGGGAGGGGCCGGCAGAGCCGAGGAGACCGGCGGCGCCAGGGAGAGCAAGGCCATGGACACAGCGATGGTCAAGAGCGTCCTGAGCGGTGGCATCCGGTTCCCCTCTTGCCGGCGGGGCATCACGCGGGCACGCGGAACACGTCCTTCACCCGGGTCCAGGGCGCACCGGGCGCGGGGTACGCCCAGGGGCACCCTGGGCGCTGAGCACTTGTCGGGTGAGGGACAATGAAGGCTCTGTCAGGCCGGGTTGCATGAGGGGACGCATGTCGGAGCCGGAGCGGGCGGGGACAACCCGTCAGGACGAGAGCGCACGTCTGCTCGCCGGGCGGTACCGGCTGGGAGATGTGCTCGGCCGCGGCGGCATGGGGACGGTGTGGCGCGCCGAGGACGAAACCTTGGGGCGGACCGTCGCCGTCAAGGAGCTTCGGTTCCCCTCGAGCATCGACGAGGAGGAGAAACGGCGGCTGATCACACGGACGCTGCGCGAGGCCAAGGCGATCGCGCGGATCCGTAACAACAATGCCGTGACGGTCTTCGACGTGGTCCAGGAGGACGACCGGCCCTGGATCGTGATGGAACTCGTCGAGGGCAAGTCGCTCGCCGAGGCCATCCGGGAGGACGGTCTGCTGGAGCCCCGGCGTGCCGCCGAGGTCGGGCTCGCGGTGCTCGACGTGCTGCGTTCCGCGCACCGCGAGGGCATCCTGCACCGTGATGTGAAGCCGTCGAACGTGCTCATCGCCGAGGACGGCCGGGTCGTGCTCACCGACTTCGGTATCGCCCAGGTCGAGGGCGACCCGTCCATCACGTCGACCGGCATGCTGGTCGGTGCCCCCTCGTACATCTCTCCGGAGCGGGCCCGCGGGCACAAGCCGGGGCCGGCGGCCGACCTGTGGTCGCTCGGCGGGCTGCTGTACGCGGCGGTGGAGGGCACGCCGCCGTACGACAAGGGGTCCGCGATCGCGACGCTCACGGCGGTGATGACCGAGCCGCTCGAGGAGCCCACGAACGCGGGACCGCTCAGGGACGTCATCTACGGGCTGCTCGCCAAGGACCCGGCCCAGCGGCTCGACGACGCCGGCTCGCGGGCCATGCTGAACGCGGTGATCAACGCGCCCGAGACCAAGGGTGCCGAGTGGGAACCGGCGGACGCGACGAAGGTCGTGCCGCTGCCCGAGCAGCCCGGTGGACGTGGCAAGGGCAGGCGGGGCGGCGAGGAGGCCGGGGAGAAGCTGCGCGGCGCGATGCGTTCCGTGCGGAAGGCCGCGGTGGCGGCGGGGGCGGCCGGTTCCGTGGCTGCGACGCGCGCCAAGTCCGGCAGTGGCGCCGCCGGTTCGACGGCCGGCAAGGCCGCCCCGGCGACGACGGCGGCGACGGCTCGGGCTGGAACCGGGGCCGGGAGCGGGGTGCGGCCGGGTGGCCCGGCTGCGGCCCGTGGGTCCGGTTCGGTACCTGGCTCGGCTTCCTGGCCGGCTTCCGGTCCGGCGCCGAACTCGGCGTCGGGTGCCAGGGATTCGGGGTGGCCCGTGATGACGCCGCCGGACCTGCCGGCGCGGCCCGCGCCGAAGGCGTCACTCACCGATGTGGTGCCGCGGCGGACGTTGGTCGCCATCGCGGTGGTCGTGGTGCTCGCCGTGCTCGGTACCGTGCTCGCCCTGACGCTCGGCGGCGATGACGACGAGGGTGGCGCGGGGGCGAAGGGCGGTGCGGAGCAGGTTGCCTCCGGCCAGGCGCCCGGCGCCGACACCAAGAAGGCCGATGGCTCCGGGGCCGGTGAGGACGACGGCTCCCAGACCGACGGTGAGGCAGCCGAACCGGAGGACACGGGCACGGGCACGGGCGCGGGCGCGGGCACGGGCACGGGATCCGGCGACACCGACGACGACGCAGGGTCGGGGGACAGCGAGTCGGACGACTCGGCCGGGGGCGACGGGGACACCTCGGTGGCGAAGACGCACAACGGGAACCAGGGGTACACGCTCGGGCTGCCCGAGGGCTGGACGCACCAGTCGACGGACGGCGCCGGTGACCGGTTCACCGGGCCCGACGGGCAGAAGCTGCTCGTCGCCTGGACGTCCACGCCGAAGGGCGACCCGGTGGCCGACTGGGAGAACCAGGAACGCGGCATGGTGCGTTCGCAGTACAAGAGGGTCCGAATAGAGGCGGTGGACTACCGGGGGTGGAACACCGCCGACTGGGAGTTCACCTATGTGGACGGCGGTACGAAGTACCGGACCATCGACCGGGGGTTCGTCGTGGACGGCCGGGTCGGGTACGCGCTGATGTACACGGCGAAGGCCGACGACTGGGGCGGTGAGCAGCGTGAGGAGACCTGGCAGGCGCTGACGCGGTCCTTTGAGCCCAAGTCCTGAGCATGAGCGGTTGCCTGATGGGAAAGTGAGATGTGGCATCCCCTCTCTCCGGGCTGCCTCCGGCACGTATCGTGAGTGTTCGCGGACCGTACGCAGCCGGAACAGGACGCTGGGCGAGTGGACCTGACCGACCATCATGCCGGGGGAGGCGCAGTGGACGAATACGCGGGGCGGGTTCTCGCCGACCGCTACCGCCTGCCGTTGCCGCCCTCCGACGAGTACGAACTGACCGAGACCCGTGCCTTCGACACCTACAGCGGGCAGGAAGTCCTCGTCAGACAGGTGCCGTTGCCGGAGGTCGTCGAGGCCGAGGTACTCGACGCGGAGGGGCTGCCCGACGGTTTCACGGCGCGGGACGGAAACGCCCGCCGGGCCGTTGGGCGTACGGCCGACCGCGCGGGCACGCGGCGGCCCACCGACCCCGTGGTACGGCGAGCGGTCGAGGCCGCGCAGGCCGCGGCGGCCATCCCCGACCATCCGCGGCTGGACCAGGTCTTCGACGTGTTCGCGGAGGGTGGTTCCCTCTGGATCGTCAGCGAACTGGTGTCCGCCCGGTCGCTGGCGGCGCTGCTGGCCGAGCAGCCGCTGACCCCGTACCGGGCGGCCGAGGTCGCCGCCGACGTTCTGATGGCCGTGCGGGTACTGCACGGCCACGGCTGGGTGCACCGGAACATCACCACGCGCACGGTGCTGGTCTGCGACGACGGCCGTGTGATGCTGACCGGTCTCGCGGTCGGCGCGGCGGAAGAGGCGCTGTGCGGGTACGACCCGGTGCCCGCCCCTGACACGTTCCTTCCGGAAACCGCCTCTCCGAGTACGGCTGTTCCGGGTACGGCTGCTCAGCGTACGGCTGTTCCGAACCCGGCGGTGCCGGGGGCGGGCGCGGGCGCGACAGCCGAGGCCCTGGGACCCGTGGCACCCACGGGAACCGGTATTCCGGCACAGGCACCGGGCCGCACTCCCTCGTGGCCGCCCGGCTTCACCGCCGACCCCGGCCCTGACCCCGCACACGGTTCTGGTCCCGCACACGGTCTCGGTACCGGTCCCGCCCATGGCCCCGGCTCCGGCTCCGCATCGCATCCTGATGCCGCGCGGCGGGCCGCCATCGAGGCGCGGGCCGGCCGGCTGCCTGGGGGCGGGGCGGTGGACCCGGGCAGTGGGGCCTCTGCCGCGGCGGCCCCGCGGGCCATCGACAGCGCCGGGGACGTAAGGGCTGCCCGCGCGGGAGCGATCGCCGCGTACCGGGCGGGTGCCCGTGCCGCTGCCCGGGTGCAGGAGGCGCAGCGGTCGGGCCGAACCGCCCTGCCCGGCGCCGCTCCCGCCACCGGGGACGGCGACCCGGCCGCCCTCGCACCGCACACCAATGGTTCGTCGGGCACTCCGGGCGGGAGCGGAACCGGTGCGGTCCCGCCGGGGCTGATAGCCGACCCGTACGGGGTGGAGGCCACCGGCTGGCACGGCGCCATGCCCCGCAGCGCTCCCGCCGCAGAACCGGGCACCGACAGACCGCAGTTGCCCGGTGGCAGTGGCAGTGGCAGCGGTGGTGGGAACGGGAACGGGAGTGGCAGGGGCCTCAGCGGGACCGACGAGCACGGGCGTGCCGCCCTGCCGCCCGGCGGGTTTGCGCCGGCACCCGCGCTCAGCCCCGCGACCGGCGTGACCGGCCCCGCCGGGGCTGCACCGCCCGGCGGGACCACCCCGACCGCCCGTTGGGGCGAGTCGGCGGCCCACACACCCGCGCGCCGGGGCCCCACCACCGCGTTGGCCGCCGAGCGGGCACGACAGGCGCGGATGGCCGTCGTCGGCCCCGTGACGGAGCGGTGGGCGCCGGAGCAGGCCGGGCCCGTGCACGAGAACTGGCAGCTGGCCGCGCCCATCGGCCCCGCGACCGACCTGTGGGCGCTGGGCGCGCTTCTGTTCCGGGCCGTACAGGGACACGCGCCCTACCCGGAGGAGTCGACGGCCGAGCTGGTGCAGATGGTGTGCGCCGAGCCCGCCGCGTTCGCCGAGGAGTGCGGGCCGCTCAGGCCGGTCGTGGAGTCGCTTCTGCGCCAGGATCCCACCGAGCGGCTCGGCTTCGAGGAGCTGCGCGGCTGGCTGCGTTCGCTGGTGCGGTCGGCGCCCGAGCCGGAAGCCGGCGTGCACGTCATAGCGGCACCGCCGGTCGACACCGGCCGGCTGCCGGTCGTGCGTCGCCGGGGCGAGCTGGTGCGCAGGCGCCGCGCCGGACTGCCCGCGCACCACGGACGGCACAAGCGGGCCAAGCAGGAGTCGGGGTCCCCGCGCCGGCTGGGCCGCACCCTGCTCCTGCTGGTGCTGCTCGCCATGGCCGCGGCGATCGCGTACGCCGTGATGTTCATGCCGAAGGCCGGCGAGGAGTCCGGGGGCGCGGGGGCGGCCGACCGCACCGGCGCGGCCGGCGAGGCGTCTCCGTCGCAGGGGGCGGGCGGCGCGCCGGGATCCGGTGACTCCTCGGCGGAGCCGGAGGATCCGAAGAGTCCGGAGGGCGGTACCGGGGAGTCCGGCACGGCCGACGAGACGCAGACCACCGGCCCCGACGATCCCGGCGTCCCCAAGGGCTTCACCCTGCGCGAGGACCCGGAGGACTTCCGCGTCGCCGTGGCGGAGGGCTGGCAGCGCACCGGAAAGAACGGCAGCGGTCAGGTTCTCTACTCCAGCGGCGACTTCGAGCTGATCGTCGTACCCGGCCGGGACAGCGCCTCGCAGTACGGAGACGACCCGATGGCCTATCAGCGGGACGACGAGCGCGAGCTCCAGCCGTACCGCGACTCCAGCTGGGCCACCTCCACCGGTCTGAAGACCATCGAGGTGGGCGGACGGGCCATGGCGGAGGGCCAGTTCACCTGGACCGGCGACGGGGGCGAGCTGTACATCCGCAACCTCGCGGCGCTGATCGACGGCCGGTACCACGTGTTGCAGGTGCGCGGCCCGGAAGGTGAACGTGACGAGGTGACCCGGCTGTTCGAGCAGGCCTCGGCGACCTACCGGTTCACCGGCTGACCCGGCGTCGTACGTCTCAGCAGTCGCCGCTGTCGCATCTGCCGCCGCGCGTTTCCCGCAGTGGCAACCATCACAGTGCGGTTTCCATGGCCCGCCCGCTGTTCCCAGGCCGGACCTCGTAAACCTAATCTGACCTTGTCAAGACCATTGCGGGGCAAGGTGAATCAGATGCAGGGCCTGCTCGTCGCGGGCCGCTACCGACTGGTCGATGCCATCGGCAGCGGTGGCATGGGCCGGGTGTGGCGTGCGCATGATGAGGTGCTGCACCGGTCCGTGGCCATCAAGGAGTTGACCGCCGCGCTCTACGTCTCCGACGGGGACCAGGCCATGATGCTGGCGCGTACCCGCGCCGAGGCACGCGCGGCGGCACGGATCAACCACTCCGCGGTCGTCACCGTGCACGACGTGCTGGAGCACGACGGCCGGCCGTGGATCGTCATGGAGCTGGTCGAAGGCCATTCGCTCGCCGACGCCGTCAAGGAGCGGGAGCGCGTCGAGCCCCGTGAGGCGGCCCGTATCGGCCTGTGGGTGCTGCGCGCGCTGCGCGCCGCGCACGCCGCCGGGGTGGTGCACCGCGACGTCAAGCCGGGCAACGTGCTCCTCGGCAGCGACGGACGCGTGCTGCTCACCGACTTCGGCATCGCGCAGATCGAGGGCGACACGGCGATCACCCGTACCGGAGAGGTCGTCGGCTCGGTCGACTACCTGGCACCCGAGCGGATCCGCGGCCTGGATCCCGGTCCCGCCTCGGACCTCTGGGCGCTCGGCGCGACGCTGTACACGGCGGTGGAGGGCAGATCGCCGTTCCGCCGCACGTCTCCGCTGACCACCATGCAGGCGGTCGTGGAGGAGGAGGCCGACGAGCCGTCGTACGCCGGCCCGCTCGCGCCCGTCATCAACGCACTCCTGCGCAAGGATCCGGCCACGCGGCCCGACGCGGCGGCGGCCGAGCAGATGCTCGCCGAGGCGGCGGAGGGGCGGCGGCCCGCCTCGGCGCAGATGTACGTGATGACGCAGGCCGACGACACCCGGATGCCGTCGGCACCGGCACCGGCATCGCAGGCGCAGGCGCCGTCGCCGTCGCCGTCGGGATCGACGGCGTACGAGCCAGGGGTGGGTGCCGGTGCCGGTGCCGGTACGGGTGCCGTGCCGCCGTCGTACTTTCCACCGGCGGCCGGCACGGGGACCGGACCTGCGCCCGGCGCGACTGGCACCCTGGGTGCCCCCGGTGCCCCCGGTGCCCCCGGTGCGCCCGGTGCGCCCGGTGCGCCCGGTGGAACCGGTGGGACTTCTGGTCTGCCGTCCGGTGCCACGGCCGCCCAGCCGCCTTCCGGAGGCGTCACCGCCGCCGGGCCGCGGCAGCTCGGGCGCGGGCGTCTGATCGCCCTGGTCGTGGTCCTGGCCGCGCTCGTCGGTGGAGGGACCGCGATGCTGCTCATACAAGGGGACGACGGCAAGACCCCGGACAGCAGCAGCTCGGCGTCGCCCTTCGACAAGCCGACGCCGACGCCCACGCCCGAGCAGACCGGTGCGGACGACAGCGAGCAGACCGGTGCGGACGACAGCGAACAGACGGGTGGGCTTCCGGCGGGCTGGGTGCGCCGCGACGATCCGTTCGGCTTCAGCATCGCCCTGCCCGGCGACGACTGGGAGCGGGTCGTCTTCGACGAGGAGACGCGCCAGGTCGACTACACGCCCGATGGCGGCAGGAGCTTCATCCGTGTCGCCGCCGACGACTCCCCCGACTTCGACGACCCGTACGAGCACCTGAGCGATCTGGACCAGCAGATAGGGCAGCGGCTGGTCGACTACCGGCAGGTGGGTCTGGAACGCCGCGTCTACCGCGACCGCGAGAGCGCGCGGCTGGAGTACACCTGGACCGCGCTGGCGAAGGACACGGAGTTCCCAGGGCCTTACCAGGCCGTCGATCAGATGTACATCTCCCGTGACGGAGTCGAGTACGCGATCTACATGGCGTCCCCGGCGGAGGACTGGGCCACGACGAGCAAGCAGTTCGAAACGGTCCTGCAGGGGTGGCGGGAACCCCGTTAGGACAGGCCCTGGTCCCCCGGGGAAGCCAACTGTCCGGTTCCGCGACGGCGGTGCTTGGCCGGATAGGCCTACCGGAGGGATGACATCCGGTGGGGCATGATGGGCCCATGGTGACCGAGGGGGAGCCCGAAAGCGGGTCCGCACGGCACAACGCCCGTGTCATCGCGGGCCGTTATCGCCTGGAGGCGAGGCTCGGGCGCGGCGGCATGAGCGTGGTGTGGCGGGCGACGGACCAACTGCTCGGGCGTGGCGTCGCGGTCAAGGAACTCCCCCTGGACGAGACGCTCTCCGCGACGGAGGCGCGGCGGCAGCGGGACCGCACCCTGCGGGAGGCGCGGGCACTCGCCCAGTTGAGCCATCCGCACATCATCGTCGTCCACGATGTCGTCGAGGACGACGAACGTCCTTACATCGTCCTGGAGTTGATCGACGGCGGTTCGCTCGCCGACCGTATCGCCGCGCAGGGCCCGGTCGACGCGGTGGAGGCCGCGCGCATCGGTATCGACCTGCTCGGCGCACTGCGCGCCGCCCATGCGGCGGGTGTCCTGCACCGCGATCTCAAACCCGCGAACGTGCTGCTCGAGCGCGGCACCGACCGGGTCGTCCTCACCGACTTCGGCATCGCGCAGGTCGCGGGCGCCACCACGCTCACCGAGTCCGGCTCCTTCGTCGGCTCGCCCGAGTACACCGCCCCCGAGCGGATGTCCGGGGCCAGGACCGGACCCGAGTCCGATCTGTGGTCGCTGGGCGCGCTGCTGTGCACGGCGCTCAGCGGCGAGTCACCGTTCCGCCGGGATTCGATCGGCGGGATCGTGCACGCGGTCGTGGTCGACGAGATAAGGCCACCCGCGCAGGCCGGGCCGATTCTGCCCGTCGTACGCGGCCTGCTGGAACGGGACCCCGACCGGCGGCTGGACGCGGACCGTGCCGAGGGGATGCTGCGGTCCTTCCTCGAGACGGGCCGCACACCGGAGTCTCCGCCGCTCGGACACCTGCCGCTCGGACACCTGCCGCTCGGACACCTGCCGTCCGGATACCTGCCGTCCGGATACCCGGCACGTGGGCGGGGCCGGACGCGTCGGCCGCCCCCGGAGCGGGGGGCGGCGGTCGGGTGGGGGCGCACCCCCGACAGCCTCGCCGTCACCGCCGTGCACTCGCCGGGGCGGCCCACGAGGAGCGTGCTCGTGGCCGCGTTGGCCGTCGCCGCGCTGGTGGGCGCCGGGGTGTCCGCGGCGGTCCTGCTCCTGGACCGCGACGGTGACGGGAGCGGCGGTGGTGGTGGCGGGGGCGGTAATGGCGGTACGCCGTCGAGCACCGGGCCGCTGACACCCGCGAGCCGGCCCCCGGAGCCCCGCCCGTCCCGTACGGACGGTCCGTCCCTCACGGCCGACCCCTCCCGTAGGGCGGGCCCGTCCGCATCTCCCGCATCTCCGACTTCTCCCGCTTCTTCCGCCGTGGTGCCGCTTCCGAGGTCTGTGACGTCCGGCATGACCTCGTCCGGCGCGTAGTCGCATAAAAGGTAGATAAGCCGCGGACGGAGTCACGGGTCTGTGACCGGACGGCACCCGCTGTGGCTCCGTGAGGGTCTGGCGCGATATGGATGGAGCATGAGCAGCAACGGGGGAGCCCGCCACGGCGCGGCCGACGAGCCAACGAGTTTTGGTCTGCAACCGCCGAACCCGAACCCGCCCGCGTCCGCGCCGCATCCGGGCAACCCGTACGCGGCACCCACGCAGGTGGTTCCGCAGCAGTCCCAGCAGCCGTCGCAACCGCACCAGCAGACGTCGGTCCGGCCGCCGGCGCCGCCGCAGGTGCCGTCACAGCCGTCCCGGCATGAGCCGTCCCGCCATGGGTCGTCGTATCCTCATTCGTCGCAGGACGACCCCGGCGCCGGTCGGCTCATCGCCGGTCGTTACCGGCTGCTTTCCAAGCTCGGGCACGGCGGTATGGGCACGGTGTGGCGGGCGGCGGACGAGACGGTGGACCGCGAGGTTGCCGTCAAGGAGCCCCGCATCCCGGACCACCTTCCCGAACGCGAACGCGCCAACGCGTTCGAGCGCATGCGCCGCGAGGCCCGTGCGGCCGCCCGGCTCGATCACCCCGCGGTGGTCAACGTCCATGACGTCGCGGTCGTGGACGGGCAGCCGTGGATCGTGATGGAGCTGGTCCAGGGCCGTTCCATGGGCGCCGTGCTGCAGGAGGAGGGCACCCTCTCCGCGCGCGAGGCGGCCAGGGTCGGCCTGGAGGTGCTCGGTGCGCTGGAGGCCGCGCACGCGGCCGGCATCCTGCACCGGGACGTGAAACCGGACAACGTACTGCTCGGCCGGTACGACCGGGTCGTCCTCACCGACTTCGGCATCGCCCAGATCGAGGGCGAGACCAACCTGACCGACACCGGCGGCTTCGTGGGCTCGCCCGAGTACATCGCACCCGAGCGGGTGCTGGGCCAGCGCCCCGGACCCGCCTCCGACCTGTGGTCCCTCGGCGTCGTGCTGTACGCGGCCACGGAGGGCGTCTCACCGTTCCGGCGCAGCAACACGCCCGCGACACTCCAGTCCGTCCTCAACGCCGCGCCCGCGCCGCCCGCCGCCGCGCAGGGTCCGCTGGCCGAGGTCATCACGGGCCTGCTGCAGAAGGACCCGGCACACCGCCCGAACGCTGCCCGGGTGCGCGCGCTGCTGGACGCCGTCGCGAACCCGCCCGCGCCCCGGCCCACGCAGATCGTCCACACCCCGGGCCACGGCGACGGTACCGGTGCCGGTTCCGGTAATGGATCCGGAGGCAAGGGCATCCGGATCGGCTACAAGACGCTGGGCGGACTGGGCACGGCGGTCGTCGCCGGAGCGGTGGCCGCGTATCTGGTGATCGCGGACCCGTTCGCAGGGCCGCTGCCGGACGGCTGGAAGACCCACGAGGAGAGGGACGTCGCGGCGTCCGTGTCGGTCCCGAAGGACTACCAGCGCACCGTGCCCGACCCGGAGAAGTCCATGGGCGGCGGTAAGGAGCACTGGGTCAGGTACACGGACCACAGCGGCAGCATCTGGATCGGTCTGACGCTGGAGCGGAAGGCCGAGGACACCGACAACAGCATCGAGGCCTCCGCCGATGCCGAGATGTACGACGACAACAAGGGCTTCAAGGAGAGCGGCAATTACGCCCTCGACATGCCGGAGGGCCCGGTGACGGAAACGAAGCCGGACCTCATGTACAAGGGGAAGAAGGCCGCGGAGAACACCGTCGTCTACATGACGAACGACAGTCAGAACCCCCGTCCCCGCGAAATGCGGATCTTCTACTACATGACGTCCGACGAGGACATGTACAAGCTCACCATCAGCTACCCGGGCAAGGGTGACTTCACGGAGCGCGGGCGCGAAGTGGCGAGGACCGTGATCGCCAACCTGGACGTCGCCAAGCTCTGAGCCGGTCCGGGCAGGGCTGTGCCGCGTCCGGTCCGGGCACCGCGTCGACAACGCGGTGCCTCGCACGGTACTGAGGTGCCTCGCACGGTACTGATGGAAATGAGGGGCGACGGTGGCGCGACGGACGCCCTGGCCCCTGGACCGCCCACCGCGAGACCGCCTTGGCCGCCGTCCTCCACCTCCCTCGCGGCTATCAGGAGCTCGCCAGTGAAACCGGTGCGGGCGATCGGCCCAGCACCGTCCTCTACGACTCCGACGACGCCGGCTCCCGTGGCATCGCGCAGGTCCGCCTCACCCAGTGGGGCCGCGCCCTCCGGTCCCCGATGGCACAGGCGCAGCCGCGAGCACGTGGACGGGGAAACGTACGACAGGGAGGTGCGTACGGAGTACACCCGTACCAGCTTCCAGGGTCACGAAGCCGTCCTCGCCGACACGACCGGCGGCCTGGGGATCCTCCCAGCCGGCTCATGCGGTTGCTGATCCGCACCGACGACGGCCGTATGTACGAACTCAGTGTCCACCTGCCCAAGGGCGGGGCGGACCCGAGGAGAAGTACGGGACGGCGGTGTTCAAGAGCGCCCGCGACCGGCTCGAGATCGGGGCGGTCCGGTCGTCAACGCCCTGATCAGCGGGTTTGTTGCCAGTGTTCACTGGCGTGGTGTGTGAGTGGTTCGTGAATCCGTTACTGACGGGTACACAAAGTGTTCGCGCGGGCATACCCTGCGGCTCATGACGGACGCGCAGACCTGGCACACGACCGGTACCAATCCTCTCGCCCCCGCCCCGGCGGGGGCCCGGACCGCGGTCGACGTGGTCACGCCCGAACTGGTCGCCCAGCTCACCAAGGGTGTCGTCGGGTCCGGGCGGACCGCCAACCACACGCCGTTCACCGGCGAGAAGCTGGCCGACCTCCCCGAGTCGACCCCCGAGGACGTGCGGCGGGCCTTCGAGGCGGCCCGCGCCGCCCAGGCCGTGTGGGAGCAGATCCCGGTACGTCAGCGGGCCGCTGTGCTGCTCCGTTTCCACGACCTGATCCTGGAACGCCAGGCCGAGGTGCTCGACCTGATCCAGTTGGAGACCGGCAAGGCCCGCCTGCACGCCCACGAGGAGGTCCAGGCCGTCGCCATCGCCGCCCGTCACTACGGCCGCCGGGCCGCCGCGTACCTCCGGCCCAAGCGGCACGCGGGCGCCATGCCGGCCCTCACGAAGGTCACCGAACGGCGTCACCCACGCGGCGTCGTCGGCCAGATCGCCCCCTGGAACTACCCGCTCGAACTCTCCGTCGGTGACGCGCTCCCGGCGTTCGTGGCGGGCAACGCGGTCGTGATGAAGCCCGACACGGAGACCTGCCTCACCGCCCTGTGGGCCCGTGACCTGCTGATCGAGGCCGGGCTGCCCGCCGACCTCTTCCAGGTCGTCCTCGGAGAGGGGCCGGTCGTCGGTCCGGAGGTCGTCAAGCGCGCCGACTACGTCTCCTTCACCGGCTCCACCCGCACCGGCCGCGAGGTCGCCCGGATCGCCGCCTCCCGGCTCGTCGGCGTCTCCCTCGAGCTGGGAGGAAAGAACGCCATGCTGGTCCTGGAGGACGCCGACCTGGACAAGGCAGCCGCGGGTGCCGTCCGGGCCTGCTTCTCCTCCGCGGGCCAGCTCTGCATCTCCATCGAGCGGCTGTACGTCCATGAGTCGGTCGCCGACACCTTCCTGGAGCGCTTCGCCGCCCGGACCCGGGCGATCCGCCTCGGCACCTCCCTGGCCTACGGCGCCGACATGGGCTCCCTGGTCGGTGAACGCCAGCTGGACGCGGTCACCCGGCACGTGGACGATGCCGTCGCCAAGGGGGCCAAGGTGATCGCGGGCGGTACGGCCCGCCCGGACATCGGCCCGTACTTCTACGAGCCGACCATCCTCGACGGCGTCGACGAGACCATGAGCGTCTGCGCGGAGGAGACCTTCGGCCCGGTCGTCGCCCTCTACCGCTTCGGGTCCGACGACGAGGCCGTCGAACGCGCCAACGCCACCCCGTACGGCCTGAACTCATCGGTCTGGACGAAGGACGCCCGGCGCGGCGGCGAGGTGGCCGCCCGGCTGCGCACCGGCACGGTCAACATCAACGAGGGATACGCGCCCGCCTACGGCAGCGTCCAGTCGCCGATGGGCGGTATGAAGGACTCCGGCCTCGGCCGCCGGCACGGCTCCGAGGGCATCCTCAAGTACACGGAGGCCCAGACCGTCGCCCACCAGCGGCTGCTGCCCATGGCACCCGCCCTCGGCATGGACGACGAGCAGTACGCGACGTTCATGAGCCGGAGTCTGCGCCTGATGAAGGCCTTCCGCTTCCGTTAGTCAGCAGGCTCCGTGCCGTCGGCAGGCCGCCCGGCCCGGACAGTCCTCAGCCCCGCATCACAGCTTTCGACGAGGAGAGCACGTGTCAGAGGAGAACTCAGTCCAGGAACCGGACGAGGCCGGCCCCGGCACCGCGCCCGGCACCGCGCACAACGCCGTGCCCGGTGTCGGCGCCGACACCGGGTACGACTACGACGTCCTCGTCGTCGGCTCGGGCTTCGGCGGCGCGGTCACGGCCCTGCGCCTGACCGAGAAGGGGTACCGCGTCGGCGTCCTGGAAGCAGGCCGCCGCTTCACCCGCGCGACCCTCCCGAAGAACTCCTGGGACCTGAAGAACTACCTGTGGGCCCCCGGACTCGGTATGTACGGCATCCAGCGAATCCACCTCCTCGGCAACGTCATGGTCCTGGCCGGCGCGGGCGTCGGCGGCGGCTCCCTCAACTACGCCAACACCCTCTACGTACCGCCCAAGCCCTTCTTCGACGACCCGCAGTGGCGCGACATCACCGACTGGCAGGAGGAGCTGAAGCCGTACTACGACCAGGCGCAGCGCATGCTGGGCGTACGGCTCAACCCGACGACGACCACGACCGACGTGCATCTGAAGGCGGCGGCCGAGCGGATGGGCGTGGGCGACACCTTCCACATGGCCCCGGTCGGCGTCTTCTTCGGTGACGGCGAGGATGCCGACGGGCAGATGAAGGCGAAGCCGGGACAGGACGTGTCCGACCCGTACTTCGGCGGAGTGGGGCCGTCGCGCCGGGCCTGTGCCGAGTGCGGCGAGTGCATGACGGGCTGCCGGCACGGTGCGAAGAACACCCTCAACGAGAACTATCTGTACCTCGCCGAGAAGGCCGGAGCGGTCGTCCACCCCATGACGACGGCCGTGTCGGTGACGGAGGACTCGCAGGGCGGATTCGCCGTCGCCACGCTCCCCACCGACAACCGCCGCAAGGGCAGCGGCCGGACCTTCCGGGCCCGCCGGGTCGTGCTGGCCGCGGGCACCTACGGCACCCAGACACTGCTGCACCGTATGAAGGCGAACGGACAGCTGCCGCGCCTCTCGGACAAGCTGGGCGAACTGACCCGCACCAACTCCGAGGCCCTCGTCG
This sequence comes from Streptomyces chlorus, assembly GCF_042655885.1. Lineage (NCBI taxonomy): Bacteria > Bacillati > Actinomycetota > Actinomycetes > Kitasatosporales > Streptomycetaceae > Streptomyces > Streptomyces chlorus. The sequence continues at coordinate 390,018 of NZ_JBHSOA010000009.1, forward strand.
GCGCGCAGACCGACAACCGCCACTACCGCAAGGTGTCGGGGTCGCCCAAGGTCGACTTCACCCGCGGTGTGGCCATCACATCGTCGATCCACCCCGACGAGAACACCCACATGGAGTCGGTCCGTTACGGTCGCGGATCCAACTCGATGGGCAGCCTCTCGATCCTCCAGGTCCCGTACGCGGGCAGCGGCTCCGGTCCGGCCAGGGTCCTGGGCTGGCTGGGCAACGTGGTGAAGCACCCCTGGCTGCTGGTGCGTTCGCTCTCCAACCGGCACTGGTCGGAACGGACCATCATCGGCCTGGTGATGCAGTCGCTGGACAACTCCCTGACGACGTACCTGAAACCGTCCGGCCCGGGCCGCGGTCTGCTCACCGCCCGCCAGGGCCATGGTGCCGCCAACCCCAAGCAGATCAAGGCGGCCACGGAGGGCGCGTCCGCCCTGGCCACCGAGATCAACGGGTTCGCCGGCTCCAACATCGGCGAGCTGACGGGCATGCCGCTGACAGCCCATTTCCTGGGGGGCTGCGCCATCGGCGCCACCCCGGAGACCGGCGTGATCGACCCGTACCACCGGCTCTACGGCCACCCCGGCATCTCGGTCGTGGACGGAGCGGCGGTCTCCGCGAACCTGGGGGTGAACCCGTCCCTGACGATCACGGCACAGGCCGAGCGGGCGATGTCGTACTGGCCCAACAAGGGCGAGCCCGACCGGCGACCGGAGCAGGGCGCGGCATACGAGCGGCTCCAGCCGGTCGAGCCGAAGTCCCCGGCGGTCCCGGCGGACGCCTTCGCCGCTCTGAAGCTGCCGTTCCTGGGGATGCCGGCGATGCCGCCGAAGAAGTAGGAAGGGACGGGAAGAAGAAGTAGGAAGGGATGGGAAAGGGACGGGCCGGGAAAGGGGAAAGGACCTGCGCCCCCCTCCGAGCGCAGGTCCTTCTCCTTGCCTTGCCCGGCGTCAACCGCCGTGCGGTGTGCTTACGCCACCGCGCCGGTCTTGCGACGACGCACCAGGTACATCGCACCGGTACCGGCCACAAGGGCAAGACCGCCGACGAAGCTGATCATCGGGAGATCGGAGCCGGCGCCGGTCTCGGCGAGGCTCCCGGTGACCTTCGGCGTGTCGCTGTGGACCGGCTTCTTGTCGGTGACGGGCGCCTTGCCGCCTTCCTGCGGCTTGGTGTTGTCCGTGTCCGTACCGGCGGACACGATCTGGAACTTGTACGCCACGGAGCCGAAGCCGACGCACTCGCCGTCGCTGTCGCCGTAGATGGTCGCGCCGAGGGTGAAGCCGGCGCCGACCGGGGCCGAGGCCTTCACGTTGAGCCGCATCGGGATGTTGACCTGGTAGTCGGCCTCGAGCTCGGTGCTGTAGCCGATGTAACCGACCGCGTAGCCGTCCTCGTCGAGGGTGACCCAGGAATCGGCGTCCAGGTCCCAGACCTGCAGCTCGACCTGCTTGCTCTTGAACAGGTCCATGCCGTCCACGTCGGGGGAGGCTCCGGCGAAGTAGTCGAGGTCCTCGAGCGTGGAGTCGGAGTTGTTCACCACGTCCAGCGAGAACTCGTGCCAGCCACTGCCCGCGGAGATCTTGCCGGGCAGACCGGAGATGCCGACGTCGACCTTGGTGTCCTCGCACAAGGAGGGCTCGGGATCCGGCGTCTCCGACTCCTCCGGCGCGGACGGGCTCGGCGCGGGGGAGGTCGGGGAGGCGGAGGTGCTCGGGGCCGGCTCCGACTCGTCCTCCGAGCCGCTGGGCGTGGGCTCCGGCTCCTCGCCGGTTCCGGGCTCGTCGGTCTCGGTGTCGTCGGGGTTGTTCGTTTCTTCGGTCGGCTCGGCCGGGGCCGACGGGGTGTTCGTCTCCTCCGCCTCGTCCTCGCCGACCGACTCGGTCGAGGTGACGCTCGGCGACGGGCTCGCCGATTCAGTGGCGTACGCGGCCGGAGCCGCGAGGAGCGCAACCGGGGCTATCACTGCTGTCGCGGCGGCAACAGCCATGGCACGGCGGAGCTTCATGAAGACCTCGGGAAGTCGTGAGTACCGCCGGTTGCGGTACGCGTTGGGTGGAGGCCTCCGCGGTGGGGCGCGGGAGTGGCCCGTGGTTCCGGTGGTTTGATCTACGAACCCTGTAAATGGTTGTCCCGACCCTGACATAATTTTTATGTGAGGTGGGTCACTTGGGGGCGGGGTCTATGTGACCGGAGCCAGGAGGCAGGCGGAGCCGATCAGGTGCGGCACCATTTCCCGCACCTGACGCGAACCTCGTACAGGGCACGCACACCCGCTCGCAGGGGGCTGGGCCGTACGGCAGGGGGGAGGGGCCCGCCGGGCGGAGTCGCGGGGCCCTTCCTGCGTCAGCACCGGCGTCAGGGGAGCGTTGGTGCCGGAGCGGCGCCGGGAGGTGGCGCCGCTGGTCTCGAACGGTCTTGAACGGGGACGGTTCTGTGCGCCGATCGTCCGCTGTCTGCTGTGGGTCCGCCGTCTGTTGCGGTCCTGCCGTCCGTTGTGGTTCCGGCCGGACCGGGACATGTTCCGTCGGCCGGCCCCGGGCGTCCCCGGAGCCGGCCGTTCTCTTAGGTGACCGGGCTGCTGTCCCCTGCCGTCCGGTCACTCGTCCGGAGCGAGGTCCCACGACGCACGGCACGATCCGCACATCTCATCGCTCCGGCGAGCCACGCGTGGTTCTGTCGGGCCCGCCCCTGGCTGACACGGACACCGGTACCAACGGCGCGATCCCGGTTCCGGTCACGCGCCGTACGGGTGAGAAAGGATGCGCACGTCTGTACCTGTAACGGGGATCCAGTACCGGTGGCCGGCGCGGCGGACGGACCGGGTGGTCCGTCGGCTCGGATTCAGATCCTGCCGCGGCAGAGCTCCAGCAGGGTCATCGCGAGCGCGGTGCCCGGCTTGCCCAGGGCGCCCCTGTAATGGCCGAGGATCTCCATCTCGCGGGAGAGATTCACGCGTCGGCCGCCGGAGGTGATCCGTTCCTGCTGGATGACGGCCGACACGGCCATCCGTTCCTGGACCAGGCCGATGATCCGATCGTCGAGCGCGTCGATCCGCTCGCGCGCACCGGTGATCACGCCGGCGGCCTCGGCGGTACGGGCGCCGGTCTTCTCGGTGCTCGCGGCTTCGGTGGTGGTGGTCATGTCGGGGCTCCTCGTCGGACGGTGCGGAGTGCCCGGGGTGACGTGGTCCGAAAACGCCAGGCGCCCCGGACCTTGTCGGCCCGGGGCGCCTGGGAAGTTGCTTGTCAGTGGCTCAAGCAGCACGACCATGGCAGCCGGCGGGCCGGTTGCCATAGGTAAAGAGGAAGGTCGGGTGCGTAAGCATGTACCCCATTATGCCGCGCGGCTCCCGGCCGTTCAACACGGGTCGCATGCTGAGACGGATCCTGGCGTGCGGTGCGGTTACGCGGTGCTGTCGCGCGGGCTTCGGAAGTGAGAGGGAGGACGGGCACGTGCCTCCCGGTAGAATCGGGAGGCACCAGACTCCGTCCCACCGCCGGAAGGCACCTCGTGTCATCAGCGACTTCCGCTGCCCACGCGCCCGACACCGTCCTGGTCGTCGACTTCGGCGCGCAGTACGCCCAGCTCATCGCCCGTCGCGTCCGCGAGGCCCGCGTCTACAGCGAGATTGTGCCGAGCACCATGCCGGTCGCGGAGATCCTCGCCAAGAACCCGGCGGCGATCATCCTCTCCGGCGGCCCCTCGTCCGTGTACGCCGAGGGCGCCCCCACCGTCGACCGCGCGCTCTTCGAGGCCGGCGTCCCGGTCTTCGGCATGTGCTACGGCTTCCAGCTCATGGCTCAGAGCCTCGGCGGCCAGGTGGACAACACCGGCTCCCGTGAGTACGGCCGTACCGGACTGCACGTCTCCAAGTCGTCCTCCACCCTCTTCGAGGGCACCCCTCAGGAGCAGGAGGTGTGGATGTCGCACGGCGACGCCTGCTCCGCCGCCCCCGAGGGCTTCGCCGTCACGGCGTCCACGGACATCGTCCCGGTCGCCGCCTTCGAGAACGACGCCAAGAAGCTCTACGGCGTCCAGTACCACCCCGAGGTCATGCACTCCACGCACGGGCAGCAGGTGCTGGAGCACTTCCTGTACCGGGGCGCCGGCCTGAGCCCGGACTGGACCACGGGCAACGTCATCGAGGAACAGGTCGCCGTCATCCGCGAGCAGGTCGGCGACCGGCGCGCCATCTGCGGCCTCTCCGGCGGGGTGGACTCCGCCGTCGCCGCGGCCCTCGTCCAGAAGGCCATCGGTTCCCAGCTGACCTGCGTGTACGTCGACCACGGTCTGATGCGTAAGGGCGAGACCGAGCAGGTCGAGAAGGACTTCGTGGCCGCGACCGGCGTCCAGCTGAAGGTCGTCGACGCCTCGGAGCGGTTCCTGGCCGCGCTCAAGGGCGTCTCGGACCCCGAGGCGAAGCGGAAGATCATCGGCCGCGAGTTCATCCGGGTCTTCGAGCAGGCCCAGGCCGAGATCATCGCGGACGCGGGCCCGGCCGTGGAATTCCTGGTCCAGGGCACCCTCTACCCGGACGTCGTCGAGTCCGGCGGCGGCACCGGCACCGCCAACATCAAGTCGCACCACAACGTCGGCGGGCTCCCCGAGGACCTCGAGTTCCAGCTGATCGAGCCGCTGCGCCAGCTGTTCAAGGACGAGGTCCGGCGGGTCGGCCAGGAACTCGGCCTGCCCGACGAGATCGTCCAGCGCCAGCCGTTCCCCGGCCCCGGGCTCGGCATCCGTATCGTCGGCGAGGTGACCAAGGAGCGGCTCGACCTCCTGCGCGAGGCCGACGCCATCGCCCGCAAGGAGCTCACCGAGGCCGGCCTCGACCGGGACATCTGGCAGTGCCCGGTGGTCCTGCTCGCGGACGTCCGCAGCGTCGGGGTCCAGGGCGACGGCCGGACCTACGGCCACCCGATCGTCCTGCGCCCGGTGTCCTCCGAGGACGCCATGACCGCAGACTGGTCGCGGCTGCCGTACGACGTCCTCGCGAAGATCTCGACCCGCATCACCAACGAGGTGCGGGACGTCAACCGCGTCGTCCTCGACGTGACGTCCAAGCCGCCGGGGACCATCGAGTGGGAGTAGTGCCGGTAGCGGCCGGTGGGGGAGTGCTCCCTATCGGTCCTGCTATCGGTCCTGCTATCGGTCGTGCGGCCTCTGTCAGTCCTTGTCAGCTCCGCTTGAGCATGCGCATCGGCTCACCGGGCTTCCAGACCTGGACGACGAGATACGTCTCGTCCTCCACGTAGGTTCGTACGACCTCCGTCAACTCGGTGCGGAAGAGGTGGAACGGCTCCGGCGGTTCCACCTCTTCCGTGTACCTGCGCCGGGTGTCCTCGTCCTCGACCTCGATCGCTCGCCCGCTGACCCGGACGTCCCCGCCGCCCATGCCCGTGCCCGAGCCGGGGTTCGCCTGGAGCGCGAAGCGCGGGTCGCGGCGCAGGTCGAGCGCCTTGAGCGAGTCCGGCATCACGCCGAGCCACAGCTCGCCGTTCAGGAAACGCACCTCCAGGCCGGTGGTGCGCGGCGACCCGTCCTTGCGCAGGGTGGCGAGGACGTGGTGGGTGTACGTGGTGAAGCGTTTCTCCACGGTCTTCGCGAATTCGGGTTCGGCGGCGGTGAAGGCCCCCCAGTTCGTGTTCATGGGCCGAGTGTGGCGCGAATACCGGACGCCTTGTGTCGGGTATCCGCCGAGTCCACCGGACGGAGGTCCTCCGGACGGCGGCTTCCCGGGAGGCGGCTCGGGAGCTCGGGAGGCGGCTTTCGGGAAGTGATCTTGAGGGCCTCATTAAAGTGGCCTTCGGCCGGCACGGCGGGCACCGTACGGAGCAGGGGTGTCGCCTTTGTCGCGTCGCACCGGATCTTTACGGAATCGATCTGTCGTCCGTGACTGCACGACGGTAACTTCCGCACCATGCAACCGTGGGCGACTCGGTGGACGCGGCGGCCTGCTGGTTCGTGTCCATGGAACGCTCCTGCCAGGCGCAGCTCAGCGCGAAGGCGGCGGGTCGGCCCGTCCTGATCGACCACCGGCAGGCGGCGGCGGCACGGGAGCAGCTGGGTGGGGACCTGGTGGCGTGGATCAACTACCAGCCGATGTGGCAGGACATCAGCCGAGCGAGCCCGACCTGCTGAGCTGAGCTGACCGGAGCGGCCAGGGCCTGGAACCCGTTCCGTCGGAAAATATCGGACATAAGGGAATTCTTGCTGCCGGGTCAATACAGTGCCTCGGACTTCACTCCCGCTGACTGGACCTGCCGGGTGGGGAGGGGCGGATGTAGGGCACAATTCGCTGTCATTGCAGGGGGGTTGCGCGCACCGGCGCAGGTGGCCGGGAACGTGACCGGGATCCTGATCGTGAATGTGGATGCGGGGAAGGCGGGCTTCGGGCGTGGCGGTGCAGGAGGCGAGACAGGGCGGCGTGGACGCGGGCGTCCACGAGGGCGGCTGCGCCTGCGGGGACTGTCCGCACGGAGTGCGTGAGGGGCATCGGCGCGCGGTCGCCGCGTTCCTGCTGAAACGCGAGGAGTTCGCGGCCGGGCACGGGCTGCCCGCGGCGGTGGCCCACTCGGCCTCCGCCTCCCGTCAGTGGGTCTCGGAGGAACTGGCGCAGGCCGCCGAACTCGTCGCCCGGCGCGGCCGGGCCGAGGGCACGGCCTGGCTGGCACGCTTGTGGCGCCGGACGGCGGTGGTCGTGTGGTCGGCGGTTGTGCTGCTGCTCCTCGGTCAGGCGCTCACGGCGATCGGCTCGGGGTGGAGTGCCGCCCGCACGGCCGGACTGCTGGCCGCGCTGGTGGTCGCCGGTGCGCTGACCGCGGCCTCGTGGTTCCACCGGGCGCGCGGTGGGGTCCTGGCCCCGGCGATCGGGGAGGACAACCGCCTCTCCACGTCCCGCGCGGTGGCGGCCGCCTGGGTGCTCTTCCTGGCGTACGCGGTCCTGGTCCTGGTCGGACAACTGGCCGTCGCCTCCGATCACAGGGAGCGTGACGCGTTGATCGCGGGGCTGGAACTCGCCCGCGGTGCGGGTGTGGTGACCGTCCTCGCCGTGGTGTGCGGGATCGCCGTGGTGGTGCGGCGGGTGGTCGGGCTTCGGGTGCAGGGGCAGCAGCTGCAGAAGGTACGTGCGGACCGGCCCCGGGCGGCCGATCTGCTGACCGACGACGCGGGCCGGGGCGGCTTCGCCGACATCCAGTACGTCGTGATCAGCGGCGTCGCGCTGGCGTTCGCGGCGGTGCGGCTGGCGCGGCGGCCGGACCAGCTGCCGGACCTGCCCTGGGGACTCGCCGTGGTGGTGCTGGTGTCGGCGGCGACCTATCTCGCCGGGAAGTACGCGGAAGGCGGCCGGCCGGTGATCCTTTCGGTGGTGCGGGCGCGGGAGGCCGGTGACCTGGACGCGCCGATCCGGACCGGCGACGACATCGAGATCCGCGGGACCGGCTTCGTGCCGCTGGGCGCGCAGGGAGCCGATCGGCTGGCCCGGATGGTCGTCCGGGTGGGGGCCGTGCACGTCCATGTGCCGCTGGTGCCGGTGGCGGGCGGCTTCGACAACCCGACGGACGCCCTGCTGACGGTTCCGGTCCCGGCGGACGTGGAACCGGGGCGGGTTGAGGTGCAGGTCGTCACGGCAGCCGGGGTGGAGACGAACCGGTATGCGATCGACGTAACGGACTAACGGAGTAGAGGCATCCTCTCGTCGCTGTCCGGCGAACGTCCGAAAAAATCCGAGCGGTCTTGGATTGATCCGGTGTCGATTGCCGTACGTATGGTCTGTTGAGGGGGGTCTCGGTACGGCGGCGAGAGGCGGCAGACGGCAATGACTCACGGTACGCGAGCGGATACCATCAGCCCTCACCTTGATGGCGACAGAGACTGGCGGGACACTGCCACCCGGTACGCCCTCCTTCCTCTGCGGATCTTTCTGGGCGTCACCTTCATCTATGCGGGAATCGACAAACTCACCGACAGCGCGTTCATGAAGGGCGCCGGGGCCGGGTCGATCGGCGACATGATGCGGGCCGTCCGCGATTCCTCGGCCATTCCCGCCCTGGTCGACATGTCCCTGAAGAATCCGGTCGCCTTCGGCTACGCCATTGCCTTCGGTGAGTTGGCCGTCGGGATCGGAATCCTGATCGGTCTGCTCACCCGGCTGGCCGCCCTCGGCGGGGCGCTGATCTCCCTCAGCCTGTGGCTGACCGTGAGCTGGGCCGCCGAGCCCTACTACTACGGCAACGACCTCCCTTACCTCGTGGCCTGGACTCCGCTGCTGCTGGCAGGTGCTCCCCTCCTCTCCGTGGACGCCGCCCTAAGGTCGCGACGGCGCCGGCGGGCGGGGCACTACCGGTAGGACCACGCTCCTCGGACGGGCGGGTCCGCCCCTTCGCCCCCGCGGGTCCACAGCCCGCCCCGGCGGGTCCGTCTGCCCCGGTGGGGCAGGCCACCCGCATCGAGCCCGGCCCGCCTTCCCGCCCGACCCGTTGGCCAGGTCGCCTCGCCGGCCGGCCTCGCCAGGTCACCCCATCGAGTCACCCTGCCAAGTCGGGTCCTCAGGTGGGCGACTTGGTACGGGTCTCCCGAGCGTCGGAGCGTTTGTGCCGGCGTATCAGTCCCGTCACCGCGGACACCGATCCGGCCAGGCACAGGCCGCCCGTGGCGACGGGGATCACGACGAACCACGGTGTCTCCCAGGCACCGCCCGCGTCGCCTGCGTAGAGCACGGCGGCGAGGGTCAGGAAGAGGCCGGTGATCAGCCTGCCGGGCTGGAACTCATGACGTAGCACGGCTCACCTCCGCCTGTCCCGCACCGACCTGGAGGTCCAGGTCGAGCGTTCCCGTCTTCTTGACGCCCGCGGGAGGCTGCAGGGTCACCTCCTTGTGCTTGCCCGGTGCCACGTCCACGTCCTTCTGCTTGTCGCCGGGCAGCTGGATGTCGCCCACTCCTACGTCGATGCTGAGCTTCACGGTCACGCCCTCGGGCACGATCACATGGATACGGCCCACACCGACGTTTGCCCGCGTCGACACGGTCTCTCCCGCCGGCACCCGCACCTTGGACAGATCCAGGGTGCCGGTGCCGGAGCCCAAGTCGTAGACCGGGCGTATCTGGGCGACCGAGGCGGGCTCCCAGGTGGTGCGCATCCACTCGGTGCCGATGTCCTTGGGCACGGCGGAGGAGGCGGCGAGCAGCCCCGCGGTGATGACCGCCAGGAGGATCGACCCCGCTCCGGTGCGGCCCAGGAAAGCACTGACCGCCAGGCCGATTCCGAAGACGGCGAGCGCACACGCGAGACCGGTCTGCAGGCTGGTGCCGAGCGGCTGCTCCTGCCAGGTCAGGCCTGTGCCCAGGCCGGCCGCGAGCAGGGCGAGCAGGAAGATCCAGCCGCCGATCCAGCGGGGGCCGCGCGGCTTCGTCGCCCGGTGCTGGGCGTGCGAGTCGTCGCGGGCGGAGGAGTGGGGGTCGAGTCTGACGTTGATCACGGAGGCGATGTCCGGATCCCGGGAGCCCCGGGGGCCCCATAGATAGCCCGTGCCGCCGATGTGCGTACCGTCCTTGACGATGGGATCGCGCCACCACGAGGAGAAGGCGGCGGGAACCGGCGGTGCCTGGGGCTCCGGCGGGGCGTCGGCGGCGGCCTGGGCGGCGAGGGGGTCGGGGCTGGGGGTACCGCGCTGCCGCGACCAGTACCCGGCACCGGCGAGCAACAGGGAGAGCATCACGGCGAAGCTCAGCACCCCGCCGTTGTTCAGCATGGTGAGGAAGACACCGCAGCCGACCAGCGCGAAGAGTATGGCTGCCAGCGTGTGGCCGTCGACCCGGCCGGTCAGCAGTCTGCGGATCTCGTTCTCCTCCTCGCCCTCGTACGGGACGAGGAGCCAGGCGAAGCCGTAGAAGATGAGGCCGACGCCGCCGGTGGCGGAGAGCACCGCCAGCGTGATGCGGAAGATCACCGGGTCCATGTCGCACTGCCGGCCGAGCCCGGAGCACACTCCGCCGAGCATCTGGTGCCGGCGGTCGCGCCGGAAGCGGTGCGGCGGCTCGGACACGGGTGCCTCGCCGGGAGGGTGCGGAGCTCCGGCGGAGGCGGTCTCCCCGGCCGCCGTACCGCCTGCCGCGCCTGCGGCAGGCGCGCCCTCCCGCGCCCCGGCGCCCTCGGGAGGGCGCGGGCCGGAGCCGGGTCCCGGCCCCGTCGCGGCGTGCTGGTGATCTGTCATGAGTCCATGGTGACGGGCGAGCCGCCGCGGCGGCAGTCGGGACGACCCTGGTCGGACCCTGATATCGGCCCTGAGGGGTGGCCGGGGAGCGTTCGGGAGGCCGGGCTCCCGGAGATCAGGGGAGTCTCCGGGGCCGACCCTGATGCCTCGGAACCAGGGGCCGTGTGACCATCAGTGGCATGTCGGAAGCCGCAGCAGCGCCACTCACCGAGCCGCGGCCGCCGCGCAAGCTCTACCGCAGCAGTGACGGACGCTGGCTCGGTGGTGTGGCGCGGGGGCTCGCCGGACACCTCGGGCTGCCCGTGATCTGGGTACGGCTCGTCTTCGTCGGCCTGTTCATGGCCGACGGTCTGGGCGCACTGCTGTACGCCGCCTTCTGGTTCTTCGTACCGCTCGGGGTCGGCGGCGTGGACGCGCAGAAGCCGCCCACGCTGGTCGCGACCGAGAGCTCGCCGGACGGCCGGCGCAGACTCGTCACCCGCAGACCGGACAAGGGCCAGATCGTCGCCCTGCTCCTCATGGTCGTCGTGGCCATGGTTTTCGTCGGCAATGTGAACCTGTCCAACGGCGCCAGGGCCTACCTCTGGCCGACCGTGCTCGTCGGCGCGGGCGTCGCCCTGGTCTGGCGGCAGGCGGACAACGCGCGCCGGGCTCGCTGGGTCGAGGTCGGCAGCCGCCGCCGCACGGTCACCCTGCTGCGGGCCGGCGCCGGCGTACTGCTGGTGACGACCGGTGTGTCGGGCATCTTCGTCCTCCGGGGCTCCGGGGCCCACCTGGGATCGGTGCTCCAGGCGGCCCTCGCGGTCCTCGTCGGGGTCACGCTCCTCGCCGGTCCCTACCTCGTGCGCATGACCCAGGACCTCTCCGAGGAACGGCTGATGCGCATCCGTGCGCAGGAGCGCGCCGAGGTCGCCGCCCACGTCCACGACTCGGTGCTGCACACCCTCACCCTGATCCAGCGCAACGCCGACAGTCCGGGAGAGGTGCGCAGGCTCGCCCGCGCCCAGGAGCGCGACCTGCGCAACTGGCTCTACAAGCCCGAGGGCACCGGCAAGGACGAGGCCGACGAGCCCACCACCCTCGCCGACGCCGTACGGCGCAACGCCGCGGAGGTGGAGGACAAGCACGGCGTCCCCATCGAGGTCGTCGTCGTAGGCGACTGCCCGCTCGACGAGAAGATCGGCCCGCAGATGCAGGCCGCGCGCGAAGCGATGGTGAACGCGGCCAAGTACGGTGGCGAGGGGGGTGCCGTACAGGTCTACGCCGAAGTCGAGGGAAGGACGGTCTTCGTGTCCGTCCGGGACCGCGGTCCCGGCTTCGACCTCGACTCGATACCCGCCGACCGCATGGGTGTCAGAGAATCGATCATCGGCCGCATGGAGCGCAACGGCGGCACGGCGCGGCTGCGCGCGGTGCCGGACGGCGGCACGGAGGTCGAGCTGGAGATGGAGAGGGCGGAGAACACGTCATGAGCGAGCCGAACGAGCCGACCGAGTCGAACGGAATGGAGGGACCGGCTGCCCAGGCCGCCGAGTCCGCGCAGCCCACCAGCGGCGCCGGACGCCATGTGCGTGTCGTCCTCGTCGACGACCACCGCATGTTCCGCACGGGTGTCCAGGCCGAGATCGGACAGACCGAACAGACCGGCGTCGAGGTGGTCGGCGAGGCTGCGGACGTCGACCAGGCGGTCACGGTCATCACCGCGACCCGCCCCGAAGTCGTCCTCCTCGACGTGCACCTGCCCGGTGGCGGCGGCGTGGAAGTGCTCCGCCGCTGCGCCCCGTTGATGGGCAACACCGAGCAGCCGGTCCGTTTCCTCGCGCTGTCCGTCTCGGACGCGGCGGAGGACGTGATCGGCGTGATCAGGGGCGGCGCCCGCGGATACGTGACCAAGACGATCACCGGGACCGACCTGGTCGACTCGGTCTTCCGGGTCCAGGAGGGCGACGCCGTCTTCTCCCCCCGCCTGGCCGGCTTCGTCCTCGACGCCTTCGCCTCGACCGACGCCCCGCCGGTCGACGAGGACCTCGACCGCCTCACCCAGCGCGAGCGCGAGGTGCTGCGGCTGATCGCCCGGGGATACGCGTACAAGGAGATCGCCAAGCAGCTCTTCATCTCGGTGAAGACGGTCGAGTCCCATGTCTCGGCGGTGCTGCGGAAGCTCCAGCTCTCCAACCGGCACGAACTGACCCGCTGGGCGACGGCTCGCCGTCTGGTGTGACTGGTCGTCGAAGTTGCCCCCTGCTCCCGCACCCTCCACGTCCGAGACTCGAAGCTCGGCCCTCAGAGCCCTCGGTTCGCCGTTGCTGGGGGCGCCTGGACCGCGTTCATCGCGTACGCCTGTACCGGAGCTTGAGCTTCGAAAGGGGAGCCCCGAGGCCGGAGCGGGAGTGAAACACCGGTCCCGATCCCAGCCGGCCGTCAGGCCACCCGAGTGGCTCCCGCGAAGGGCATTTCGGTGATCGGGGCGATGCGGACCGTCGATCCGGAGTTCGGGGCGTGGATCATTTGGCCGTTGCCGATGTAGAGGCCGACGTGGGTGATGCCGGAGTAGAAGAAGACCAGGTCGCCGGGGCGGAGCTCGGACCGTGGGACGCGGCGGCCGGTGTTGATCTGCGTGTAGGTCGTGCGGGGCAGGGACACGCCCGCCGAGCGGTACGCGGCCTGGACGAGGCCCGAGCAGTCGAAGGCGTTCGGGCCGGTGGCGCCCCAGACATAGGGGCTGCCGAGCTTCTGGTAGGCGTAGGAGACGGCGTCGGCGGCTCGGGGGCCGGGTGCCTGGGAAGTGACCGAGTCCGGGGCGGAGCCGGGGGCGGCCGGGCCGGTGCGGTCCGTGCTGCCGTCGGTGCGTTCCGTGCGCTGTTCGGGTGTCAGCCGGGACAGCAGACGGCGTGCGGCGTCCAGCTTGCCGGTAACCGTCTTCTTGTGCCGCTTCAGCTCCGCCTGGCGGGACGTCAGTGAGCTGAGTTCGAGACGGGCGGCACCGCGCAGCTGCTCGATCTCGCGGAGTTGCGTGCGTACCCGTCCCACGGCCGCGCTCTGGCGGCTGCCCGCCCGTTCGGCGAACGCGGCACCGTCCAGGTAGCCGTCGGGGTCGTCGGAGAGGACGAGTTGCAGGGCGGGGTCGAGGCCGCCACTGCGGTACTGCGCCGCCGCGACCGACCCCAGCGTCGCCCGTGCGGAGTTGAGGCGGTCCTCCTCGCGGGCGGCCTCGTCCTGCAGGTCGTGCAGCCGCCGCCGGGCCGACTCCGCCTTCTCCTTCGCACCGTTGTACTTCTCGGTGGCGGCCTCCGCCTCCTGGAACAGCTTGTCGGCCTTGGCCTCGACCTGTCCCGGTGCCAGCTGAGGCTCGGCGTGCCCCGTCCCGTCGAATCCGGTCGCGGTGGCCGCGCCGGCGAGGGCGAGCGTGACGGCCCTGCGGGTCCTGCCGCCGCCCATCAGGAGCTGTCTGGGCTTGCGGTGTGCTGCCACGTGGACTCCACGTCCTTTCCCGACGACCGCCCGGTCCGTGTGTACGGGCGGTCGGAGGGCTCCGCCGCCGCGCCTTGCGGGCGGTGGTGTCCGGCTGCCGCCCCTGGTCCGGGCGGCGGTGGGGAGCCGGTCACCTGGAGGACGCTATTCCGGGCCCTGACGGCCTAGTGACGGGTTGATCGGAAGTGACGTGAGTGGATCGTTGGGTGACCGTAAGAGGCCGACGGGGCGAGTCAAGGCCGTCGCCTTCAGTCAGCGCGATGATCAAAGTGCCGAATGCGGGGTGGGGGAGTGGATCCGGCTGCTATGAAGCGCGTCGGGACAAGAAGCCGGAGGGCCGGGGCGGTGTCGGGCAGGGGCGGGGGCCTGGTTAGGCTCCGGTTCCATGGACGTACTCACCCATTTCTTCGTCGGACTGCACATCATCGGCATCGCGTCGCTGCTCGGCGGCTTCCTCACCCAGATGAAGGCCATGGGGCAGGGCGCCGCCCGCTTCGTCCCCGCCATGCTGCACGGCGCGGTGACGATGCTGGTCACCGGTATCGTCCTGGTCGGCCTCAACGAGGCAGACGACCAGTCCGTCAACCACCTCAAGATCGGCATCAAGCTGGCCCTGCTGATCGTGATCCTCGGCCTGGTCTACGTGAAGCGGGACGAGGAGAAGGTGGACAAGGGCCTGTTCGGCCTGGTGGGCCTGCTGACCACGGCGAACATCTTCATCGCCGTGCTCTGGACCTGACGGGTCCTCGCACGGGTCCGGACGTGATCGCGGCCCGCGCCGAGAGCACCGCACCGACGGCGACCACCAGCCAGACGGCCACCGCGACCCACAGCAGCACACGTCCCAGGCCCTCGAGCCACGGGACGCCGACGGCGGCGGACGCGCCCAGCGCCGCCGCTGCCGTCATGCCCAGGGGGAACACGGTCGACCAGCGCCGCGTGTCGTACCGCGGCCGCGGCCGGACGGCCTCACCGACCAGCAGTACGCCGTACCAGACCAGGTCGAGCACCAGCAGGCCGAAGGTCGTCACGCGCAGGACACCGAGGTCGTCGTCGTTCCACAGATACAGCCGGGCACTGTCGGCGGCGAGCAGTTCCGCCCCGGCGAGCGCCGAGATGGCGATCGCCCCGCCCGCGACCCAGTGGTCCCCGGCCCCCTCGGTCACCTGCCGCAGGTCGAAACGGAACAGGGCGAGGACGTAGAGCACCAGCCCAGACCAGAACAGCACCAGCGCCACCCGCGCGAGCCAGGCCGCCGACTCGGCCGCGGCGAGCGTCGCGGCCAGGACGGCGAGCCCCTGCGTGGCCACGCAGCACAGGAACACCGATCCGGGCATGCGCGGGCGCCAGCGTCGTACGACCAGGACGAGCAGCACCGGCCAGAGCACCGTGGCCGGCGCGAGCAGTGCCCCGGCGAGCGCGTTGTGGCCCAGCGCGGACACCCGTGTGCCGAGCATGGTCGTCGCGGCGACCGCGGTGAGCGCATCCGGAGTCTTCGCCTCCGAAACCCATCGCTCGCGTTCCCGCAGCAGCCGTAGGACGAACTCCGCCGCCAGCCCCAGCCAGGCGGCGCAGGCGAGCACGAGGAAGATCCGCGAGAGGATCTCCCACTCCGCCAGGTGCAGGGCCACCGACACGATGCCGGTCGCCATCACGGCGGCGCCGGCCGCCGGGGAACGCTGCGCCCACCAGGCACGAAAGGGGGAGGCGGAGAGGGCGGGAGGAGGGGCGGGCATGGGCCGATGCTAGAAGAGTCCGCCGCGCGGGAAAGGCTCACCGCGCGGTGACCGGAAGGGCGCCGCACATATGGCGTCAGCACATGGACTACGGCAACACACCGGGGCCGCATCACACCGCATCGCACCAGGGCCACCAGGTCGTATCGCACCAGGCCGCATCCCGCCCGGTCCGGCGTCCGTCAGGCCGGGCGGACCACGCTGTGGATCGACGACTCGCCGTCGTAGAAGATCGACTCCTCGCGGACGTAGGTGCCGGGCTTCGGCGCGTGGATCATCATGCCGTTGCCGATGTAGATGCCCACATGAGTGATGTCGTCGTAGAAGAAGACGAGGTCACCGGGCTGGGCCTGGGACACCGCAACCGTGGTGCCGGCCTCGACCTGGTCGTAGGTGGTGCGGGGGAGGGAGACCCCGGCGGCCTTCCACGAGCCCTGGGTCAGGCCCGAGCAGTCGTAGGAGCCGGGACCGGTGGCGCCCCAGACGTAGGGCTTGCCGATCTGCGCGCGGGCGAAGGCGAGGGCCTTCTCGGCCTTGGCCGCGTACGAGGAGTCCGTCGAGGCCGACGGCGTGGCCGGCGGTGTGGCCGACGTGGAGCCGGAGGAGTCGGAAGAAGTGCCGGAGGAGCCGCTCTCCTCTTCCTGCTGCTGTTGCCGTGCCTCCTCCTCGGCCTTCTGCCGCTCCGCCTGCTGCTGGGCGAGCTCGGCAGCCTTGCGGGTGGCCTCTTGCTGCTGCTTCTTCTCGGCCGCCGCGAGCCGCGCCTTCTCCTCGGTGGTCAGCTTCGACATCAGCTCACGCGCGGTGCTGAGCTTCTTCTGGACCGTGGCCTTGGCGGTCTTCAGGTCGTCCTGCGACTCGGTGAGCGTCGCGAGGCTCTCGGTGGCCTCCTTGCGCTTCTCCATCGTCTCGGACTGCTGGGTGACGTAGTCGTCGACCGCTACCTTCTGGCGGCCGGTCATCCGGTCCATCAGCTGGTTCCGGTCGAAGAAGTCCTGTGGGGAGTCCGAGAGCAGGAAGGTCGCCGTGTCGGGGACGCCGACACCGGTCCGGTACTGGGCGGCGGCGAAGGAACCCAGTTCCTCCCGCGCCTCGTTGAGCGTCTGGGTGCGCTTGGCCACGTCGTCGAGGAGGGTGTCGGCACGCTTGCGCTGCTTCGCGGTCTGCTCCTTGGCCGCGTTGTACTTCTCGGTCGCCGACTCCGCCTGGCGGTACAGGTCGCCGACCTTCTTCTCGACCTCCTCCAGGCTCGGCCGGCCGTCGTCCGAGGGCGCGGCGTCGGCCGTCTGGGAGAGGAGGGCGACGGAGGTGAGGGCCGCCGTGGCGAGAGCGGGGGGCCGTATGCCGGTCACGCGCGTACCCGGGGTGCGCGACTTGCGGTGCGACGCCAAGGGAGGCGACTCCTTCCAACGTTCCGCCGCGGGGGAACGGCAGGGGCTCCCCGGCCGTCCTGGCCCCAGGGAGATTCGGGAGGGGTGCGAGTGGGTAGGCCGGAAGGGCTGCCCTACGGCTGCTCCGGGGAGGGAGCGGGCCGATTCACCCCGGGTTCCCGGCGGGTCCCCGGCTCCGGCTGCCGCGGCGGCAGTGACGGACTCGGCGGAGGCCGCTCGCCCGGCGAGGTTCGCCGGTGGGGGTCGCGCGGCCCGCCCGAACCGTAGCCAACTCATGTGCCTCGTGTGAAGGTTGATGGGTGATATGCCCGATACATTTTCGTGACCTTCTTCGTCACGTCACCCAGGGTGAGGGTGTGGTCCTCCAGGGTGGAGATGCGTCCGGTCACCGGACGCGGGGCGGCGGCGGTCGCCGGAATACGGGGATGTTCTCGGGGTGGCCGCAGGTTGTCAGTGGGGCGCCCTAGACTCGGAGGGCGATGAGCAGCCTCTTTGACGACAGCTTCCTGGCGGACCTCCAGGCCCGGCGCGGCCCCGCGGAGGAACCCCCGCCACCACCCGAGGACGATCATGTACCGGAGCAGGTTCCGGACGATCTGTTCGGCGGGAAGTTCGACGTGCCGCCGGACCGGGACACCCACTACCGCGACGGCGCCCCGCGCCCGGTGCTGGACCCCGCGGCCCTCCTGGAAGGGCTGAACGACAACCAGCGCGCCGCCGTCGCGCACTCCGGCTCCCCGTTGCTCATCGTGGCCGGCGCCGGCTCCGGAAAGACGCGCGTGCTCACGCACCGCATCGCTTACCTGCTTGCCGCGCGAAGCGTCCACCCGGGCCAGATCCTGGCGATCACCTTCACCAACAAGGCCGCCGGCGAGATGAGGGAGCGTGTCGAGCAGCTCGTCGGCCCGCGCGCGGGCGCGATGTGGGTGATGACGTTCCACAGTGCCTGTGTGCGCATCCTGCGCCGCGAGAGCAAGAAGCTCGGCTTCACGTCGTCGTTCTCCATCTACGACGCCGCCGACTCCAAGCGCCTGATGGCCCTGGTCTGCCGCGACCTGGACCTCGACCCGAAGCACTTCCCGCCCAAGTCCTTCAGCGCCAAGATCAGCAATTTGAAGAACGAGCTGATCGACGAGGAGGACTTCGCCGCGCAGGCGGGCGACGGCTTCGAGAAGACCCTCGCCCAGGCCTACGCGCTCTACCAGTCGCGGCTGCGCGAGGCCAACGCGCTCGACTTCGACGACCTGATCATGGCCACGGTCAACCTGTTCCGGGCCTTCCCGGACGTCGCCGAGCACTACCGCCGCCGTTTCCGGCACGTCCTCGTGGACGAGTACCAGGACACCAACCACGCTCAGTACGCCCTCGTGCGCGAACTCGTCGGCACCGCCGAGCGCCCCGCGGGGCACCCCGCCGACGTACCGCCGAGCGCGGACGACCTGCCGCCCGCCGAACTGTGCGTGGTGGGCGACGCCGACCAGTCGATCTACGCCTTCCGCGGCGCGACCATCCGCAACATCCTCCAGTTCGAGGAGGACTACCCGGACGCGACGACGATCCTGCTGGAGCAGAACTACCGCTCCACGCAGACGATCCTGAGCGCCGCCAACGCCGTCATCGAGCGCAATGAGTCCCGCCGCCCCAAGAACCTGTGGACCAACGCGGGCGCCGGCGCGCAGATCACCGGATACGTCGCCGACACCGAGCACGACGAGGCCCAGTTCGTCTCCGACGAGATAGACCGTCTCACGGACGCGGGCGAGGCCAAGGCCGGCGATGTCGCCGTTTTCTACCGCACCAACGCCCAGTCCCGTGTCTTCGAAGAGATCTTCATCCGGGTCGGCCTGCCCTACAAGGTCGTCGGTGGCGTCCGCTTCTACGAACGCAAGGAGGTCCGGGACGTCCTGGCCTACCTGCGGGTGCTCGCCAACCCCGAGGACTCGGTGCCGCTGCGCCGCATCCTCAATGTTCCCAAGCGGGGCATCGGCGACCGCGCGGAGGCCATGATCGACGCCCTCTCCCAGCGGGAGAAGATCAGTTTCCCCCAGGCGCTGAAGCGCGTCGACGAGGCGTACGGCATGGCCGCGCGCTCCACGAACGCGGTCAAGCGGTTCAACACGCTGATGGAGGACCTCCGTACGATCGTCGAGTCCGGCGCGGGCCCGGCGACCGTCCTGGAGGCGATCCTGGAACGTACGGGTTACCTTGCCGAGTTGCAGGCGTCCACCGACCCGCAGGACGAGACCCGGATCGAGAACCTCCAGGAACTCGCCGCCGTTGCCCTGGAGTTCGAGCAGGAGCGCGGCGAGGGTGCAGTGACATCAGGGGCCGCCGCCCCGAGGAGCACACTGGCCGACTTCCTGGAGCAGGTCGCCCTGGTCGCCGACTCCGACCAGATCCCCGACGAGGACGAGGACGGTTCCGGCGTCATCACCCTGATGACCCTGCACACCGCCAAGGGCCTGGAGTTCCCGGTCGTCTTCCTGACCGGCATGGAGGACGGCGTCTTCCCGCACATGCGGGCCCTGGGGCAGACCAAGGAACTGGAGGAGGAGCGGCGCCTGGCGTACGTCGGCATCACGCGTGCGCGTGAACGGCTGTACCTCACCCGGTCCACGCTGCGCAGCGCCTGGGGACAGCCGTCGTACAACCCGCCTTCGCGTTTCCTGGAGGAGATCCCGGCCACTCATCTGGAGTGGAAGCGGACGGGCGCGACCGCGCCCGTGTCCTCCGGACCGGTGTCCGGGGTGGCGGCCTCGCTGTCGTCGTCCCGATCCCGCTCGTCGGCGTCGGGCGCGTCCGGTTTCGCCACGCGCCGGGCCGCCGAGAAGCCGGGGGTGTCGCTGACGGTCGGGGACCGGGTCACGCACGACCAGTTCGGGCTCGGCACCGTCGTCGCGGTGAAGGGCACGGGCGGCAACGCCGAGGCGACGATCGACTTCGGGGACACCAAGCCGAAGCGGTTGCTGCTGCGGTACGCGCCGGTCGAGAAGCTGTAACCGGGAGTCCGGCACACCCGGAGCCTTCGCTGCTGCTGAGCGGCGAGGGCTCGCGGGCGATGCACAGGGCGAGGCGGGGGAAGGGCGGGGACGGGCGTCTGCCCGGGATCGGTCCGACGGCCGGTCTGCGACGCTCGGCCAATTCTGCTTCTGAGGCAGGCCGCCCGCCGACCACGGCCGGTTCTGCGACGGCCGGAGGGTTCTACGACGGCTCGAGGCCGTGGCTGCGGAACCACGCCAGGGGGTCGATCGCCGATCCGCCGGCCGGGCGGACCTCGAAGTGGAGGTGCGGGCCGGTCGAGTTGCCCGAGTTGCCGGAGAACGCGATCGGCTGACCGGCCTTCACCGTGGTGCCGGAGGGGACCTGGTAGCTGGAGAGATGGCAGTACCAGGTCTCCGTGCCATCCATCGCCGTCACGATCATCATGTTGCCGTAGGCGCTGTTGTACTGGGTGCGGACCGTGCCGTCGGTCACGGCCATCACCGTCGCGCCGTACGAGACGGGGAAGTCGATACCGCTGTGCACGGACATCCAGTTGATACCGGACTGGCCGTAGTAGGCGCTGAGGCCGTGCTGCGCGACAGGGAGCGCGAACTTCGGACGCAGTCGTTCCTGGCGGGCCGCCTCCTCGACCGCCACCCTGCGGTCGGCCGCCTGCTGTTCCTTCAGGTCGATGCGTTCCTGGGTACGGCTGGCCCGGTCGGCGAAGTCGTCCGCCCCGGCGGAAAGGCTCTCGAGCTGGGTGTCGAGCTGGTTGTTGGCCACGGCGGGCTGTACCGGCTGCGTGTCCGCGGCGGTCGTCCTGGTCTCCTGACCGCCGCCTTCCTCCGCGAGATCGCCGACCGAGGCCGCCGCGATACCGGCGACACCCATGACGCACGCCGAGGGCACGGCCACCGTCAGCAGCGCGGAGCGCTTGGCGGGCGTACGGCGGCGGGAACGGGACCCGCCACGCGACGCCGTGCGCGGCGAGGGGACGAGGACTGGGGCCGACTCCTCCTGCTCGTCGAGGAGAGGGGCCACCGCGGGCAGCTCACCGGTGTCGCCCGAGGAGTCCTGAGCGGGCCTGTACGGATCGTCGTGGACGTTCTCGTAGGAGCCCTGCTCGTGCGACTCCTGCCCGTAGGACTCCTGCCCGTAGGACTCGTGCTCGTAGGAGTCACGGCTCGATTCACCGGATTCCTGCGCGGGAGCCTGGGGATCGAAGGTGGAGGAATCAGGAGCCTGCGGATCGAGGCCCGGGGCGGTGGAGACGGCGGACGCCTGCAGATCGGGGTGCTGTTCGAACGTGGCCGTGGCCTGCTGGTCGAAGGGCACGGCCTGGTGTTCGTAGGGGTCCGCGTAGACGCCGGGGGCCGGCGCTGCCGCGCTGCCGTCGGAGTTCCACTGCGTGGCGTCGTAGGCGCCGGTGTCGAAGGTCTGGGTGCCCCAGTACCACTGCTGGGTTGGATCGGCGGCGCTCTGGGCCTGGTCGGGCCGGAGCCACGCGCCGGAGTCCCACTGGCCGCTCGTGTCGGGTGCCGTGGCCTGCTGCGGCACCTCCGGTGCCTGCTGCTGCCCAGTGGTCCAGGCGGTCGCGTCGTAGCAGCCGGTGTCGTAGCCGACCTGCTGCTGGGTCGCGTACGCGTCGTAGTGCGCGGTGTCGTGGCCTGCGGTGGACCACGTTCCGGTGGCGTTTCCGGTGGCGTTTCCGGTGGCGTACGACCCCTGGTCGTGGCCGTTGCCGGGGAGGCCGGCGAAGAGGGGGTCGGCGGAGAAGGCCGTGGTGGCGTGGCCGCCGGTTTCCGGGCCCGCGGGGGCGAAACCGCCTGCGTCGTAGCCGCCGTACATGGTGAAGTCGCCGTACTGGGCTTCCGGGGTGCCGTACGACGCGTAGTGCGCCGACGAGGCGTCGGAAGCCGGGGCCGGGGCCATGGTCCCCGACGGGTGACGGTCGTTCACCAACTTCTCTTTCGCCTCGACAACAGGGGCTGCCAGAGCAGTGCGGCGACTGTACCCGGCGGTATGCGGGCGCGACAATCTTTCGCAGGTTTCACGCGCGCAGGAAACGGGCATTCGGTCGTGTTTTGGCGGCGGGCAGGCGCGGTCTTGGCTTTGTGTTCGAAACTTGTTCGAGATTTGTTGGGGTCCACGTACTCAAGTCGGCCGGGCGGGGCTGTCGTTGTTCGGGTGGACACGTGATGTCGCCGTGGTTGCCAAGAGTGGAGATCCGGGCGTGTCGGGCGGGGGCGAGGGGTGAGGTCAGGCCACCGTCAGGCCGTCCGCGCGTGGCCGGCGGTCGGTTCCCCGGGGTGCGCCGTGTCCAGTGCCTGCCGTATACCGGAGGCCACAGCGGGGTGCACGGGCAGGGCGAGGTGGCCGACGCCGCTCACCCGCACGTTCTGCGCGATGAGGTCCGGGTGCTCGACACGAGCCGCTTCCAGCGGGTCCATGATGTGGTCGAGGTCGCTCCAGAAGGCGACGAAGTGCGTGCGGCAGCCGTACGCAGGGCGGGCGAGCTCGTCGAGCACCGGTGAGCCGGGACGCATCTGGCGCACGATCGGGTGCGCGTTGGCCAGCGGCGCGACGCGGGTGCCGGAATGCGGGGTGCCCAGCGTGACCAGGGTCCGTACGCGGCTGTCACCGCCCAGGCGCTGCACGTAGTACCGCCCGATCAGCCCTCCGAGGCTGTGCCCGACGACATCGACCCGGCTGCTGCCGGTGCGCTCGCACACTTCCTCGATGTGCCGGCCCAACAGCTCGGCCGCGACGCGTATGTCACACGTCAGCGGAGAGTAGTTGAGCGACTCGACCCGCTGCCGGCCGTGCTGGGCGAGGCTGCGGCGCAGCAGGAGGAACACCGAGCGGTTGTCGATGAATCCGTGCAGCAGGACGACGGGGGGCCGGGCCTCCGTCGGCAGCTTCGCGGTGCCGTCCGGTGCGGGGAGCTCGGGGATCGTGTCCCGCCGCTCCTGAGCCATGCCGACGGGATAGAGGAGGGCGTGGCCCGCGAGGATCGCGAGCTCCAGGGCTGTGGCTTTCAGCAGGGCGGTGGAGAGAACCGCCGGCCGGTTCGGCGCCAGGCGCCGGCAGAGCGGCAGAAAGGGGAGCGCTGCCTCCGTGACCTTCATGGCCGACCTCCTGTCGGCACGCGGAAGGACAGCTCTGTCCCCGTGTGCCCTCATGGGGCATCGCGACGAAAGCGGTCGACGTCGCGCGCGGCAGGCGCTTGGTGCGGCCGCGGTGTACGGCGGCCTCGTCGCGAAATCCCTTATGCGCATGTTCCCACTGATGCCCGTGTGGTGCATGGGCGCGAGGTTCGGATCCCGAAGCCCCGGAACGGTGCGCAGCGAACGTGTCCCTCTGTGTGATTTCCCCCTCGGTCCGCACCGTGAAACCGCCGGTTGCGGGATGCTGGCGATAACGTTCGTTCACTTCCCCGGCCGGTTCGGGCGGGGATGCCCGTACCGCGGTGGCGCAGTCGGTCCAGTGGGCGGCGGAGTGTGCGGTACTCGTGAGGGGTACCGGACGACTGATGTGTGCGGTATGTGTCGGTACGGATGGATGTAGTCGCTTCATGGAGGCAGTGATGGGTGTGGCAGCCGGTCCGATCCGCGTGGTGGTGGCCAAACCGGGGCTCGACGGCCACGATCGCGGGGCCAAGGTGATCGCGCGCGCCCTGCGCGACGCCGGTATGGAAGTCATCTACACCGGGCTTCACCAGACCCCCGAGCAGGTCGTCGACACCGCGATCCAGGAGGACGCCGACGCGATCGGCCTGTCCATCCTCTCCGGTGCGCACAACACGCTCTTCGCGGCGGTGATCGACCTGCTCAAGGAGCGGGACGCGGCGGACATCCTGGTCTTCGGCGGCGGGATCATCCCCGAGGCGGACATCGCACCGCTGAAGGAGAAGGGCGTCGCGGCGATCTTCACCCCGGGGGCGACGACCGCGTCGATCGTGGACTGGGTCCGCGCGACCGTACGCCACCCCGCGGAGGCGTAGGACCTGTCGTCCGGATCGGGCCGGGCTCGTGGGGCCTGGCACCGCGCCTCGGCGCGTTGCTGTCGGCCCCCGGGCTCCGCCCTGTGATGGGTGCGCGGTCCGGGTTCGGCGGGTGGTGACGGGGGAGCGTGTCAGGGCTGGGCGGCCGGGTTCAGTTCCGCCAGCATCGCAGCGCGCAGGCGCAGGGTGGTGACCAGTCGCTGGAACGCCTCCGACCAGTAGCCACCGGCACCCGGTGAGGCATCCTCCGGCTCGTCCGGTACGGCCAGGAGCGCGTCGAGGTGGCTCGCCTCCAGGGGATCGAGGCAGCGCTCGGCCAGCCCCATGACCCCGCTGAAACTCCAGGGGTAACTCCCCGCGTCCCGTGCGATGTTGAGCGCGTCCACCACGGCCCGCCCGAGCGGCGGCGCCCACGGCACCGCACACACGCCGAGTAGTTGGAACGCGTCCGGCAGTCCGTGTGTCTCGATGAATCCGGCCACCCACTCAGCCCGTTCGGCGGCAGCCAGAGTGCCGAGCAGCTTGGCGCGCTCGGCCAGGGACACCGCCCCCGGGCCGCCCGCCTCCGCGGCGGAGGGCTCGCCGAGCAGTGCCTGTGCCCACTCGGCGTCCCGCTGGCGCACCGCCGCGCGGCACCAGGCCGCGTGCAGCTCGCTTTGCCAGTCGTCCCCGACCGGCAGGGCCACGATCTGCTGCGGCGTACGCCCGCCGAGCCGGCGCGACCACGTACCCAGGGGCGCTGCCTCCACCAGCTGCCCCAGCCACCACGACCGTTCACCCCGGCCCGCGGGAGCCTTGGCCACCACACCGTCCCGCTCCATGCCCGCGTCGCACTCGTGCGGCGCCTCGACCGTGAGCATGGGCGCGTCCCGCATGTGGTCCACGGCCACGCATGCCCCGGCCCGGACCGCCATACGTTGCGCGAGGGCCGAGCCGGGCAGCGCCGACAGCAACTCGGCGGCCGTCGCCCGTACATTGCGGCTGCGGTCGGCGAGCGACTGCTCCAGGAACGGCTCGTCGGCCGGGCCGAGGCGGGTGCGCAGCGAGTCGAGGAACATCAGCCGGTCCTCGGCCCGCTCCGTCGCCCAGGTCGTCGCGAGCAGTTCGCGCGCGGCGGCGGGCTCGCGGGAGCGCAGTGAGGAGAGCACGGCGACCCGCTCCGCGAAGAGACCCTCCTGCCAGAGCCGCAGGACTCTCTCCGTCTTCCCGGGCCCCGGAAGCGACGTGCCCCCGCCCGGCGCCGAGCGCAGGGCGAACCGCCAGTCCGGGTTGAGGCGGGCCAGCCACAGGCCTCGCGGCCCCGCGAGCCGCAGGGCCGCCGGCCGTAGATCCGTACGCCCCCGCGCGGCGTCGAGCAGCGCGGGCAGCGCCGGCGGGGGCGCCGCGAAACCGTGGGCGTTCGCTGCCGCGAGCCACTGGGGCAGCAGTTCCAGCAGATCCGGTGCCGCGCCCCGGCGGCCACCGCCGGAGGCGCCGGAGCGGTCGGTGAGCAGCATCGTCAGCCGGCGGGCGGCGGCGGGCGGCAGCTGGGGGCGCGGGTCCTCGGGCGCCGGCCGCGGACGCTCGGCCGCCCTGGCAGGGCGCAGCCCGGCCCGGCGCCGTACGGTCGCCACGGCCGCTGCGTCCAGCAGGGCCGCCGGGGCGTTCGCACCGGAGGCGGAGCCCGCCGGAGTGCGGCGATCCGTCCCCAGCAGTGCGGTGGTCACGAGGTCCTCCCAGACGTCCGGGAGAGACGAGCCCGACGAGGCCGCCGAGCTCGATACGTCCGAGGTGTCCGTCGAGCCCGCGGTGGGCGAGGCCGGGCCGGAGGGGGCGGTGGCGTGCGGGCCGGACGGTGCCGCGGCGGTGACGGTCCTGTTCAAGAGTTTCCTTTCCGGCGGGTGTCCGCGAGCGGCCGAGAGGTCTCGCGCACCGGGTCCGCGGCGATGCCCGGGGAACGGCCGGGGAAAGGCATGGAGAGGCGGCTCAGCACAGCGGCACCACCTCTCCGGGCCCCTCCGGCCAGGCCGACAGCGGGGTGAATCCCCGGTGACCGCACTCGCCGAAGACCTTGACCGGTGCGCCGCCCGAGAGAGCGACGAGACGCCACAGGCCGGGACGGGAACGCGCGGCCGGGGTGAGCGGCAAAGCCGTGTCCTCGTCCGCGTCCGCGAGCTGCCAGGAGTCGCCGTCCGGGACCGGTATCACCCGGCCCAGGGTCACCGGCACCGAATCCAGCCAGGGATCGTCGCGCAGCGCGTCGCCGTACCGGGCGGTGGCCAGGGTCGTCGTCGTCCCGGGTGGCCGTTCGGTTGTGGGGGCGGGCGGCGCGAACTGCTCGCCCAGTGCCGCCCGCGCCTGCCCCGCGCCCGGATAGGCGGACAGCTCCGCGTCCAGGGCCAGCCCCACGGGCAGCGCCGGTTCGGGGGCACGCCCCGCGGCGCCGTAGGAGAGGAGCAGTGAGGTGTGCCGCGACTGTGTGCCGTACAGCCAGATCCGGCGGGTCGTCAGACGCGCGTCCGCCGTGTCGTACTGGGCGAGGACCAGCCAGCGGTCGCGCACCGGCGGACCGTCCGCCGAGGCCGGCAGGCCGATGCGGGAGCGGACCGTCGCGGCCAGGGCCTCCGGCAGCCGCTCGCGACGCAGCCAGCCCTGATCGAGGAGGTGGAGCAGCGCGCACTCCTCCAGCAGCCGGGCCGGCCAGCCCGGACCCGTGCCCGGGACCGCCCCCACCTCGCGCACCCTGGTGGCCAGTCCCTGCGCCTGGGCGTCGACCATCCGGGCCGCCGTCTCCTCCCACAGGCCGTACCCGGACTGCTCCGCCCCGGCCAGCCCGCCGCGGAGCAGGTCCGCCAGCCGCTGCTCCAGCTCCGACGCACCCGCCGTGACCCGCTCGGCGCGCCGCTCCGCCCTGCGCCGGGCCGCCTCCGGATCGGCGGGCCCGGACGAGGAACCCGATGGGGAGGCCGTGGCCTTCTTCTGCTCTGCGCGCCCGCGCCTGCCCTCGATCCACTGACCGGCCCACTCCGGCACCTCCGCCTGCGGCACCGCCCCTTCGTCGCCCGCCCAGAGCAGCAGCAGACCGAGCGCGTGCTTGCACGGGAACTTACGGCTCGGGCAACTGCACTTGTACGCGGGCCCGGAGACGTCCGCGAGGTCGACCACCGTCCGGTACGGCTTGCTGCCGCTGCCCTTGCACAGCCCCCACAACGCACCCTCGCCCGAACTGCCGGCTCCGGACCACGGGCCGGCTGCGCCGAGTCTGCTTCCCGCCTTGCGCGACGCGGTGTCGGGCGCCAAGGCCAGCACCTGGTCCGCGGTCCGGCGCACCCCCTGCAAAGTCATGTCATCGAAGGTAGATCCCCCCACTGACAATCGGCCCAGCGATTGCGTTCGCCCAGGTCACAGTGATTGTCAGTGGCGTGGTGCAGGGTGGTCACCAGATCCGAACCGGCTGAGCTGGAGGGGGACTCCGCCATGACTGTCTCCGTTGAACCGACATCCGTCGACCCGCGTCGGAACGGCTCCGTGCCCGCGGCCGCGGCCGAGATCCTGCGGGCGCATGCCGAGGACGCCTTCGCCGCCGAACTCGCCGCACTGGCCGAGCAGGACGACCGTCCGCGGCCCGCCCGGTGGAAGCTGTCCCCGTGGGCCGTCGCGACCTATCTGCTCGGCGGCACGCTGGCGGACGGCACAGTGATCACACCCAAGTACGTGGGCCCGCGCCGCATCGTCGAGGTCGCCGTCACCACCCTGGCCACCGATCGCGCGCTGCTCCTGCTCGGAGTGCCCGGCACCGCGAAGACCTGGGTGTCCGAGCACCTCGCCGCCGCGGTCAGCGGCGACTCCACTCTGTTGGTCCAGGGCACCGCCGGAACCCCGGAGGAGGCCATCCGCTACGGCTGGAACTACGCCCGGCTGCTCGCCCACGGGCCCAGCCGCGACGCTCTTGTGCCCAGCCCCGTCATGCGCGCGATGGCGGACGGGATGACGGTCCGCGTCGAGGAACTGACCCGTATCCCGGCCGATGTCCAGGACACGCTCATCACGATCCTGTCGGAGAAGACACTGCCGATTCCCGAACTGGGCCAGGAGGTGCAGGCGGTCCGCGGCTTCAACCTGATCGCCACCGCCAACGACCGCGACCGCGGGGTCAACGACCTGTCCAGCGCCCTGCGCCGCCGTTTCAACACCGTGGTGCTGCCACTGCCGGAGACCCCCGAGGCGGAGGTCGGCATCGTCTCGCGCCGCGTGGACCAGATCGGCCGCTCCCTCGACCTGCCGGCCGCGCCCGACGGCATCGACGAGATCCGCCGGGTCGTCACCGTCTTCCGCGAGCTGCGCGACGGGGTCACCACTGACGGCCGGACGAAGCTGAAGTCGCCCAGCGGCACGCTGTCGACCGCCGAGGCGATCTCCGTCGTCACCAACGGGCTGGCGCTGGCAGCCCACTTCGGCGACGGCGTGCTGCGGGCCGGGGACGTCGCGGCAGGCATACACGGCGCGGTCGTCCGCGACCCGGCGGCGGACCGCGTCATCTGGCAGGAGTACATGGAGACCGTCGTCCGCGAGCGCGACGGCTGGACGGACTTCTACCGGGCCTGCCGGGAGGCCGGCGCGTGAACGGCAGGGGGAGGACACGTCGGGAGCCGGCGTGCCCGCCCGGCGAGGCTTCGAGGGGGACGGGGACGGCATGGGCGCCATGAGCGACGTGGACCGGCCCGGTGGCGGCCGGGGAGCGGGGCTGCTGCTGCTCGGTGTGCGGCACCACGGGCCGGGGTCGGCGCGGGCGGTGCGGGCCGCGTTGGAGGAGACCAGGCCGGAGGTCGTCCTGATCGAGGGCCCGTCCGAGGCGAACGATCTGATTCCGCTTGCCGCGGACGAGGACATGCGTCCGCCGGTCGCCCTGCTCGCCCATGCCGTGGACGAGCCCGGCCGCTCGGCGTTCTGGCCGCTCGCCGAGTTCTCCCCCGAGTGGGTCGCGATCCGCTGGGCGCTCGAGCACGGCGCCCCGGCCCGCTTCATCGACCTGCCGGCCACCCACAGCCTGGCCTGGGGCAGGGATGAGGAGGCGGACGAGACGGACGAGGCGGACAAGGAAGGCACGGCAGGCGAGGGGGATGAGGGGGAGCGGGCGACCGGTGCCGGGGCGGGCGGCGAGGCGCGGATCGATCCGCTCGGGGTGCTGGCCGAGGCCGCCGGGTACGACGACGCCGAGCGGTGGTGGGAGGACGTCGTCGAGCACCGGTGCGTGGGCGGGACGGGCGACGCGCTCGCACCGTTCACTGCCCTGGAGGAGGCCATGACGGCGCTGCGGGAGGGACACGGGAGCGGGGGACACGACCGGGACCCGGATTCCGCCTCGGGTTCTCCCGTGGCGCCGGGACAGGACCTTGTGCGCGAGGCGTACATGCGGCTCCAGATCCGGGCGGCGCAGCGCGAGTTCGGGGGCGGCGTGGCCGTCGTCTGCGGTGCCTGGCATGTGCCCGCGTTGCGGCGAAGGGCCACCGTCGCCGCCGACCGGGCACTGCTGAAAGGGCTGCCGAAGGTCAAGGCGGACATGACCTGGGTGCCGTGGACGAACCGCAGGCTGTCCCGCTTCAGCGGATACGGCGCGGGCATCGACTCGCCCGGCTGGTACGGGCATCTGTTCGGCGCGGTGGACCGGCCCGTCGAGCGGTGGATGACCAAGGTGGCGGGGCTGCTGCGGGCCGAGGACCGGATCGTGTCCTCCGCCCATGTCATCGAGGCGGTACGGCTGGCGGACACGCTCGCCGCGATGCGCGGCCGGCCCCTGCCCGGACTGGGCGAGACGACCGACGCGGTACGGGCGGTGATGTGCGAGGGATCCGACGTGCCGCTGGCACTGGTGCACGACCAGCTGATCGTCGGTGACGTGCTCGGGGAGGTGCCGGCGGCGGTGCCCGCGGTGCCCCTCCAGCGGAATCTCACGCGGACCCAGCGCAGGCTGCGGCTGAAGCCCGAGGCCGCGGAGCGCGAGCTGGAACTCGACCTGCGCAAGGAGACCGACGGGGAGCGCAGCAGACTGCTGCACCGACTGCGGCTGCTCGCCGTGAACTGGGGAGAGCCGACGGCCTCGTACGGGAGCACGGGTACCTTCCGGGAGACCTGGCGGCTGCACTGGGAACCGGAACTGTCCGTGCGGGTCGCCGAGGCCGGGATATGGGGGACGACCGTACGCGCCGCCGCGACCGCCAAGGCCGAGGCGGACGCCGTCGCCACACAGGGCCTGGCCGACGTCACCGGGCTCGCCGAGCGCTGCCTCCTGGCCGCACTGCCCGACGCTCTGCCGACGGTGATGCGGATACTCGCCGACCGCGCGGCCCTCGACTCGGACGTCGGCCATCTTGCCCAGGCCCTGCCGGCCCTGGTCCGCTCGCTGCGCTACGGCGATGTGCGCGGCACCGGCACCGCGGCGCTCGCGGAGGTCGCCGCCGGGCTGGCGGAGCGGATCCTGGTCGGCCTGCCACCGGCGTGTGCCGGACTGGACGCGGACGCCGCCGACGAGATGCGGCGCCATCTCGACGCGGTGCACGGGGCGGTCGGCCTCCTCGGCGACGCGCCCGCACCGGGCCACGGGGATCTGCGTGCCCGCTGGGCGTCGGTGCTGCGCACGCTGGCGACGCGGGACACCGTGCACGGGGTGATACGGGGGCGGTCCGTTCGCCTGCTGCTGGACGACGGGGAGCTGGCGCAGGACGAGGCGGCCCGGCAGATGGGGCTGATGCTGGCGTCGCCGGGTACGGCACCGGCTGACGCGGCGGCGTGGATCGAGGGCTTCGTCGGCGGAGGCTCGGGCGGCGGCCTGCTCCTCGTCCACGACGAGCGGCTCCTCGGACTGGTCGACGCGTGGCTGACGGGTGTGCCGGCGGAGGCGTTCACGGACGTA
Source organism: Streptomyces chlorus (assembly GCF_042655885.1). Lineage (NCBI taxonomy): Bacteria > Bacillati > Actinomycetota > Actinomycetes > Kitasatosporales > Streptomycetaceae > Streptomyces > Streptomyces chlorus. The sequence continues at coordinate 420,711 of NZ_JBHSOA010000009.1, forward strand.
CTGCCGCTGCTGCGGCGGACGTTCTCGGCGTACGAGTCCGGGGTCCGGCGCACGCTGGGTGAGCTGGTCCGGCGCGGACCGGGGGCGCCGAGCGGCTCGGCGGCCACCGGTTTCGGGGCGCCCGGGTTCGCGTCCGGCCTCGACTCCGGTCGTGCGGACGCGGTCCTGCCCGTGGTGCGGCTGCTGCTCGGCCTGGACGAGGACACCCGGGGCGGTGAAGGCGGCGGGGACGCGCGCGCCGGTCTGGTCGGGGCGGCGCGATGACCGACGTACGGCAACAAGGCGCACCGCCACAGGGCCCACGCGCACAGGGCCCACGCGCAGAGGACACACGAGCACAGGACACACGAGCACAGGACGAAGACCGCGGTACGAAGGACGACGGCACGAAGGATCACAGCACGAAGGGGGACACATGCCGACTGCGGTGACGGACGTGGAGCAGGAGCGGCTGCGGCGGTGGCGGCTGGTGCTGGGCGGGGGCGTGGCGGACGGCATCGGATGCAGTCTGGCCGGGCAGGACGCCGCCATGGACGGAGCGCTCACCGCGCTCTACGGAAAGGAGGACGGGTCGCGGAAGGGAAGCAAGCCGCAGGCAGGGCAGGAGCGTTCGGCGGGGCTGGGGGCGTCCGCGCCGTCGGTGGCGCGCTGGCTCGGGGACATTCGGACCTACTTCCCGTCCTCCGTCGTCCAGATCATGCAGCGCGACGCCATCGACCGGTTGGGGCTCGCCACCCTCCTCCTGGAACCGGAGATGCTGGAGGCGGTCGAGGCCGACGTCCACCTCGTGGGCACCCTGATGTCGCTCAACAAGGCGATGCCGGAGACGACGAAGGAGACCGCACGGGCCGTCGTCCGCAAGGTCGTCGACGAACTGGAGAAGCGGCTCGCCACCCGCGCCCGGGCCACCCTCACCGGCGCCCTCGACCGGAGCGCCCGCGTCAACCGGCCCCGTCACCACGACATCGACTGGAACCGCACCATCGCGGCCAACCTCAAGCACTACCTTCCCGAGTACCGGACGGTCGTGCCCGAGCGGCTCATCGGCTACGGGCGTGTCGCGCGGTCGGTGAAGAAGGAGGTCGTCCTCTGCGTCGACCAGTCCGGGTCGATGGCGGCCTCCGTCGTCTACGCGTCGGTGTTCGGGGCGGTCCTCGCGTCCATGCGGTCGATCGACACGCGGCTCGTCGTGTTCGACACGGCGGTCGTCGACCTCACGGACCAGCTCGACGACCCCGTCGACGTGATCTTCGGGACCCAGCTCGGCGGCGGTACGGACATCAACCGGGCGCTGGCGTACTGCCAGTCGCAGATCACCCGGCCGGCGGAGACGGTGGTCGTCCTCATCAGCGACCTTTACGAAGGGGGCATCCGCGACGAGATGCTCAAGCGGGTCGCGGCGATGAAGGCGTCCGGGGTGCAGTTCGTGACGCTGCTGGCGCTGTCCGACGAGGGGGCGCCCGCCTACGACCGGGAGCATGCGGCCGCACTTGCCGCACTGGGCGCGCCGGCGTTCGCCTGTACGCCCGACCTGTTCCCGGAGGTGATGGCCGCGGCGATCGAGAAAAGGCCGCTGCCGGTACCGGACCCGGTGTGAGGAGGCATGGGGGAACGAGGAGGGAGAAGAGGCGGCACGGCGCACCCTGCGCCGCACACCGACCCGACCCCCGACCCCCACGCCCCCCGGCGGGAACCCGGACGGCACGAGGGGGCAACCGCACCGCCGCCGACCACGGCACCCCGCGTCACAGGGATGCCCAAGTCATCACCGTGAGTCACCACCCCTGCCTCCTGCTCGGCCCCGGCACCACCACACAGGCCGATGAAACCGAGACGCGGCACCGGTACCGGGACGTCCCCGTCGTCCCCGCCCACAACGGGCGGGCCGCGCTCCCTCGGCCGGCCATGTCTGTCCGGGACCCCTCACGGTGTCGTGGGCCCGCCTGCCGGGTCGACCAGGCCCCCTCTGCGTGCGGCCATCCGAGCCCTGGACCTCCCCGCCCGGTCCGGTCACCGACGCCTGAGCCACTCGGGCCCAGTCCACCCCAGCCCTCCCCGGCCTCCCGCAGTCGGATTCCGCCCGCGCCATCCGTACGTCCTGCATGCCCTGCGCGCCGCGTACGGCATGTACGGCATGTACGCCAAGAACACCGCGACGTCCCGTACGTGCCGTCCCGCACACCTCGTGTCGCACACCCGTGCCGCACGCCGTGCGACGCGTTCCGCCCTGCGCGTACGAAATCTGACTCGCGAGTAATGAAAACTCCAGGGGGCATCCGGGCATGGACGGCCGAACACCATCGGCTTGTCCGGCCGTAAACCAGTGGAGGGGATGACCGGCCCCCATGGGGGTGGGATCGGTCATCCCGCACCCCGGAGAGTAGGAACATCCCTGCCTCTTCGGGTGCGCGGAGGGCCTCACCGGGTCAACCCCAGCCCGGTGAGGCCACTCACAGGTGGCACTCTGTGTCACCAATCCGGGCATCATGTGACAGGTATCACCGCTCAGGTGTGACCCCGGGATTTCGAGACGCCTCGCAACCGGCTATAGCCTGCGAGGTGGACATGCCGCGCGCTCGGTCACCGTGTGCGCTCCCCTTGTGACACAGCGGACGTCGTCACGTTGCCCTTCGCGGCACGCCCACGCATCAACGAACCGCGAGATCACTGATAGGGACGGAAGCGCGTGGACCTGTTCGAGTACCAGGCGAGGGACCTCTTCGCCAAGCATGATGTACCGGGGCTGGCCGGTGAAGTCATCGACACGCCTGAGGCGGCGCGCGAGATCACCGAGCGTTTCGGCGGCAAGTCCGTCGTCAAGGCGCAGGTGAAGGTCGGTGGCCGCGGCAAGGCCGGTGGCGTGAAGCTGGCAGCAACCCCGGACGAGGCCGTCGCCCGCGCGACGGACATTCTCGGCATGGACATCAAGGGCCACACGGTCCACAAGGTGATGATCGCCGAGACCGCTCCGGAGATCGTCGAGGAGTACTACGTCTCCTTCCTCCTCGACCGTGCCAACCGCACCTTCCTCTCCATCGCGTCCGTCGAGGGCGGCATGGACATCGAGGAGGTGGCAGCCACCCGTCCGGAGGCCGTCGCCAAGACGCCGATCGACGCCAACGAGGGCGTGACCCCCGAGAAGGCGCGCGAGATCGTCGAGGCCGCGAAGTTCCCGGCCGAGGTGGCCGACAAGGTCGCCAACGTCCTCGTCACGCTGTGGAAGACCTTCATCGCCGAGGACGCGCTCCTCGTCGAGGTCAACCCGCTGGCCAAGGTCATCTCCGGTGACGTCCTCGCCCTCGACGGCAAGGTGACCCTCGACGACAACGCCGAGTTCCGTCACCCCGACTTCGAGGCGCTCCACGACAAGGCCGCGGCCAACCCGCTGGAGGCCGCCGCCAAGGAGAAGAACCTCAACTACGTCAAGCTCGACGGCGAGGTCGGCATCATCGGCAACGGCGCGGGGCTCGTGATGAGCACCCTGGACGTCGTCGCCTACGCCGGTGAGGCGCACGGCGGCGTGAAGCCCGCCAACTTCCTCGACATCGGCGGTGGCGCCTCCGCCGCCGTCATGGCGAACGGCCTGGAGATCATTCTCGGCGACCCGGACGTCAAGTCCGTGTTCGTCAACGTCTTCGGTGGCATCACCGCCTGCGACGAGGTCGCCAACGGCATCGTGCAGGCGCTGCAGCTGCTCGCGGACAGGGGTGAGGAAGTCACCAAGCCGCTGGTCGTGCGTCTGGACGGCAACAACGCCGAACTGGGCCGCAGGATCCTCTCCGACGCCAACCACCCGCTCGTGCAGCGTGTGGACACCATGGACGGCGCGGCCGACAAGGCCGCCGAGCTCGCGGCTGCGAAGTAAGGGACGAGGGACTAAACAGCCATGGCTATTTTCCTCAACAAAGACTCCAAGGTCATTGTCCAGGGCATGACCGGCGCCACCGGCATGAAGCACACCAAGCTCATGCTGGCCGACGGCACGAACATCGTCGGCGGTGTGAACCCGCGCAAGGCGGGCACCTCCGTCGACATCGACGGCAACGAGATCCCGGTCTTCGGTACGGTCGCCGAGGCGATCGAGAAGACCGGTGCGAACGTATCCGTCCTCTTCGTACCGCCGGCGTTCGCGAAGTCCGCCGTCGTCGAGGCGATCGACGCCGAAATCCCGCTCGCGGTCGTCATCACCGAGGGCATCGCGGTCCACGACTCGGCCGCGTTCTACGCGTACGCCGTGTCGCAGGGCAACAAGACCCGGATCATCGGCCCGAACTGCCCCGGTCTGATCACCCCGGGCCAGTCGAACGCCGGCATCATCCCGGGCGACATCACGAAGCCGGGCCGCATCGGCCTGGTCTCGAAGTCCGGCACGCTGACGTACCAGATGATGTACGAGCTGCGGGACATCGGCTTCTCCTCGGCCGTCGGCATCGGTGGCGACCCGGTCATCGGCACGACCCACATCGACGCGCTGGCCGCGTTCGAGGCCGACCCCGACACCGACCTGATCGTGATGATCGGTGAGATCGGCGGCGACGCCGAGGAGCGGGCGGCGGCGTACATCAAGGAGAACGTGAAGAAGCCGGTCGTCGGCTACGTCGCGGGCTTCACCGCGCCCGAGGGCAAGACCATGGGCCACGCCGGCGCCATCGTCTCCGGTTCGTCCGGTACCGCCCAGGCGAAGCAGGAGGCCCTTGAGGCCGCGGGCGTCAAGGTCGGCAAGACGCCGACCGAGACGGCCAAGCTGGCGCGCGAGATTCTCGCAGGCTGATCGGCCGCAGAACAACGGATGGGCCTGTCCCCCCTGGGGAGACGGGCCCATCCGTTGTTCTGGACCCGGTTCAGGTTCCGGTTCCGGACCCGAGCCCGTCACCATGACTGCGGTGCCAGCCGCTCCGGGCCGTGCAGCAGTTCCTTGCGGAGCTTGGTGCGCAGCTTCCGCTCCTTGTCCGAGAGGGGCCGCCCCGGCGCCACGCGCGACGGCACCCCCTGGACCGTCTCGCCGGGCGGCACCGGCGGGTCGTAGTGGGTGGGAGCCGTGTGCAGGGTGAGCGCGGTGGCGCCGATCAGGGTGAGCGTGAAGGCGATGGCGGCCCGGGTCCAGAAGCGGGCCCTGCGCTCGCTGCCGTCGCGCACCTTTGGCGGTTCGGCCGACCGGAGGTGTTCGGCGGAGGCCAGTTCGGCCAGCCGTTGGTGCAGTACGAGCGGATCCGACAGTTCCGGCAGCCGGGCCGCGAGGATCTCGTGTGCGTGCAGCAGGCGACTCGCGGCCGCGGGCGTGCTCGCCTCCGTCTCCGCCGCGGTCTCCGGCAGGTCGATGCCGACACCGTCGTAGAGCACGACCGTGCGGCGGTACGGCGGCGGCAGGTGCAGCAAGGCGTCCAGCAGCGCGCGGTCGGAGGGCTGCGAGGGTGGTGGTTCCGGGCGCCAGTAGCGAGGTCGGAACCGGTGCCACGGGGCGAGCGCCCACTCGTACGCCGCCGCGCGCACCCAGCCGGCCGGGTCGCGGTCGCGGGCCACCTCGGGCCAGCGTTCCCAGGCCAGTTGGAAGGCCCGCTCGACCGATTCACGCGCCAGGTCGCGACGGCCGGACAGTAGATACGCCTGTCGTACGAGCGTGGGGGCGCAGAAGACGTACAGGGCATCGAACGTCTGAGTGGGCGTCAGGGTGGTGGGATCGGCAGCCTCCTCCTGGGCGGACCGGACGGACCGGGCGTGCGGCCGCAGGCGGCTCCGTCCGTCAGAGCGCACCGAGGGCTTGGCCGACTTGATGAGTTCGGAGGGCTCGGAGGTCTCGGTGCGGTCGGAGGGCTCCGGGGATCCCGGCTGCCCGGTGGGCTCGGGTTTCGTCGGGGTGGTGGCGGTCAGCAGCTTCGCGTACGCCTCCCCCTTCCGGCCGCGCGGTGCGGTGCGGCCGGACTCCCACGCATGCACCGTCTCGCGGCTGACGCCGACCCGCCGGGCGAGCTGAGCCTGGGACAGCGAGTGGGACTCACGCAGGCGTCGGCGTTCCTCGGGCGGGGGGAGGGGGGTGGCAGGGCTCCGTGTCACAGGACACCCCTTCGTGCGAAAAAGTGCATAGACGTATATTGAGCGACACAGCGGCGCTTCGCCTGTTACACAGGTAAAGCGCGTGTCGTTGGGAGCATGGCGGGTGTGATCCAGACGACCGCTCGCCGAACGAGACCTGCCCTCCTGCTCACCCGGATGCGCGACCGCTCGCCAGGGCTGGGCTCCGCCCTTCTCGGCGGTGCCCTCGCGGCGGGGCTCGGACTCGCCGCGTTCGCCATGCTCGTGATGCTGCTGTGGATCAGCTCGCCGTACCCGGACAGCGGTCCCGACGGTGCGCTGAACACTGCGGCGGCGCTGTGGCTGCTGGCACACGGTGCCGAACTGGTCCGCACCGACACGCTCTCCGGTGTGCCGGCCCCACTCGGCGTCCCGCCGTTGCTGCTGCTCGCGCTCCCGGTGTGGCTGCTGCACCGGGCGGCCCGCGACGCCACCGACGGGGGCGCGTCGGACTCGTCGGGCGACGCCCCGCTCGTCGAGGGCCCGACGGTCTGGGCGGGCGTCGTCCTCGGCTACCTGACCGTCGGCACGCCCGCCGCGTTCTACGCCGCGGGCGGTGAGCTGCGGCCGGCGTGGGCGTCGGTCGGGGTGTGCGTGCCGCTGGTCGCGATGGTGGCCACGGGTGGAGGGGTGTGGCGGGCGTACGGCTGCCCGCGAGGGCCGCTGGAACGGACCGTGGGCGCGCTGCTGCCGAGAGGAGTACGCCATCTGCTCCTCGGCCCGGACGGACGCCTCGGCGTCGCGGCGCGCGCGGCGGCGGCCGGGGCGGCGGTGCTCGTCGGCGGCGGGGCGCTGCTGCTGACGGTGTCACTGCTGTGGCACGGCGGCGAAACCCAGATGGCCTTCCTGCGGCTGACGGAGGGGTGGTCGGGGCAGGTCGCGGTGCTGCTGCTCGGCATCACCCTGCTGCCGAACGCGGCGGTGTGGGCGGCGTCGTACGCCCTGGGCCCCGGGTTCCTCCTCGGCGTCGGCCATGCCGTGACACCGCTCTCCACCTCACCGGCCTCGCTGCTGCCCGGGTTCCCGCTCCTTGCGGCGGTGCCGGACGCGGGGGCGGGGACGCCGGTGAACTGGGCCGCCGGGACGGTGCCGTTGGCAGCAGGGGCGGTGGCGGGGTGGTACGTCGCGAAGGGCGCCACGACGGCCGGGCACCCGGCGGAGCCCGGAGGCGAGCGGTCGGGACAGGAGCCGGACGCGGTCTGGTCACCGGGCCGGACGGCCGGTGTCGCCGGAGTGGCGGCGGCGCTGTGTGCGGCCCTGCTGGCGATGCTCGCCGCGTTGGCGGGCGGGCCGATGGGGGTCGCCGCGCTCTCCCGGTTCGGGCCGGTGTGGTGGCAGACGGGGGGCGCGACGCTGGTGTGGATCGGGCTGGTGGCCACGGTGACGGCCCTGGGGGTACGGGCCTGGCGGTGCCGCACGCCCCGGAGCGAACGGGCGGAGCGGGCACCGGCGGGCGCGGACGAGGAGATGTGGGCAGGGGTGCGGGTGGGCGCGCGGGCACGGATCCCGAGGATCGGCAGCCCGCGCCGGGGGCCACCGTAGGGTGAACACCGGCGCGACGGCCGGCGGCCGACGGCTCCGGGGTGCCGCCGACCCCTACGACTTCCTTCCGGCGGACCCCGTCCCCGGCGGACCCCGTCCCCGGCCGAGCCCCTCGGCCGAGGGGGCTCGGCCGTGACCTCCCTGAGAGTGGTCTGCCCACCACTCCCGAAACCCCGAAGCCGCCCCCTGCCCAGTAGGGCGGGAGGCGGCTTCGGGAAGCGGGGGCGGGGAGCGGCGGCTGGTCGGCCGTCATCCGGCCGTCAGTCGGCTGTCCCGAGCAGGTTCCGGAGCTCGTCCGGCAGGAGCTTGTTGCAGGACTCCTTGGACTGCTGAGTGAGGGCGTCACTCGTGCATGTGTAGTAATCCTGGTAGACCACCTGTGCCGTGAAACTGACGGCGACCAGGATGAGAGCCAGGGAGGCCGTGACCAATCCGCTCACCGCCGCCGTGGTCTGCGGGCGGCCCTTCTGTGGGCGGCCCGCCTGCTCGGGCGGTGCCGGGGAGTCGGGGTCGGAGGCCGCGCGGGGTTTGGCCCGCAGGGCGCTGACGGCCCAGTACACGGCGAGCGCACCCAGCAGCAGCGCGACGTACGGCCAGCCGAACAGGGCGAAGAAGAAGGCCCACATGCCGGACAGCAGGGAGTAACGCGCCCGGCGCTGGGCCGGATCCGTGGGATCCCAGCGTGGGCCAGGGCGTTGAGGGCCGCCGGCCCCGCCGCCGCCCTGCCCCTCCGGACCGCGCGGGCGCTCGCCGAAGCCGCCGGAGGAGCGGCCGGGCTGCCGGTCGCTCCACCGCCCGCCCCAGGAGGAGCGGCCGCCGCCGTCTCCCTGGCCGCCGCCGTCACCGCCCTCGTCGTCGGACGGGTGCCGGGGCTGCCAGGGCTGGTCGGGAGATCCCTCCGGTGGCGGCGCGAACGGATTGTTCTCCTCGGAGCCACGGCGCCTGTCGCTGCCCTCGCCCTGGGTCGTCCCGGGCGGCGAGGAGGGGCGCTCCCGCAGCAGCACGGCGCCACGCTCCCCTCCCTGCACCGACGGCTGGGGGAACGTGAGGAATCGCAGGCTGCGGTCCGGCATCAAGTGAGCGTCTTCCCCTTAATCAAGTCAATCAAGTTACGACTGTGACGACTAATGCTCGATTACTGTTTCTACTTCTACGGCTACTGCTCGACGGGCTGGACATGCGCGGCTGAGCTGGAGCGTTCCCGTCCGCTTTCCGGTCTCGGCGCCTTGTCCTGTGAACGCCTGGTGCGCAGGTGGCGTTCCCGGGTGACCGGACGTTCCCGGACGTTCCCGAACCGGCTCTTCCCAGACGCTACCTTCCGGCCACGCCCCCGTCCCGTGGGGGCCGCCCCCTGTGCCGGTATCGTTGCTGGCGGTCGGCCGCTTCGTAGACTTCCCCGTATCCGAGGGCACGAAGCATTCGTATGAATGTACAAAGTGCTGGTCTCCGACCGCACCAGCGCTCCCCGAGAAAGGGCCCCACCGTGGCCGCCAAGCCCGTGGCCGAGCGCGCCAAGCGTCTCGTCGTGCTGGTCTCCGGATCCGGCACCAACCTTCAGGCGCTCCTCGACGAGATCGGCGCCGTCGGCGCCGAGGCGTACGGAGCCGAGGTCGTGGCCGTCGGCGCCGACCGTGGGGGCATCGAGGGGCTCGCCCGCGCCGAGCGTGCCGGGCTGCCGACCTTCGTATGCCGGCTCGGGGACTTCGCCACCCGCCAGGAGTGGGACGCGGCGCTCGCCGAGGCCGTCACCGCCCATGAGCCCGACCTTGTGGTCTCCGCCGGGTTCATGAAGATCGTGGGCAAGGAGTTCCTCGCGCGCTTCGGCGGGCGGTTCGTCAACACCCACCCTGCCCTGCTGCCCAGTTTTCCCGGAGCCCACGGCGTACGGGACGCGCTCGCGTACGGCGCCAGGGTCACCGGCTGCACCGTCCACTTCGTCGACAACGGCGTCGACACCGGGCCGATCATCGCGCAGGGCGTGGTGGAGGTCCGGGACGAGGACGACGAGAGCGCGCTGCACGAGCGCATCAAGGAAGTCGAGCGAAGGCTGCTCGTCGAGGTCGTGGGGCGGCTCGCCCGCAACGGCTATCGCATTGAGGGACGAAAGGTAGTTATCCAGTGACCGCCGAGAGCAACAAGCGGGCCATCCGACGGGCGCTCGTCAGCGTCTACGACAAGACCGGCCTCGAGGACCTCGCGCGCGGCCTGCACGAGGCCGGCGTGGAGCTCGTCTCCACCGGGTCCACCGCCGGCCGCATCTCCGCCGCCGGCGTCCCCGTCACCAAGGTCGAGGAACTCACCGGCTTCCCCGAGTGCCTGGACGGCCGCGTCAAGACCCTGCACCCGAAGGTCCACGCGGGCATCCTCGCCGACCTGCGCCTCGACAGTCACCGGCAGCAGCTCGGCGAGCTGGGCGTGGAGCCGTTCGACCTGGTCGTGGTGAACCTCTACCCGTTCCGCGAGACCGTCGCCTCGGGCGCGACGCCCGACGAGTGCGTCGAGCAGATCGACATCGGCGGACCGTCGATGGTGCGCGCCGCGGCGAAGAACCACCCCTCGGTCGCCGTGGTGACCAACCCCGCCCGCTACGCCGACGTCCTGTCGGCGGTGCAGGACGGCGGCTTCGACCTCGCCACCCGCAAGCGGCTCGCCGCCGAGGCCTTCCGGCACACCGCCGCGTACGACGTGGCGGTCGCCTCCTGGTTCGCCTCCGAGTACGCCCCCGTGGACGAGTCGCGCTTCCCCGACTTCCTCGGCGCCACCTGGGACCGCGCCCACACCCTGCGCTACGGCGAGAACCCGCACCAGCCCGCCGCCCTCTACACGTCGACCGCATTCATCGGCGGCTCCGCCGCGGGCGGCGGCCTGGCCGAGGCCGAGCAGCTGCACGGCAAGGAGATGTCGTACAACAACTACACGGACACGGACGCCGCCCGCCGTGCCGCGTACGACCACAGCGAGCCGTGCGTCGCGATCATCAAGCACGCCAACCCGTGCGGCATCGCGGTCGGCGCGGACGTCGCCGAGGCGCACCGCAAGGCGCACGCCTGCGACCCGCTGTCCGCGTTCGGCGGTGTGATCGCGGTCAACCGCCCGGTGTCCAAGGAGATGGCCGAGCAGGTCGCCGAGATCTTCACCGAGGTCGTCGTCGCGCCGGACTACGAGGAGGGCGCCCTCGAGGCCCTCACCAAGAAGAAGAACATCCGCGTGCTGCGCGCCCCCGAGGCCCCCGCTGCCCCGGTCGAGGTCAAGCCGATCGACGGCGGCGCCCTCCTCCAGGTCACCGACCGTCTCCAGGCCGAGGGCGACGACCCGGCGAACTGGACCCTGGCGAGCGGCGAGGCGCTGTCCGAGGCGGAGCTGGCCGAGCTGGCCTTCGCGTGGAAGGCGTGCCGGGCCGTGAAGTCCAACGCCATCCTGCTCGCCAAGGACGGTGCCTCGGTCGGCGTCGGCATGGGCCAGGTCAACCGGGTCGACTCGGCGAAGCTCGCGGTGGAGCGGGCGGGCGCCGAACGCGCGGCCGGTTCCTTCGCCGCGTCCGACGCCTTCTTCCCCTTCCCGGACGGCCTGGAGATCCTCACCGGGGCCGGCGTCAGGGCCGTGGTCCAGCCGGGCGGTTCGGTCCGCGACGAACAGGTCGTCGAGGCAGCGAACAAGGCCGGTGTGACGATGTACTTCACGGGGACGCGGCATTTCTTCCACTGAGCGCCACGCCGTCCGGCGACACGACACCACATGTCCGTGCCCCGGGCGGCCGTCGGGCCACCCGGGGCACGGGCGGGCCGCGTCCCCCGAGGGACACGACCCGCCGCAGGAACGGCTCGGGTCAGCAGCTGTTTACCCAGCGGTGCGAGCGGACCCGGATCCCCGGCAGATTCACCGGTTCCCCGGGCGCCGCGCACGCGGGCGTCCCGGCGAAGTCCGCTCGGTGTGGTCGAGGGTGAACGCCGGGGCAGTGGCAGTGGCAGTGGCAGTGGCAGTGGCGGCGCCGGCCAGGCCGTGGCGCTCGACGCTGCGGAAGGTGTGGCGCGGTGCCCAGACATCGAAGGCGAGCAGGTCACCCGCGGCGGGCAGCACCACGCGCGAGAACTCGAACGGCACCGGCGCGTCCAGCCGCCCCGGTCCCACCTTGACGTGCTCGCCCGCGCCGTCCGGGTTCCCGACGACGTACGTCCGGCCCCGGCTGAGGTCGCTCAGCACCCGGAAGGCGCCCTGTGCGGTGAACACACCGGCCCTGCGGGAGACCCCGTCGTGGTCGATGCGGAGGTCGTTGAGCTGCGCGGCCCGGCCGAAGGCGAGGCTCTCGCCGGGAGCGAGCCGGAGTTGTGTGCTGCGGTGTCCAGCGTCCCCCGGGGTCGGCGGAGGTACGACGATCATGCTGTGCAAAGTGCGTCTCCCCGTGCCTGACGGCTACCTCGTCAGACCGGGGCGACGCCCCGGGGCCGTGTCTCCCCCGTATGGGTGAGACACGGCCCCGGGGCGTGATGGGCCGGAAGTGGCGTCCGACGCGGCCGGCACAGTCGCGGATCGGGTGCGGCGGAGGACGGGCCCTGCGGCGAAAGCCGCCCAGTTGAGGGTGGGTTCAGCGGCGGAACCGGCTCAGTACCGGGGCCGGTTGAACCACTGACTTCCGTTCCGGTTGGCACAGAACACGATGATCAGGACACCGAGCAACAGGCTGATCAACGCGAAGACGTTGGCGCCGATCAGGGTGAGTACGCTGAACAGCGTGACCACCGAGGCGTAGATGATCGCGGAGACGCGCACCCCCCCGTACCCCGTGGCCATTTTCACGCCAGTGAAGATTGCCCAGAACGCGAACGCCAAAGCGATCACACCGAACACGATCATGATGCCCGCGCTGACGTTGCCGATGGTGCTCAGGTCCTCCGACGAGATGTTCGGGTCCGAGGAGACGTTCGGGTCGGAGGAGATCTCCTCCTCGATGAAATCGGCGAGCCGGCCGCTGGCCACGATCATCAGCAAACCGCCGAGGACCTGGAACCCTCCGAGCACGAACAGCATCACCCGCGCGGCCTTCACACTGCCCGGCATGACCGTGACGGGACCCGGCCCACCGTAGGACCGCGGCGGTGAGGGATAGCCGTAGCCGGAGGACTGCTGCTGGGGATAGCCGTAGCCGGGCTGACCGGAGTGCTGCTGGGGCGGCTGCCCGTAGGGGTTGTTCGGGTCGCCGAAACTCATGGTGATTCTTCCTCCGTTGTCGCTTCAGGTGCGGGGACACGCGGGGCGCGGTTCGGAGGAAGCTCTACAGATGCGGTCCGTCCCCCCGGTACTGCCCGCGGCACTGTGCGTTCATCGTTCTCGACGGATCTGCCGGTTGTCCAGCCGCAGACAGATTGTGTTGTGCAAGTGCAACATTGCTGATCTTGGCTGGATGAGGGTGGAACATGGCCGGTGCGGGAGTGGACCGGGGCCGGCGTGTGGGATCGCGAACCTCGCGGCTGCCCGGAGCGCGCCCGCGGTACGACCCGGGTACGACCCGGGTACGACCCGGGTACGACCCGGGTACGACCCCGGTACGCGGCGCCCGGAATGCGGGCGGATTGGAACCCGGGCCCGGTCATCCGCGAGGATGGGGTCATGACCGCCCAGATTCTCGATGGCAAGGCCACCGCAGCAGCGATCAAGTCCGATCTGACCGCCCGCGTGGCGGCGCTGAAGGAGAAGGGCGTCACGCCCGGCCTCGGCACGATCCTCGTCGGGAACGACCCCGGCAGCCAGAAGTACGTCGCCGGCAAGCACCGGGACTGTGCCCAGGTCGGTATCGCCTCCATCCAGCGGGAGCTGCCCGAAACGGCCACGCAGGAGGAGATCGAGGCGGTCGTCCGTGACCTGAACGAGGATCCGTCCTGCACCGGGTACATCGTCCAGCTGCCGCTGCCCAAGGGCATCGACGAGAACCGCATCCTCGAACTCATGGACCCGGACAAGGACGCCGACGGCCTCCACCCGATGAACCTCGGCCGTCTGGTCCTGAACGAGCCGGCCCCCCTGCCCTGCACCCCCAACGGCGTCCTCACCCTGTTGCGCCGCTACGGCGTGGAGATCAAGGGCGCGGAGGTCGTGGTCGTCGGCCGCGGGGTGACCATCGGCCGCCCGATGCCGCTGCTGCTGACCCGGCGCAGCGAGAACGCCACCGTGACCCAGTGCCACACCGGCACCCGCGACCTGTCGGCGCATCTCAAGCGCGCGGACATTATCGTCGCCGCCGCCGGCTCCGCCCATCTCGTCCGCCCCGAGGACGTCAAGCCCGGCGCGGCCGTTTTGGACGTCGGCGTCTCCCGCACCGCCGAGGGCAAGATCGTGGGTGACGTGCACCCCGGCGTGGCCGAGGTGGCCGGCTGGATCTCCCCGAACCCCGGCGGTGTCGGCCCGATGACCCGGGCCCAACTGCTGGTCAACGTGGTTGAGGCGGCGGAGCGCAGTGTCGGCTGACCACAACGCCCGAAAAGCGGAGACCAAGGCCCGCGGGACCGGGATGAACCCCCGTGAGACGCAGGAGCCGGAGCAGGGGCAGGAGCAGGAACAGGGGCAGACCCGGGAGCAGGGGTCCCAGGAGCAGGAGAGGAGGCAGGAACGGAAGCCGGTCGAGGGCGTCGTCGAGGAGGCCACGGTCACCGACCCCGTCAGCGCGCCCGACGCCGCGGGGCGGCCGCGGCGCGCCACCCGCCGCTTCCCGCTGTTCACCAGGGACACCGCACGCCCGGAGGGCGGCGGCCGGGCCGCACCGGGCGATGCTCCCGCACCCGCACGGCAGTGGCCGATCCTCGCAGTGCTGCTCGTGGCCGGACTCGGCCTGCTGCTGACGGCGTTCGACCTGTTCCGGATCGGCACGCTGCTGATCGGCGTGGCGCTGCTGGCGGGCGGGGTACTGCGCTGGGCGGTGCCGGACGTCGGCATGCTCGCCGTGCGCTCCCGCTTCACGGACATCGTCACGTACGGCGGCCTGGGCCTCGCGATCGTGCTGCTGGCGCTGATGGTGCAGCCCAGACCCTGGCTGGAGATCCCGTTCCTGAAGGACACCCTGCACTTCACCGTCAACAACAGTTGACGCCGCCGCTGCCTCGTGCCGTCCGGTGAACGGCGGTCCGTCCTCACCCCCGTGAAAGGACGGGCCGCCGCCGGAAACAACCTTCCTGCACCGCGAACCGGCTGTTCAACGGCTCTCCGGACGCTGTGGCACGGAAGTGACCGTTCCGCTACGTCCCCCGGATGGCCCTGGAAACTTCCCGAAGAGCCCCCGGAGCACAGTCGGCATGATAATCATGGCGATCCCGGACAATCGTGATGTCCCACGCGTTGTACTGGTTCCGTTCGGCCGAAGGAGGCGCCGATGGGAGACTGGGGGCACGAGCGGGTGAGCGTGCGACCGCGCATGCCCGTGGCCCTGACGCTCCCGTGCGCCCCCACCCTGGGAACTGAGATCCTGACCGGCGGCATCCATGTGGGTAGCCGGAACGGGGACTCGGCAGAGGTACCACGCGCGAGGGAAATGCCAGCACGACCGGGGGGAAGGTAGGGAAGCAATGCCTCGTTGGAAGGCCTTGCCGGATGAACTCGATCCGCAGATCAGGGAGTTCACGAGCCAGCTCAGGCGGGTGGTGGACCGCAGCGGCATGAGCGTCGCGTCGGTCTCGGACCGCACGGGCTACAGCAAGACGTCCTGGGAGCGTTATCTGAACGGCCGGCTGCTCGCGCCCAAGGGCGCGATCGTGGCCCTGGCCGAGGTCACCGGGACCAATCCGGTGCACCTGACCACGATGTGGGAGCTGGCCGAGCGGGCCTGGAGCCGCTCGGAGATGCGTCATGACATGACGATGGAGGCGATCAGGATCTCGCAGGCGCGTTCCGCGCTGAGCGAGCTCGCCGGACCGTCGTCGACCGGTGCGGGCGGTCGAGGGCGCAAGGACGGGGGCGCCGCGGTCCGGCCGGGCGTCGCCGGACCGGCCGGGGTCCCACCGTCCGTGCCCCCGCAGCCCACCCCCTCGGACGTCCGTGACGCGTCGGGGGCGAACTCCTGGGGCATGGCCGGGTACGCCGGACCGTCCCCGTCGGGCCACCGGGGCGATTCGGCGTACCCGGCCGCCCAGTCCGCGGGGGACGGGCGTACGCCGGGTTCGTCGGGCGCACCGCCCCGGGGAGCGGCGGGCCGTGGCGGCTCCGGCGGTTCCGGTGGCAAGCGGCGGACGGGGACGTTCCTCGCGGGCGCCGTCGGCGTGCTGGTGGTGATCGCCGCCGCGTTCTACGTCACCGGACTCGACAGCGACAAGGAGGGCGAGGCCGCGAAGTCCCCCTCACCCACGGCCTCCGTCCCCGCGAATCTGCCCGCCGGAGTGGAGTGCAGCGGCGACAGCTGCGACGGCAAGGACGCGGAGAGCATGGGGTGCAGCGGTGACCTCGTGACCACGACGCAGAAGGCGACCGTCGGCACCACTCTGGTCGAGGTCCGCTACAGCAAGATCTGCGGTGCCGCGTGGGGCCGGATCACCCAGGCCGCTCAGGGCGACAAGGTCGAGATCACCGGCGGGAAGACGAAGCAGAGCGCCGCCATCACGGAGGTCGGCGACACGGTCGCGTACACCCCGATGGCGGCGGTCGCGAAGGCGACGGTCGCCAAGGCCTGCGTGGTGCTGGCCTCCGGCGAGGAAGGGTGCACGGAGGAGACGGAGGCGGGGGCCACGGAGTAGGGCCGCCCGGTGCGCCCGCCGACCCGGCGGGTGCGCGCGGCGGGCGCGGGACGGCCGGCCGCGACACGTCGTCGGTACGGCCTCCGGCACGCCCGCCGGTACGGCCTCCGGGGCACGCCCGAGGGACTCCCTGCGAAGTTCGTGGCGTGGGATCGGCATGGGACGGCGGATACCGGGCACGTGAACGTCACCCCCACGGGAGTCCGGCAGGATCGGTCACCCGAACGGCGGCCGCCTCCGTCCCCCTCTCCCGGACGGGCGGCCGCCTTTCCCATGGGCACGCTCGTGTATCCCCCGGTCACCCTGTGGGGCGGGCCACATGGAGCCCGGCCGTCCGCGATCGTGGATGCGCGATAGCCTGACCGCTGGATCTCTTGACGCCAAGAGATCGATCATCCAGCGGCGATCCCTCCGCACCGGTGATCGATCACCGCGACAGGCGCCGGTCACGAGCCGGACGGGATCCCGTACCCCGGGGCAGGGACGCCCCACCGCCAGCTGTCATACGGAGAACGCCATGACCCGCACTCCCGTGAACGTCACCGTCACCGGCGCGGCCGGCCAGATCGGTTACGCCCTGCTCTTCCGCATCGCCTCCGGCCAGCTGCTCGGCGCGGACGTGCCGGTCAAGCTGCGTCTGCTGGAGATCACCCCCGCGCTCAAGGCGGCCGAGGGCACGGCCATGGAGCTGGACGACTGCGCGTTCCCGCTGCTCCAGGGCATCGACATCTCGGACGACCCGAACGTGGCCTTCGACGGGGCCAACGTCGCCCTTCTCGTGGGTGCCCGCCCGCGCGCCAAGGGCATGGAGCGCGGTGACCTCCTGGAGGCCAACGGCGGCATCTTCAAGCCCCAGGGCCAGGCCATCAACGGCCACGCCGCGGACGACATCCGGGTGCTCGTGGTCGGCAACCCGGCCAACACCAACGCGCTCATCGCCCAGGCCGCCGCGCCGGACGTACCGGCCGAGCGCTTCACCGCGATGACCCGCCTGGACCACAACCGCGCCCTGACCCAGCTGGCGAAGAAGACGGGTTCGACGGTCGCCGACATCAAGCGCCTGACCATCTGGGGCAACCACTCCGCCACCCAGTACCCGGACATCTTCCACGCCACGGTCGCCGGCAAGAACGCCGCCGAGGTCGTGAACGACGAGAAGTGGCTGGCCGAGGACTTCATCCCGACCGTCGCCAAGCGCGGCGCCGCGATCATCGAGGCCCGTGGCGCCTCGTCGGCCGCCTCCGCCGCCAACGCGGCCATCGACCACGTCCACACCTGGGTCAACGGCACCGCGGACGGCGACTGGGTCTCCATGGGCATCCCGTCGGACGGCTCCTACGGCGTCCCGGAGGGCCTGATCTCCTCCTTCCCGGTCACCGTGAAGGACGGCACGTACGAGATCGTCCAGGGCCTGGAGATCAACGACTTCTCCCGCGCCCGCATCGACGCCTCCGTCAAGGAGCTCGAGGAGGAGCGCGAGGCGGTCCGCGGCCTCGGCCTCATCTGATCGTCTCGTCCGATCCGATCACCTCGTCCGACCACGGACCACGGACCACGGGCCCCGCACCGGTGCTGACCGGTGCGGGGCCCGTCCGTGTGCGGGGATCAAAGTCCTGGCCAAGGCTTGACGCATGTCACATGATCGCACTCTTGACAATCCTGTTCCCTTTGGCGTAACGCCCCCCCTATGCTGATGGCTCGTCAACTCAACTGTCACCGAAGACGCACGCAGCATCGGGGGGACCGGCATGAGCACTGCCTACGTGCCGCAGCAACCGCACCATCCGGACGGCCCCGCCCCGCCGGAGGTCCTGTCCGTCCCGTCGCATGCCAGCGAGGCGACCCGGCTGCTGTGCGGGGGCGTCTACGTGGACCCCGACTACCGCGACCGCGTCATCGACGAGCTGTATCTCCACGAACAGCGGATCGTGGCCCCGTCGCTGGGCTTCGACGCCGCCCGGGTCCTCGCACACGCGCTGCGGGCCCGCCGACAGGAACTGCTCTGGTCCGCCGGCGTCATCGGGCTCTGGACGGTGGGCATTCCGGTGACCGGCGGGCTGCTGGCCGGCCTGTTGCTGCCCAGCCTGCTGCTCGGCCTCGTGCCCTGGGTCGGGGGCGGCGCCCAGCAGCCGCTCCCGCACCGGTTGCTCGCCGCCTCCGTGCTGCGCTGGGCGGGCCGCTTCCTCCTGGCGGTGTACGCCGTACTCGTCGTCGCCATTGCCTTCGGCGCCGGCCCCGGTGGCTCCGGTTCCTCGTCCGACTCGTACGAGTCCAGCGGTTCCTACGACACGGGCGGATCCGGTGGTCTCGATGACCTGGGTCTGCCCTTCACGGGAGCGGCCGAGCCCTGGCGGGCCTGGCTGACCATCGGTGTCGTCGCCCTGATCGCGTGGTGTGCGGCGGCCCAGCGCGACGGGTTCGCCCGCGCGTTCGGTGCGGAACTGTCCCCGCAGCGCTTCCCGGACGCGGCGAACGACCCCGCGGAGAGAGGCGAGGGGAAGAGGTTCGCCCGGCTGACGCGGCGCATCCGGCGGGAGCAGCACGCGCCGCTGATCATGTACGACGAGGAGCGTCCGTTCTGCGGAGCGGGAGCCGCGCACGACACCTGGGTGCTCGCCGTGGAACTCCGGCCGGACGAGGAGCAGAGGTACCGGCAGCCGCTCGGCAACCGCGTGATCCTCGACCGGGTCCGGCCGCTGATCGAGCAGCTCCGTGAACCGTCCGAGCACGCGGGCACCCCTGTGCGCGACCGACTGCGCGGGCTGGAGATCGACGAGTGCGTGTTCCTCCCCGTCGAGGGATTGACCGACCGTGACCAGGCCTCCTACACGCCGGAGGTGTTCGAGCGGCACTTGCTGCGGGCGGTCGAGGAGGGCGGCGAGAAGCGGCGGCACTTCCTGCGGATCCGGGTCGGCGCCTGGGAGGAGGAACTGGGCGTCACGGTGTACGTGCGGGTCCACACCCAGGGCCGCATGCTCATGCTGGAGATCGCCCCGCACGTCATGCCCCCGGTGCGCCAGGAGTTCAAGCGCGCCGACCACGTCGCGCACGGGGTCCGCACCGGCCCGGTGCTGGACAAGATCGTCTCGGCGGCCACCCTGATGCCCGGTTCCGCGGGCCGTGCCCTGGTCTCCCTGTTCCGCGGCGCGGTCTTCGCCTGGCGGCTGCTCACCGGTGGACACGGGAGCGCGCTGCCCGAGGGGCCCGCCCTGTCGGTGCGCGAGCTGGCCGCGATGGACACGAAGTCCACGTTCCAGGAGATGGACGTGGCCCGCTACCTCCGGAGCATTCAGGACCGCGTCGGACACGGGGTGCGGCTGGCGCTCGCCGAAGCCGGTTACGAGACCGGAGAGTTCGTCCAGAAGATCGTGAACATCAGCAACGGCGCGGTCAGCATCAACCGGGTAGAGGGCTCCACCTTCGCCATCGGTGAGAACTCCAGCGCCACCAACGGCGGCCCCGGGCCGCAGAAGGGAGCCTCCGGGAATGACGGCACGTGATGAGCAGGGCGTCCACATCGGGGACGTCCACGGCAGTACCTTCGCCATCGGCAGCAAGGCGCACGCGGAGAGCCACCACGGCGTTCCGGCACCGCGCGACGCCGCCGACGAGGAACTGCTCACCGCGGTACGGGAACTGCGGGCCGATCTGGCCCGGCTGCGGCAGAGTGAGCAGACCGCACAGCTGGACGAGGCACTGGCGGGCACCGAGGAGGAGATCGACCGGACCGGTACGGCCGGGGAGAGCCGCCTCCGGCGGCTGCGTGATCTGCTCGAGGGCGCCGAAACCCTCACGGCGCTGCTCGCCTCGGCCGGAACCGTGGCGGGGCTGCTCGGGATGTGACGCCGGTGGCGAAAGGCCGAAGGGACGAGGGGAACAAGGGGGGAACGATGAGCGGGGCACCGCGGTACTGGAACGAGGAGACCCAGCGCTGGGAGGAGACGGGCCTGGGGGAACAAGGGGAGGCAGGGGGTGCGGCCGCGACCGCACCGACGGTGACGCCGCCCCCGACTCCCCCGCCGCCCCCGGAAGTTTCGTCCGCCGCCGCTCCCACCCTCACGGGCATCCAGTGGCCGGGCGGCGGCACCTCGCCGTCGTCCGGGCAGCCCGGGCCGGCCCCCTGGTCGTCCCCCGAGCTGTCCCACGGCCCCGCCGGGCCACCCGCCCCGCCCGTACCCCCGATACCGGCACCGGCTCGGCACGGGCTCGACCGGAGGCGGGTGTGGGCGGTGGTGGGCGGGGCCGCTGTGGTCGGGGTGGTCGTGGGACTGGTGCTGACCCAGACCCTGGGAGGCGGCAAGGGGGCGGACGGCCAGGGGGACGACAAGCCCGCCTCGGCGAGCGTGTCGCAGCCGACCGGGTCCGGGACGCCCGGGACGGAGGAGGCCCCGGCCCCGCGGCAGCCGACGTCCGCCGCCGAGGAGACCACCTCGCCCACCCCCGACCCGGACAGCACCGTCCCCGCCGGTTACGACCGGTACGCCGACTCCGAGGGCTTCACCATCGCCCGCCCCACGGGGTGGACCCGTAGCAGCGTGTCCTCCCAGTACGGCATGAACGTGGTCACCTACCGCAGTCCCGACAGCGGCATGCGGCTCCAGGTGTTCGAGGTGGCGGAGCCCTCGCCCGACGCGTCGTACGAACTGTTCCTCTCCGACGCTCTTCCGAAGGCCCCCGGATTCGAGCAGCTCTCCCTCGAAACGCTGGACGACGGCGACTTCACCGGCTCCCGGCTGGAGTACCTCGCGGACTCCTTCAGGGGGGAGCCCGACATCGGGACCTGGCACGTCGTCGACCTGCGCTTCCAGGCCGCCGACGGCAAGCTGTACGCGCTCGCCGCCTACGGGGCCGACTCCGACGGTCACGAGGACGAGCGCGAGCTGATCCGGACCGCCTTCGAACATTTCTGCCCGCCGGACACCACCTGCGGAACGGCCATGGACCTCGACTGAACCGATCCCGAGCGGTGGTTCGGGATGTTTTCCTCTGCTGTGACCGCATGTTTTGTGGTACGGCACACATCCCGCCATGAATCGCGCATGCATTCGGATTCCGGGGGAAGGAGCCACTCCGTTCCATGGGTGACGCCTGTGTGACTCGACCTGTGTCACTCGACCTGTGTCACTCATGGGCGCTGAACAGGAACGGAAGGCAGCAGGCGATCATGGCGGACAGTACAGAGCTTCAGGTGCGCACATCCATCCACACGGGAGGCGAGTGGCGGGCGGCCGTCTCGGGGGCCACGCGCGAGATCCTCGACCCCGCGGACGCCCTGCCGTTCGCCGTCGTCGCGGAGGGCGACGAGAAGGACGCCGACCTCGCGGTGGCCGCCGCCCGGCGCGCGTTCGACGAGGGCCCGTGGCCGCACACCCCGGTCGCCGAGCGGGCCGCGCTGCTGCGCCGCGTCGCCGGTCTCCTCGTCCGGGACCGGGAGGAACTAGGCCTGCTGGAGAGCCGGGACGCGGGCAAGACCGTCGAGGAGGGGCGCGTCGACATCGACTGTGTCGCCGACGCCTTCCGCTACTTCGCCGACCTGGTCGCCGGGGAGGCCCCCGGCCGGGTCGTCGACGCGGGCTCCATCGACGTCCACAGCGTTGTCGTGCACGAGCCCGTCGGCGTCTGCGCCATGATCACCCCCTGGAACTATCCGCTGCTCCAGGCCAGTTGGAAGATCGCCCCAGCCCTCGCGGCCGGCAACACCTTCGTCGTCAAGCCCAGCGAGATCACCCCGCTGACCACCGTCGCGCTCATCGCTCTGCTGGCCGAGGCGGGACTGCCCGCCGGTGTCGCCAACATCGTCACCGGCCCCGGTCACACCGTCGGCGCCCGGCTCGCCGAGCACCCCGACGTCGACCTGGTCTCCTTCACCGGCGGACTGGCCAGCGGCACCAAGGTCGCCCAGGCGGCCGCGCCGGGCGTGAAGAAGGTCGCCCTCGAACTCGGCGGCAAGAACCCCAACGTGGTCTTCGCCGACGCCTGCGCCACCGAGGAGGGCTTCGACACCGCCGTCGACCAGGCGCTCAACGCGGCCTTCATCCACAGCGGCCAGGTCTGCTCGGCGGGTGCGCGGCTCATCGTCGAGGAGTCCGTCCGCGACCGCTTCGTCACCGAACTCGCCCGCCGCGCCGAGAGGATCAGGCTCGGCCGGGGCACCGTGGACGGCGTCGAGTGCGGACCGCTGGTCTCCGGACAGCAGCGGGACAAGATCGAGGCCTACGTCGCCTCCGCGCTGAAGGAGGGCGCGGTGCTCCGCTCCGGCGGCAAGCGGCCCGAGCCGTCCGCCGAGCGGCCCGAGGCCGGCTACTTCTACGAGCCGACCGTCCTCGACCGCTGCCACCGCGAGATGCGGGTGGTGCGCGAGGAGGTGTTCGGGCCGGTCCTCACCGTCGAGACCTTCCACACCGAGGACGAGGCCGTCACCCTCGCCAACGACACCGAGTACGGGCTGGCCGGCGCCGTCTGGACCGCCGACGCGGGACGCGCCCGGCGGGTGGCCGGACGACTGCGCCACGGCACCGTGTGGATCAATGACTTCCACCCCTACCTCCCGCAGGCGGAGTGGGGCGGATTCGGCAAGAGCGGAGTGGGCCGCGAACTCGGCCCGGCGGGCCTCGCCGAGTACCGCGAGACCAAGCACATCTACCAGAACCTCGCGCCGAAGCCGGTGCGTTGGTTCGCGGGCTGAGCCGCCACCACCGAGCGACCCACAGGGCGAACGCGGCACCGTGGCGAATTCGGCCCACGCGCCTCCCAGCACCCGCAGCACATGTGGCACCCGCGTCACCCGGGGCGTGCACGGCACCCGACGTGCCCGGCGCAACCCGACGTGCCCTGCGCGGGTGCACCGGGTGCACCCGCGCAGGCTTTCCCGGTCCGCGCCCCCGGCGCCCTTCGCGTGCCACGTGCCGTACCCCTCACCCCTCATGACGGACGACGACGTACCGCCCCGAGCAGCACTTCGAACAGTACTTCGAGCAACACCCTGTCCATCTGTCCCGAGTCCCGTAGGAGCGACGGTCCATGTCAGAGCACACCCAGGAACACGCGCACGAACGCAGCCATGAACGCAGCCAGGAACAAAGACAGGAACACAGTCAGGAACACAGACAGGACGACGCTCGCGGACACGGGCGCGACGCCACCCGCGACCACACGTACGACTACGTCGTCATCGGTGGCGGCACCGCAGGGTCCGTCATCGCCTCCCGGCTGACCGAGAACCCTGACGTCACCGTCGCGGTCATCGAAGGCGGCCCCAGCGACGTCGGCCGTGACGACGTGCTGACCCTGCGCCGCTGGATGGGCCTGCTCGGCGGCGAGCTGGACTACGACTACCCCACCACCGAGCAGCCGCGCGGCAACTCGCACATCCGGCACAGCCGGGCCCGCGTGCTCGGCGGATGCTCCTCGCACAACACCCTCATCGCGTTCAAGCCGCTCCCGTCCGACTGGGACGAGTGGGAGCAGGCCGGCGCCCAGGGGTGGGGCGCGGTGCGGATGGAGGCGTACTACGCCCGGCTCAAGAACAACATCGTCCCGGTCGACGAGAAGGACCGGAACGCCATCGCCCGTGACTTCGTCGACGCCGCGCAGACCACGCTCGGCGTGCCGCGCGTCGAGGGCTTCAACAAGAAGCCGTTCGACGACGGCGTCGGCTTCTTCGACCTCGCCTACCACCCGGAGGACAACAAGCGTTCCTCGGCGTCGGTCGCGTATCTGCACCCGGTGATGGACGAACGCCCCAACCTGACGATCATGCTGGAGACCTGGGCGTACCGGCTGGAGCTGAACGGCACCCGCGCCGAGGGCGTCCATGTCCGCACCAAGGACGGCGAGGAGATCCTCGTCCGGGCCCGCGGCGAGGTCCTGCTGTGCGCCGGCGCGGTCGACTCGCCCCGGCTGCTGCTGCACTCCGGCATCGGTCCGAAGGCCGACCTGGAGGCGCTCGGCATACCCGTGGCCCACGACCTTCCCGGTGTCGGCGAGAACCTGCTCGACCACCCCGAGTCGGTGATTGTCTGGGAGACGAACGGACCCATCCCGGACAACTCCGCGATGGACTCCGACGCCGGCCTGTTCGTGCGCCGAGACCCCGAACACGCGGGCCCCGACCTGATGTTCCACTTCTACCAGATCCCGTTCACGGACAATCCGGAGCGCATCGGCTACCAGCGGCCGGAGTTCGGCGTCTCGATGACCCCGAACATCCCCAAGCCGAAGAGCCGCGGCCGGCTCTACCTGACCAGCGCCGACCCGGAGGTCAAGCCTGCGCTGGACTTCCGCTACTTCACCGACGAGGACGACTACGACGGCCGCACCCTCGTCGACGGCATCCGCATCGCCCGCGAGATCGCGAAGACCGAACCGCTGGCCCACTGGCTCAAGCGCGAGGTGGCCCCCGGCCCCGACGTCACGGGAGACGCGGAGCTGAGCGAGTACGCCCGTAAGGTCGCGCACACCGTCTACCACCCGGCGGGCACCTGCAGGATGGGCGCCGCGACCGACGAACTGGCCGTGGTCGACCCCGAGTTGCGGGTCCGCGGACTGCAGGGCATCCGGATCGCGGACGCCTCCGTCTTCCCGACCATGACCGCCGTGAACCCGATGATCGGTGTGCTGATGGTCGGCGAGCGGGCCATCGACCTGATCGGAGGCGGTGTGTGATGAGTACCGCGACCTCTGCGACTCCGCAGCCCTCCGGTGTCACCGCCGACCCGGCGGCCGGGCCGCCCGTCTTCTCCGTCGACGGACTGTGGAAGGTCTTCGGCCCGAAGGCCGACCGCGTCCCCGGCGACCCCGACCTCACCGCGCTCGACCCGGCCGGCCTGCGCACCCGCACCGGCTGCACGGTCGCAGTCCGGGACGTCGGCTTCGACGTCCGCAAGGGCGAGGTCTTCGTCGTCATGGGGCTGTCCGGCTCCGGCAAGTCCACGCTGGTGCGCTGTCTGACCCGGCTGATCGAGCCGACCGCGGGCACCATCGCCATCGACGGCGAGGACGTGCGCGCGATGGACAAGGCACGGCTGCGCGAACTGCGCCGGCACCGCGCCGCCATGGTCTTCCAGCACTTCGGCCTGCTGCCGCACCGCACGGTCCTGGACAACGTGGCCTACGGCCTCGAGATCCAGGGCATGGGCAGGGCGCAGCGGCGCGCGAAGGCCGCCGAGGTCGTCGCCAAGGTGGGCCTGGAAGGCATGGAGCAGCGCAGACCCGCCCAGCTCTCCGGCGGCCAGCGCCAGCGCGTCGGGCTCGCCCGCGCACTCGCCGTCGACCCCCAGGTGCTGCTGTTCGACGAGCCGTTCAGCGCGCTCGACCCCCTCATCCGGCGCGACATGCAGGAGGAGGTGATCCGGCTGCACCGGGAGGAGGGCCGCACGATGGTCTTCATCACCCACGACCTCAGCGAGGCCCTGAGGCTGGGCGACCGCATCGCCCTGATGCGTGACGGGCGGGTGGTCCAGCTGGGCACCCCCGAGGAGATCGTCGGCTCGCCCGCCGACGACTACGTCCGCGACTTCGTCCGGGACGTCCCGCGCGAACAGGTCCTCACCGTCCGTACGGCCATGCGCCCCGCCTCGTCGGCGGACGAGGCCGGCAGCGGACCCGCCGTCCGCCCCGACGCCACGGTGTCGGAGGCCATCGAGGCCGTCGCCCGCGCGGGCTCCCCGGCCCGGGTCCTCGACCAGGGCCGCTGCGTGGGAATCGTCGACTCCGCCGCCCTGCTGTCGGTCGTCGCGGGGATGGAGGCGCCTGCCGCCACGGAACCGTCCGCCGCACCCGAGCCCTCAACCGTGCCCGAGCCCTCCGCTGGGACGGAGCGCCCCGAGGGGGCCGTCTGATGGCGACCGTCACCGCAGTCGCCCCCCGGGCCGGCGAGCGGCCGGGTCTGCTCGGACGTGCCGCCATGCGCAAGCTTCTGCTGCTTGCCGTGGCCGCCGCGGTCCTCGTCCCGTTCGCCGCCACCCGCTGGGCGAGTGGCAGCTGGCCCGAGGCGCTGACCGTCGACGTCTCCGAACCGCTGGCCGGCGCCAGTGACTGGATCATCGACAACCGGGACTCCCACCCCCTCTTCCTCTACTTCTTCGGCCATGTCAGCAACGTCGTCGTCATCGCCGTACGAGCCGTCTACCTCGCCCTCCTCGCCGTCGGATGGGCGGGAGTGACCGCCGTCGCCGGGCTGGTCGCCTGGCGGGTCGCGGGCGTACGGCTCGCGCTCGGCACCGCTGCCGCGTTCCTCGCCTGCGGTCTGCTCGGCATGTGGGTGCCCACCATGCAGACGCTCGCCCTGATGGTGGTCGCGGTCGCCGCGTCCGTCGTCCTCGGCGCGCTGCTGGGGCTCGCAGCCGGACTCTCCGACCGCATGGACCGCGTCCTGCGCCCGGTGCTGGACACCATGCAGGTGTTCCCCGCCTTCGCCTACCTCCTGCCGGTCGTGCTGGTGTTCGGTATCGGTGTCCCCGCCGCCGTCCTGGCCACCGTGATCTACGCCGCGCCGCCCATGGCCCGGCTGACCTCGCTCGGTCTGCGCGGCGCCGACAAGGAGGTGCTGGAGGCCGTCGAGTCGCTCGGCGCCGGTGCCCGTCAGCGCCTGCTGACCGCCCGCATCCCGCTGGCACGCAAGGAACTCCTCCTCGGCCTCAACCAGACGATCATGATGGCGCTGTCCATGGCCGTCATCGCCTCGGTGATCGGCGCGGGCGGCCTCGGCGACCGGGTCTACCAGGCGCTGGCCTCGGTCGACGTCGGCGCGGCCCTCGCCGCCGGCATCCCGATCGTGCTCCTCGCCGTCGTCCTCGACCGGGTCACCGGCGCGGCCGGGGCGAACACCGACGGGCCGCCCCGGCCCCGTACGCACGGGCTGTACGTCGTGGCCGGCGCCGCGGCCGTCGCGGCCGCCGGACGTCTGGCGGACCGGCTGGAGTGGCCGGACGGGTGGGTCGTCGCGATCGCAGAACCGGTCAACCGGGCCGTCGACTGGATGACCGACCACCTCTACTCGGGTGTCCCCGTCGTCGGCGGCACCGCCGACTGGGCCGCCCGCTTCACCACCTGGGTGCTCGACCCGGTGCGGGACGGACTGCAGTGGCTGCCCTGGTGGTCGGTGCTGCTCGTCGTCGCCGCCCTGGCCTGGCTGATCGGCACCTGGCACACCGCGCTCACCGCCGTCCTCGCCATGGCCGCCATCGGGGTGCTCGGGGTGTGGGCCCCGTCCCTCGACACGCTCTCCCAGGTCCTCGCGGCCGTCGCCGTCACCCTCGTCATCGGCTTCGCGATCGGTATCGCCGCGTCCCGCAGCGACCGTGTCGAGCGGCTGCTGCGCCCGATCCTGGACGTCTTCCAGACGATGCCGCAGTTCGTGTACCTGATCCCGGTCGTCGCCCTGTTCGGCGTCGGCCGTGCCCCGGCCGTCGCCGCCGCCATCGTCTACGCGCTGCCGGCCGTCGTCCGCATCACCACCCAGGGACTGCGCCAGGTCGACCCGGCGGCGATGGAGGCGGCCCGCTCGCTCGGCGCGACCAGCGGCCAGCAGCTGCGCCAGGTCCAGCTCCCGCTGGCCCGTCGGGCGCTGCTCCTCGCCGTCAACCAGGGCGTGGTCCTGGTCCTCGCCGTCGTCATCATCGGCGGCCTGGTCGGCGGTGGCGCGCTCGGCTACGACGTCGTCTTCGGCCTCGCCCAGGGAGACCTGGCGACCGGCCTGGTCGCGGGAGCCGCGATCGTCTGCCTGGGGCTGATGCTCGACCGGGTGACCCAGCCCACCGAACGCCGCGCGAAGAAGGGAGCCTGACATGCTACGTCGTACGACATCAGCCGTGGCAGGGGTGTCCGCGCTCGTCCTGCTGACCGGCTGCGGTGCCGCCGACATGACCAAGCAGGCCTCGCCGTTCGCCAACGCCGAGGGCGCGCGGACGGTCACCCTGTCCGTGCAGTCCTGGGTGGGCGCCCAGGCCAACGTGGCCGTCGCCCAGTACCTGCTGGAGCAGGAACTCGGCTACCGCGTCGACACCGTGCAGGTCGACGAGGTGCCCGCCTGGGACGCGCTCAGCCAGGGCCGGGTCGACGCCATCCTGGAGGACTGGGGCCACCCGGATCAGGAGCAGCGGTACGTCGAGGACAAGAAGACGATCACGCCCGGCGGTGATCTCGGGGTCACCGGGCACATCGGCTGGTTCGTGCCGACGTACTTCGCGAAGAAGCACCCCGACATCACCGACTGGAAGAACCTCAACAAGTACGCCGATCAGTTCCGCACCGCGGAGAGCGGCGGCAAGGGCCAGCTGATAGACGGGTCACCGGCCTACCTCACCAACGACAAGGCGCTGGTGAAGAACCTGAAGCTGGACTTCAAGGTGGTGTTCGCCGGGTCGGAGGCCGCGCAGATCACCCAGATCCAGCAGTTCGCCAAGGAGAAGAAACCCTTCCTCAGCTACTGGTACACCCCCCAGTGGCTGTCCGCGAAGGTGCCGATGACCGAGGTGAAGCTGCCCGAGTACGAGGAGGGCTGCGACGCCGACCCGGCGAAGGTCGCCTGCGCCTACCCGCACACCCCGCTGCAGAAGTACCTCAACGCGGACTTCGCGCAGGACGGCGGCGACGCGGCGGGCTTCCTGAAGAAGTTCCAGTGGACGACCGAGGACCAGAACGAGGTCTCCCTGATGATCGCCGAGCAGCGGATGGCGCCCCAGGAAGCGGCCAGGAAATGGGTGGACGACAACGAGCCGACCTGGCGGGTGTGGCTGCCCTGACCTCCCGGTCGTTTGACCGGCCGGCTGCCCGGTCGGCCGTCGGTACAACCCGGCACGGGAGGTCGGGACGGAGTGGCCCCGTGCTCACCGAACCGGGGGGCACGGGGCCACGTCGTACGAGGCTCCCGTGTCCCGTGTCCCGACAGGCCGCCGCACCAAGCGTGCACAACGCACCAAAGGTCCCCAGGACGCGGAGGGTTGAGACCGTGGCCGAGGACCCCCGCCCACTCCGGCCGGCCGGCGCCTAGGCTGTCTGCCGCGAGCCGGGGAGCACGGCGTACCGCGGCGGCGAGGCGGCACACACGGGGGAGCGGGGAACATGGCGCAGAAGACGGCGGCCCAGACGACGGCGGGCCGGAGGGCGGTACAGGAGGCAGCGGCCCAGGAGACGGCCCCGAAGGCGATACCCGCGGCGCGGACACGGCGGCGGATGCGGTCCGGCACGGTGATGCTCGGTGGCGCGGGGCTCCTCGCGGCGGCCCTGTCCGCGTGCAGTTCGGATCCGGACCGCCGCTGCGTGGACCGGGACAGTTACGACTACCTCAACGGCTACAAGATCGTCGCCGACGAGAACTGCACGACGACCTCCGGTTCCCTCGGCAAGGGAGCCCATGCCGACTGGTACTACGACGCCGACGTCAGCGACGGCTGGGCCGACGACGGCACCTTCAGCCGGAGCCAGGCCGTCGACCGGGGCGGCTTCGGCTCGTCCTCCGGCAGCGGCGGCTGACCACCCCGTCGAGCGAAGGAGCGAAGGACCCGCCCGTGGAACGCCGCACCATCGAGCCCCGCCCCGGCTGGCAGCAGACCGTCGAGGAGCAGGGGCTCATTTATCCCCTCACCCTGCCCAAGCCGCTCGAGGCCGACCGGGCGGCGGGCCTCCCCGTCCCCGACGACGCCTGGGTCCCGTACTGGGACGAGAGCGCGTACTACGTCTTCGGCCTCGACGAAGTGGAGGCGCTGGAGGAGGTCGTTGAGGAACTGCACCGCATGTGCCTCGCGGCCGCCGACCACATCGTCACCGCCGACCGCTTCACCGACCTCGGCATCACCGATCCGAGGGTCGCCGGCGCGGTCGCCGAGGCCTGGCGCCGGCGGGCCGAACTCCCCTCCGTCTACGGCCGTTTCGACCTCCGCTATGACGGCACCGGCCCCGCGAAGCTGCTGGAGTACAACGCTGACACCCCCACCTCCCTGGTGGAGGCCGCCTCGCCCCAGTGGTTCTGGATGGAGGAACGGTTCCCCGGCGCCGACCAGTGGAACTCCCTGCACGAACGCCTCGTCGACGCCTGGCGGGGGCAGGCCGCGCTCCTCCCGCCGGGCAGCCCGCTGTACTTCGCCCACTCCTCGGCCGACGTACTCGGCGAGGACCTCATGACCGTCGCCTACCTCAAGGAGACCGCCGAACAGGCGGGCCTCGACACCGAGTGGCTCACCGTGGAGGAGATCGGCTGGGACCGGCTCTCCGGCCGCTTCGTCGACAACGGCCTCCGGTTCATCCGCAGCATCTTCAAGCTGTACCCCTGGGAGTGGCTCACCACCGACCGCTTCGCCGGCCATGTCCTCGACACCCTCGACAACGGCGGCGGTACCGGCAGCACCCTGTGGATCGAGCCCGCCTGGAAGATGCTGCTCAGCAACAAGGCCCTGCTGGCGATCCTCTGGGAGCTCTTCCCGGACCACCCCCACCTCCTCCCGGCCCACCTCGACGGCCCCCGCGACCTGGCGTCGTCCACCGGCTACGTGGCCAAGCCACTGCTCGGCCGCGAGGGCGCCGGGGTGACGATC
This sequence comes from Streptomyces chlorus, assembly GCF_042655885.1. NCBI lineage: Bacteria > Bacillati > Actinomycetota > Actinomycetes > Kitasatosporales > Streptomycetaceae > Streptomyces > Streptomyces chlorus. Next base: position 451,564 of record NZ_JBHSOA010000009.1, read on the forward strand.
CACCCGCCGGGCAGTGCCCCCGTGGTCCGCGACGAGCCCTGCTGCTACCAGCAGCTCGCCCCGCTGCCGGACTTCGACGGCAACCATGTCGTCCTCGGCGCCTGGACCGTCGGGGACGAGTCCGCCGGCCTCGGCATCCGCGAGTCGTCGGGCCTGATCACCGACGAGTACGCCCGCTTCCTCCCGCACGTGATCCTGTGAGCACCCCCTGATCCGACACCCTTGGAGGGCCGCAGGCCCTTCAAGGGGCGCGGGGAGCTGCGCGACCGGCCGCACCCACCCCGCAGATGGCAACCGACAGCCGCCGGGCAGACGCGCCCGCTCGCATGGCGGACGCCCCACCACGGCACTCCGCGCCGCCCGGTAGGCTGACCGGCGGGCCGTGACTGGCGTGCTGGGATGGGACCGACCATCGGGGAGCGGCCCCCGGGCCACGCTCAGGGCCCGGTACGAGTGCCGTGCGCCTGGGCCATGCCGTGAACCCGAACGCCACGTCCGGAGGTCTCTCATGCCCGCCGAGCCCCTCTCCACCGCTTCCACCGCCTTCCGCTCCGCCCTCGACGTGATCCGCGCCGTCGAGCCGCGCGTCGCCGACGCCATCGGCCAGGAGCTCACCGACCAGCGCGAGATGCTCAAGCTGATCGCCTCCGAGAACTACGCGTCCCCGGCCACCCTCCTGGCGATGGGCAACTGGTTCAGCGACAAGTACGCCGAGGGCACCGTCGGCCGCCGTTTCTACGCCGGCTGCCGCAACGTCGACACCGTCGAGTCGCTGGCCGCCGAGCACGCCAAGGAGCTGTTCGGCGCCCGCCACGCCTACGTCCAGCCGCACTCCGGCATCGACGCCAACCTCGTCGCCTTCTGGTCCGTGCTCGCCCAGCGCGTCGAGGTGCCCGCCCTGGAGAAGGCCGGCGTCCGCCAGGTCAACGACCTCTCCGACGCCGACTGGGCCGAGCTGCGCCGCGCCTTCGGGAACCAGCGCATGCTCGGCATGTCCCTGGACGCCGGCGGCCACCTCACCCACGGCTTCCGCCCGAACATCTCAGGAAAGATGTTCGACCAGCGCTCCTACGGCACCGACCCGGCCACCGGCCTCATCGACTACGAGGCCCTGCGCACCTCCGCCCGCGAGTTCAAGCCGCTGATCATCGTCGCCGGGTACTCCGCGTACCCCCGTCTGGTGAACTTCCGGATCATGCGCGAGATCGCCGACGAGGTCGGCGCCACGCTCATGGTCGACATGGCGCACTTCGCGGGTCTCGTCGCCGGCAAGGTCCTCACCGGCGACTTCGATCCGGTCCCGCACGCCCAGATCGTCACCACCACCACCCACAAGTCGCTGCGCGGCCCGCGCGGCGGCATGGTCCTGTGCGACGACTCCCTCAAGGACCAGGTCGACCGCGGCTGTCCGATGGTCCTGGGCGGCCCGCTCCCGCACGTCATGGCCGCCAAGGCGGTCGCCCTGGCGGAGGCCCGGCAGCCCGCCTTCCAGGACTACGCCCAACGCATCGTGGACAACTCCCGCGCTCTCGCCGAGGGCCTGATGCGCCGCGGCGCCACCCTGGTCACCGGCGGCAGCGACAACCACCTCAACCTGATCGACGTCACCGCCTCCTACAGCCTCACCGGCCGGCAGGCCGAGGCCGCCCTGCTCGAGTCGGGCATCGTCACCAACCGCAACGCCATCCCGGCCGACCCGAACGGCGCCTGGTACACCTCCGGCATCCGCATCGGCACCCCCGCGCTGACCACGCGCGGCCTGGGCACCGCCGAGATGGACGAGGTCGCCGCCCTCATCGACCGCGTGCTGACCACCACCGAGCCAGGCACCACCAAGTCCGGCGCCCCCTCCAAGGCGGCCCACGTCCTCGACGCGAAGGTCGCCGACGAGATCTCCCGCCGCGCCACCGACCTGGTCGCCGGTTTCCCGCTGTACCCGGAGATCGACCTCGGCTGAGGGGTTCCTTCTCGACGCGTCCCACGGCGGTCCGGCCATGTGCCGGGCCGCCGTGCGCCGTCATCAGGCATCCAGCAGCTCCTGCCTCGGTCCTGGATCCTCCCGGTCCTTCCGTCGGCGGATCAGCGGCAACCGCGTCACGTACGGACGCAGCACCAGGGCCAGTGCCGCTCCGGCCGCCAGGCCCGGTATCGCCCACCACCAGTCGGTGCCGTCGCCCGTCGCCGGCACGGCGCGGGTCTCGGAGGCTGCCGCGGCCGCACCCTGATCCGTCCCGGGGCGGGCCTGCTCCGTCCCCGACCCGGCCTGCTCCGTCTGCCACGGTGCCGGGTAGATCCCAGGGGCCGATCCCGCGCCTGTCGTCTTGCCCATCACGCCCAGCTCGAACAGGAACTTGTGCACATCCGATGGGTTTTCGGCGCGGTGCCAGAGGCCGTTCGGCGATTCAGCGAGGTGCCCCGCCGTGTGTATCCACACGTCTTGACCCACGTCCGCCAGGAAGACCCGGTCCACGCGCCACGGCGTCACATCGTGCACCATCCACGTCACATTGATCAGCCGGGCCGAGGCCGAGGCCGCCTCCGGTGGCCCTTCCCGTGTGCCCTTGCCGACGGGGCCGAGCAGTCGCTCCAGCCGGCCGTACTCCTTGTCGGAGTAGTACAGCGACGCCGTTTCCTCGCTCCCCGGCGAGACCACCAGCACGCTCGTCGGCCCCCCGGCGGAAGCCGGCGACGCTCCCCACACCATCAGGGCCAGCGCAGCCGCCAACGCACCCACCCCTGCCGTCAGTTGTCGAACACTGCCCTTCCATCCGCGCATCCGGACCCCCACTCGGCCGGTCGATTCCCCGTGCGGCCCGTCCATGAGCCGCCTGTCACTTCTGGTACACCGCCCGACCCGGTGGGGTTCCCAACGGCGGCCCCCAATCCGAGAACCCACCGGAGGACCCCACCACCCGGATTCAATGGGCTTCACGGCTTCACGGCTTCACGGCTTCCACGGTCCCACCGACTCCGCGATCTCCAGCGCCCGCGCCTTGGACGCCTCCCCCTCCAGCCGCAGGGTCACCTCACTCGCGTCCCCCTCGCCGACCACCCCGTCGCCCTCCATCCACAGCAGCGTCGGCCCGGCCGTGCGTTCCTTCCGGGTGAAACGGTGACCGTCCGCGTCCACCAGCCAGAAACTCAGAAGATGGGGCCGCGGGAACCACAGTGCCGGATCCGGCACCCCACCACCCCCGGCGCGGTCCCCGCCCAGCGACATCCACTCGGGCTGCTCGCGCACCCTCTTGGCGAACGTGACGTCCAGCCGGGCCGGAAACTCGTCCAGCCGGATCGTGTGCCCCCGCTCCCGCCAGCACAGGCTCACCAGGAACCGGCCGCGCGGCAGACCGCTCACCGTCACCGCGTCGGGAGCGCCCAGCGCCTTCGGCACCAGCGGCGCGAACCCCGCCTGCCGCTCCGCCCGCCCGAGCGACACCGACGGCCCGCAGTCCGGCACCTCGGCGCCCTCGGAGGGCACCGCCGACGGGTCGTAGCGCACCTCCACCCCGCCGAAGCCGAACCAGTCGGACACCGCCGCCCGCACCGGGGGCGTCAGCGTGAGCACCGTCAGCAGCCCGCACAGCGTGGCGGCCAGCGACCGCCACCGTGCCCGCGTCCAGCGACGCACCATCCGCAGCCGCTCCCCGGCACCTTGCGCTGAGGCCACCGGAACAGGCACCTCCTCGGCCACTATCTGCGCCAGCACCCGCTCGACCATCGACTCGGGCCCACCGGCTCCTCCCGTCCCGTCCATGGACCGGCCGAGCGCCCGCAGCTCCTCCCTCAGCCGGGCGGCCTCGGCGCGCCGGCGCCCGACGCCGCCTCCCTCACCGCCGTACGGCTCGCTCACGTCAGGTCACCCCCTTTCCGGGGCCGGAAGTCCGGCAGCAGGCGCTCCAGCTTCCGCAGGGCGCGGTTCAGACGTGATTTCACCGTGCCCCGGGGCCAGCCCAGGGCCTGAGCGGTCTCCCGCTCGTCCATCTCCAGCAGATAGCGGTAGGTGACGACCAGGCGATGCTCCTCGCTCAGCTTCTCCAAGGCGGCCGTCAGCGCGGCCCGGCGCTCCCTCTCCAGCGTCGCCACCGCCGGATCCGCCGATTCCGGTATCACCGGCTCCGCCTCCGCGAACGCCGCCTCACGACCGGCGAGGGTGTACCGGCGGGCCGCCGCGCGCACGGTGTTCCTCGTCTCATTGGCCACGATCGACAGCAGCCATGGCCGGAACGCCGTGTCGTCCCGGAACCGGCCCAGCGCGCAGTACGCCTTGACGAAGGCCTGCTGCACCACGTCCTCCGCGTCCGCACCCGCCCCGAGCGCGGTGGCTGCCCTGAGCGCGATGCCCGTATGGGCCCGCACCAGCTCCGCGTACGCCTCCGGCTCCCCGGCGCGTACGCGTGCGATCACCGCGGTCTCATCGACGATGCGGCCCCCCTCCCGCGCCCTCACCCTCTTGTTACACCGCCGGAGGCGGATCGGTTCCCACCTTTTTCCGGTCGATTCCGGACCGCCCTCGGGAACCTGAGAGAATAGGGGCCATGGCCTCTGAAAGTCCTCGCGTGCTCTCCGGAATCCAGCCCACCGCAGGCTCGTTCCACCTCGGTAACTACCTCGGCGCCGTCCGCCAGTGGGTGGCCCTGCAGGAGACGCACGACGCGTTCTACATGCTCGCCGACCTGCACGCGATCACGGTGGCCCAGGACCCGGCCGAGCTGCGGGCCAACACCCGGCTCGCCGCCGCCCAGCTGCTGGCCTCCGGGCTGGACCCGGACCGCTGCACGCTCTTCGTCCAGAGCCACGTCCCCGAGCACGCCCAGCTCGCCTGGGTCATGAACTGCCTCACCGGCTTCGGCGAGGCCTCCCGCATGACCCAGTTCAAGGACAAGTCCGCCCGGCAGGGCGCCGACCGCGCCTCCGTCGGCCTGTTCACGTACCCGGTCCTCCAGGTCGCCGACATCCTGCTCTACCAGGCGCACGAGGTGCCGGTGGGTGAGGACCAGCGCCAGCACATCGAGCTCACCCGCGACCTCGCCGACCGCTTCAACGGCCGGTTCGGCCCGACCTTCACCGTCCCGAAGCCGTACATCCTCAAGGAGACGGCGAAGATCTACGACTTCCAGGACCCGACGGTCAAGATGAGCAAGTCGGCGTCCACGCCGAAGGGCCTCATCAACCTCCTCGACGACCCGAAGGCCACCGCCAAGAAGGTGAAGAGCGCGGTCACCGACACCGACACCGTGATCCGCTACGACGTCGAGAACAAGCCGGGTGTGAGCAACCTCCTCACGGTCCACTCGACCCTCACCGGCGCGAGCGTCACCGAGCTGGAGGAGCGTTACGCCGGCAAGGGATACGGTGCGCTGAAGACGGACCTCGCCGAGATCATGGTCGGGTTCGTGACCCCGTTCAAGGAGCGCACCCAGCAGTACCTGGACGACCCCGAGACGCTCGACTCGATCCTGGCCAAGGGCGCCGAGAAGGCCCGCGCCGTCGCCGCGGAGACCCTCGCGCTGGCCTACGAGCGGGTGGGCTTCCTGCCCGCCAAGCACTGACCCGGCCCCGGCCCCGGTCACCACGGAACTGAACGCGGACCCGGTACCGATTCGTACCACCGGGTGAGCGCCGTACATCACTCCGGCTGCGCCTGCCCGGGAGCGGGCCGTGGTCGTACAGTCGATACAAGGGCGGCCGCTTCGGCGGCCACCCGCTGTGTGCCGGACCGGCACCACCACCACGACGGAAACGACGGCTACGACGGAAACGAAGGAGACGACGTGGGGACCGTAATGATCGGTGTGTCGATCGCGGTTCCGGAGCCTCACGGCAGCCGGCTTCAGCAGCTGCGCGCGGGCTTCGGTGACGCCGCTGCTCACTGTATCCCCACGCATGTCACCCTGTTGCCGCCGACGGAGGTCGACGAGGGCGACCTGGCGGCCATCGAGACGCATCTGAGCGAGGTCGCCGCGACCGGCCGCCCGTTCCTCATGCGGCTCTCCGGCACCGGCACCTTCCGGCCCCTGTCACCGGTCGTGTTCGTCCAGGTCGTGGAGGGCGTCGAGGCCTGCACCTGGCTGCAGAAGCAGGTCCGCGACGCGTCCGGTCCCGTCGCGCGTGAGCTGCAGTTCCCGTACCATCCGCACGTCACCGTGGCGCACGGCATCGAGGAGGCGGCGATGGACCGCGCCTTCGAGGAACTCGCCGACTACGAGACGCGGTGGCCCTGCACCGGATTCGCGCTCTACGAACAGGGTGCCGACGGGGTGTGGCGCAAGCTGCGGAAGTTCCCGTTCGGCTCGCTGGTGGTGCCCCCGCAGTCCGGCCACGCCGACCGCGGCTCCGTCACCGCGCACTGACTGACCTCCGGGCCTCCGGGCCTCCGGGCCTCCGGGCCGTAAGGACTCAGATCGGCAGCCGCCGGAACACCGCCCGGGGCAGGTGCCGCAGCACCGACATCACCACGCGCAGCCTGCCCGGCACCCACACCGCCTCCGCGCGGCGGCGCAGCCCCAGCTCGACCGCCGTCGCGACCGCCTCCGGGGTGGTGGCGAGCGGCGCCTCGGGCAGAGCGGCGGTCGTCCGGGTACGGACGAAGCCGGGGCGTACGACCATGACGTGCGCGCCCGTGCCGTACAGCGCGTCGCCGAGGCCCTGGGCGAAGGTGTCCAGGCCGGCCTTGCTGGAGCCGTAGATGAAGTCCGCGCGGCGGGCCCGCTCACCGGCGACGGACGACAGCACCACCAGGCAGCCGTGCCCCTGATTCTGGAGGGCGCCCGCGCACACGAGGCCCGACGAGACCGCGCCGGTGTAGTTGGTCTGCGCGACCCGGACGGCGGCCTGTGGTGACCGCTCGTCGTGGGCCTGGTCGCCGAGAGTGCCGAAGGCGAGCAGCACCATGTCGATGTCACCGTCCGTGAAGACCTTGCCGAGGACGCTCTCGTGGGAGGCGGGGTCGAGGGCGTCGAAGGCGACGGTGCGCACCTGGGCACCCAGGCCGCGCAACTGCTCCGCGGCCCGGTCCAGCGCGGGGGAGAGCCGGCCCGCCAGCCACACCGTGCGGGTGCGGCGGGCGATCAGCCGGCGCGCCGTGGCCAGCGCGATCTCGGACGTGCCGCCGAGGACGAGCAGGGAGTGGGGCAGCCGGGCCGCGGCGGGAGCGATGCGGCCCCATCCCGTGGGGGAGACGGTGTCATCAGGCATGTCGGTGACCGTATCGCCCCTATATGAGCGATTAGTTTTGAAACCTTGCAGCACTCCCCGGAACGGGTGATTAATGAGATGTCGCTCCCGACATGGGATTTCCCCTGCAGGGGCAAAGACGGTTCATGGACTGGCTGAAGAAACTTCCGGTCGTCGGCCCGTGGGCCACGCGGCTGATGCTCACGCACGCGTGGCGGTCCTACGAGCGGATGGAGCGGGTGCACTGGACCCGGCTGGCCGCCGCGATGACGTTCACCAGCTTCGTCGCGCTGTTCCCGCTGCTCACCGTCGCCGCCGCGATCGGCGCCGCCATGCTCAGCCAGGAGCAGCAGGACACCCTCCAGAAGAAGATCGCCGAGCAGGTGCCCGGCATCTCCGACCAGTTGGACATCGGGAACCTGGTGGAGAACGCCGGCACCATCGGCCTCATCGCCGGTGCCGCCCTGCTGTTCACCGGCATCGGCTGGGCCGGATCGATGCGGGAGTGCTTGCGCGCGGTGTGGGAGCGGCCCGACCCGGAGGAGAACCCCGCCCTGCGCAAGGTCAAGGACGCGGGCATCCTCGTCGGGCTCGGCGGCGCGGTCCTGGTCACTCTGGGCGCCTCCACGGTCGCCTCGACGGCGGTCGGCCGGATCAGCGACGCCATCGGGCTGGAGAAGGGCGGCTGGGGCGGGATCGTGCTGCGGATCGCGGCCTTCGCCGTCGCCGTGGGCGCCGACTTCCTGCTCCTGCTGTACGTCCTGTCGCTGCTGCCCGGCGTCGAACCCGCCCGCCGTAGTCTGATCGTGGCCGCGCTCATCGGCGCGGTCGGCTTCGAACTGTTGAAACTGCTGCTCAGCGGCTATATGCAGGGCGTGGCCGCGAAGAGCATGTACGGCGCGTTCGGTGTCCCGGTGGCCCTGCTGCTGTGGATCAACTTCACCATGAAACTGGTCGTGTTCTGCGCCGCCTGGACGGCGACGCAGAGCCAGGAGGGCACAGCGGTCACGGACGCGGACGGCGGCGCACCAGATCCGGCAGCGGCCAGCGGCGGTTGACCAGGAACGCCCCGCCCGCGAGCAGCACCAGCACTCCGCCCGTGACGGCGAGCGCGGTCCCGACGCCGCCGGCCCCGCCCCCGGCCGCGGCACCCGCCACCGGCTTGCTGCCCGCGGCGCCGAGCGCGCCCTCACCCGTGCCGCCCGCCTCGCCGGGGGAGGCGCTGGAGCCCGGCCGGGCATCGGCCTGCGCGGCGCTCCTGGGCGGCACCAGCTCACCCACCGGATCGACCTTGCCGGCTGCCTTGAACCCCCAGTCGAACAGCCTCGCGGTCTCCTTGTAGACCCCGTTGCTCTCCTTCTTCTCCGGGTTCATCACGGTGACGAGCAGGACCCTGCCGTCCTGCTCGGCGACCCCGGTGAAGGTGGCGCCCGCATGGGTGGTGTTGCCGTTCTTCACCCCCGCGATGCCCTCGTAGACGGGCACGTCGTAGTCGCCGGACAGCAGCCGGTTGGTGTTCTGGATCTCGAAGGACTCGCGGACCTTCTTGCCCTTCTTGTTCTTCTTCGTCTCACCGGGGAAGTCCGCGCGGACCGTCGAGGCGTACTCCCGGAAGTCCTTCTTCTGCAGCCCGGAACGGGCGATCAGGGTCAGGTCGTACGCGGACGACACCTGCCCCTCGGCGTCGTAGCCGTCCGGGCTCATCACGACCGTGTCGAGGGCCTGGAGCTCCTCGGCGTGCTCGTTCATCTCCTCGACGGTGTTCTCGACGCCCTCGTTCATGGCGGCCAGCACCCGCACGGCGTCGTTGCCCGAGCGGAGGAAGACACCGAGCCACAGGTCGTGGACGGTGTACGTCTCGTCCTCCTTGATCCCGACCATGCTGGAACCGGAGCCGATGCCGGCCAGGTCGGAGGACTCGACCTTGTGCTCCGTCGAGCTGGGCCACTTCGGCAGCAGTGTGTCGGCGAACAGCATCTTCAGGGTGCTCGCCGGGGCCAACTGCCAGTGCGCGTTGTGCGCGGCGAGCACCTCGCCCGACTCGGCGTCGGCGACGATCCAGGACCGGGCCGACAGGCCCTTCGGCAGCACCGGCACGCCGCTCGCGAGATTGACCTGGGTCCCCGCCTGCCCGAGCCGGGTGCCGCCCACCGTCGACATCTTCGCCGGGGGAGCGGCCTTGGAGCCCTTGGAGCCCTTCGACTCCTTCGACGGGCTCTTCGACGGGTCGGCCGTGGCCGAGGCCGAGGAGCCGGCCGAGGGCTTGGACGACGGGCTGGACGACGGGCTCGGGGCCGCGAGGGCGACGGGAGCGGTCAGCGCGGTGGACAAGAATATGGCGGAAGTGACCAGCAGTGAGCGCCGGATGGAGTTTTTGGGTGCGGGCACGGTCGGAAACGTACATGCAGTGCCTGCGGAAGTCCCCACTCCCTCCCCACCCCGCGAAAGGAACCGGACACCGGCCGGTGATACTGGACCCATGCCGTGCCCGCCCGGGGGACCACCCCCGGAGCCCCGGCCGAATCCGGGCGCCCGGCGTTGCGATGAAAGGTCAGATCTGGTGAAACTCAGCCGCCCCGTCTCCTGGTTCCTGCTCGCCTTCGGGGTGTGGAGCTGGATCATTTGGGTCACTTTCGTCAAGAATTTGGTCAAGGACGGCAGCGGGCTCGCCTTCGACGACGGTGAGCCGACGGCGTATTTCTGGGTCCATCTGCTGCTGGCCGTCGTCTCCTTCGTACTGGGGACGGTCGTCGGGGGCATCGGGTTGCGTGGTCTGCGCGCACTGAGCCGGACGTCACGGACGTCGTAACGGAAACCTGGGGAACACCGCACCGTGGTCATCGTCTTCGTACTCGTCGCCCTGCTGGTCCTGTCCGTCCTGGTGACGGGCAACTGGTACCTGTGGCGCCGGTTGTTCCGCGACACGACCCGGGCTCCGGGCGCCGTGCGCCGCGTCGGTGTGGGGGTGATCGCCGGAGGCTGGGCGGTGACCTTCACGGCGTTCTTCGCCACACGCAGCGGTGCCCCGTTCTGGCTCAAGCAGGTCCTGGCCTGGCCCGGCTACCTCTGGCTGGCCCTGTGCCTCTACCTGTTCCTCGCGGTGCTCGTGGGCGAGGCCGTCCGCCCGGTGCTGCGCCGGGTCCTGGAGCGCCGGGCGCGGCGCACGGCAACGCCACCGAGCCAGGAGCCGACGCCGATACCGGCGGCCGCGACGGCCGCCGCGGCCGCACCGGGAACGTCACAGCCGGCGGACGCGGACGCCCCCGCGCCGACCGGTGCCACGGCCCCCGCGCCCGCCGCCGACGCCCCCGATGAACTTGATGGTCCCGCCATCCCGAAGGCCCCCGCCGGTCCCTCCCGGCGGCTGTTCGTCTCCCGGGTGGTCGCCGGGGCCGCCGCCGCGGCGGCCGTCGGGACGGTCGGGTACGGCACGTACGGTACGGTGCGCGGGCCGCAGGTGAAGCGGGTCACCGTGCCGCTCGCCAAGCTGCCGCGCGCGGCGCACGGTTACCGGATCGCCGTGGTCAGCGACATCCACCTGGGGCCGATCCTCGGCCGGGGCTTCGCGCAGAAGGTCGTCGACACGATCAACTCCACCCAGCCCGACCTGATCGCGGTCGTCGGCGACCTGGTGGACGGCACGGTCAAGGAACTCGGCCCGGCCGCGGCCCCGCTCGCGCAGCTGAGGGCACGTCACGGCTCCTTCTTCGTCACCGGCAACCACGAGTACTTCTCCGGTGCCGAGGAGTGGGTCGACGAGGTGCGCCGGCTCGGCCTGAACCCGCTGGAGAACGCGCGCACGCAACTCCCGCACTTCGACCTCGCCGGGGTGAACGACCTGGCCGGTGAGCGCGACGGCCAGGGCCCCGACTACGCGCGGGCGCTCGGCGACCGGGACCGGGCCCGCGCGTGCGTGCTCCTCGCCCACCAGCCGGTGATGGTCCACGAGGCCGTCGACCACGGCGTCGACCTCCAGCTCTCCGGCCACACCCACGGCGGCCAGCTCTGGCCCGCCAGTTACCTCGCCGGCGCCGCCAACCCGACCCTCGCGGGCCTGGACCGCTACGGCGACACGCAGCTGTACGTCAGCCGTGGCGCCGGCGCCTGGGGCCCGCCCACCCGGGTCGGCGCGCCGTCGGACATCACGGTGATCGAACTGGCGTCGAAGCAGACCTGACGGCGTCCCCGCACGGCTCCCGTGCGGGGCAGGTGACGGTGCTCGGCGGCCCACTGGTCACGACGTGGAACTCGCCCCCGGTGAGGTGGACGCCGTCAACTGACCGGACCGGGGCGCCCGTCGCCGCCGGCGGGTGTCCCCTGGGCCGTCTCGTTGTTCCCGGCGGGTGTCCCCTGGGCCTTCGCCGGGTCCGGCAGCATCTTGGTCATCCCCGGCAGGAACTCCGTGAACATGTCGTGGACCTCGCGGACCAGCGGGCGCAGGACCCGGAAACGGGCCAGGGCGACGCCCCGCGCGGTGATGCGGGCGCCGCGCTCGGCGAGGCGGTAACTGCGTTCGCGGCCCTCGGTACGGTCGAAGATCCAGTACAGGACGAGACCCATCTGCGCCAGCCACATCAGCTCCGGCAGCGCCTCCCGCAGCTCCGGGGGCACCTTGGCCCTGGAACCGGCCAGCACCTCCTGGTGGACGCTGATCGCCTCCACGCGCGCGTGCTCCGACTCGGGCGAGAAGGGGCTGAGCGGGCTGTCCGGGTCGGCGGCGTTCTTGAAGAACTGCACCGCGAACTCGTGGTACGGCGTGGCGATGTCCAGCCACGCCTTCAGCACGCCCGCGAACCGGGCCTCCAGGTCGGTCTCGTGCTCCAGGGTCTCCTGGACCACCCGCTGGTGCTCGGCGGCGATCCGGTCGTAGAACCCCTGGATCAGGTGTTCCTTGCCCTCGAAGTAGTAGTACGCGTTGCCGACGGAGACCCCGGCCTCCGTGGCGATGGCCCGCATGGTCGTCCTGTCGTACCCGCGCTCCTGGAACAGCCGCATGGCCGTCTCCAGGATCAGGGCGCGGGTCTGCTCGGACTTGCTGAGTGCGGCACCGTCACCGGGACCGTCGTTCTTCACGGACACGGACAGAGTTTAGGGCCTCTCGTGTGGATCAGGCCGGGCTCGCGGGGTCCGGCACCGCGCCTCGCCGCGTTGTCGTCGGTCCCCGGGGCTCTGCCCTGGCTCCCGCCTGCGCCTTGCGAGCTCCCCCACTGCCCGAAGGGCGTGGGCGGTGCTCCCGGCACCGGACCCCGCTCCCCGATCCGGGCCGATCCGATCCGGCCCGATCCGGCCTGGTCCAAACGGAAGACCCTGGGGCCTGCCGTGGGGACATGCCGGGTTCGCGGGCCCCCTGCGGCCGTGTGGCCCGCGCCGACGAGAGGCGCGACGCCCGCGCGGACCGCCGCTACGGCCGTCGGCCCAGTTGCGGGCGCTTGGTGTAGTCGGTCAGGCCGACCACGTTCCCCCAGGGGTCGGCGAACTCGACGGTCCAGCCGGTGGCGCTCGAGAACGGCCCGTCGAGCAGACCGATCCCGGCGCTCTCCAGCGCCTCGGCGGCGAGGCGGGCGTCCGGCACCTCCAGCCACATCCGAGCGGAGGGCCAGGCCGGTGGCCGGCAGCCCAGGCCCTCCTCGTGCCGCAGCAGTATCCCGGGCGTCTCGCCGCCCACCTTCAGCAGGACGATCCCGGCCTCGTCCAGCCGGAAGCCGACCGGGAACCCGGCCCGTTCGTAGAATCCGACGGCCTCGTCGAGGTCCCCGACGGGCAGCAGCACATGGTCGAACCCGAGCAGTTCGTAGGACTCATCGTCTGACATGTCGTCACATTAGGCGGTACTGGCACAAAGCGGGCAGAGGTGGTGGCCGGGCGGCGGAGGGTCACTCGTCCGGGTGGGCGGCCGCCGTCGGGATCCGACTTCTCATTACCGCCCGAGTCCTGCAAGATGACCGACAGTTATCCGTATCTTTCAGGAGAGACCCACTGTGAGCGAGCAGCCGCAGCAGCCGTCCACGCCGCACGGCTTCGGCCCCCCGAACTCCGGCAAAGCCGACCCGTCCGGCCCCTACGGCTACCCGCAGCCCGGCCCTCAGCAACCTGCCTACGGCTACCCGCAGCCCAGCCCCCAGCAGCCTGCCGGCGGCCCCCAGGCTCCCGGCGGCTACCCGCCGCCCCCCGGTGCCTATCCGCCGCCCCCCGGCGGCTACCCGTCCCCGCCCGGGTTCCAGCAGCACCCCGGGTTCGTCCCCGACCCGAGCGCGCCCTACGGGTACGACCCCTACGGGCGTCCCTACTCCGACAAGTCGAAGATCGTCGCCGGTATCCTCCAGCTCTTCCTCGGCTCGTTCGGCATCGGCCGCTTCTACGTCGGCTCGGTCGGCATCGGCATCGCCCAGCTGCTCACCTGCGGCGGGTTCGGTTTCTGGGCGCTGATCGACGGCATCATGTACCTGGTCAGCAACGACCGCACGGACGCCCACGGGCGGGTCCTGCGTGGCTGAACAGGCCCGTTCCGTCCCGTCCCGGGGGCACTCGCGGTGGCATCCCGCGGCTGCCCCCGTCGCGGTGCTGGCGGCGGGTGCCGTGGGCGCCGCCTACTTGTGGGGCACCGACCCGCACGAGCCGGGTCACCTCCTGCCCCAGTGCCCGCTGCGGGCCGTCACCGGCCTGCTGTGCCCGGCGTGCGGCGGTACGCGCATGGTGTACGACCTGATGCACGGCCGGTTCTCCGCCGCCTGGCTGGACAACAGGGCCCTGCTGCTCGCCGCGCCGTTCGCGCTGGCACTGTGGGGGCGTTGGACGCTGGAGGGGCTGCGCGGCCGCGCCTGGGCGCCCCGGATCGCGCCCTGGGCCCAGGCGTTGATCCTCACGGCGGCGGTGGCCTGGACGGTGGTCCGCAACTTCGTGTGAAAAGTGCGGGAATCGGACCGGACTGATCACGGAACGGGAACATTCGACTCCTCGCTTACCCGTTCGAAGAAAGAGCCCCTTACGCTCCTCTCGCGCAGGGGGGACGGTTTGCGAACCGTATTTTGCGGCGCCGTAGTTGCGCGCATCCGTACGCGTGTCTTCGGTACTCCCTCCTGAGCCGTCCGGGTAAGCCGCCCGGCCCGTCCCGCCCCGTTTCAGGAGCAGCACCATGACCGTCCCCGCCGACCCCCAGGCCCCCTACGGCTACGACCCGCAGGGCCGTCCCTACTCCGACAAGTCGAAGATCGTCGCCGGTCTTCTCCAGATATTCCTGGGGACCCTGGGCATCGGTCGCTTCTACGTCGGTTCCGTGGGCATCGGCATCGCCCAGCTGCTCACCTGCGGTGGCCTCGGCCTCTGGTCGCTGATCGACGGCGTCATGTTCCTCGTGAGCAACGACCGCACCGACAAGCAGGGCCGCGTTCTTCGCGGCTGACGCGGCATCGGCCGCTCCGGCGGCCGGCACGGCCGCACGGCGCGGCGCCCGCACAGGCGCAGTCCGAGCGCGGCGGCCGACATGGCTGAGGCCCCGATCCAGCGGATCGGGGCCTCAGCCATGTGCGGGAAAGGCGTCAGAAGCGGCGCGTGATGAGCGCCCGCTTCACCTCGGCGATCGCCTTGGTGACCTCGATGCCGCGCGGGCACGCGTCCGTGCAGTTGAAGGTCGTACGGCAACGCCACACGCCGTCACGGTCGTTGAGGATCTCCAGGCGCTGCTCACCGGCCTCGTCGCGCGAGTCGAAGATGAACCGGTGCGCGTTGACGATGGCGGCCGGACCGAAGTACTGGCCGTCGTTCCAGAACACCGGGCACGAGGACGTGCAGGCGGCGCACAGGATGCACTTGGTCGTGTCGTCGAAGCGCTCGCGGTCCTCGGCGGACTGCAGCCGCTCGCGCGTCGGCTCGTTGGTCTCCTTCGTGATCAGGAAGGGCATCACGTCCCGGTACGCCTGGAAGAACGGCTCCATGTCCACGATCAGGTCCTTGAGGACCGTCAGGCCCTTTATGGCCTCGACCGTGATCGGCTTCTCGGGGTTGAGGTCCTTGATCAGCGTCTTGCACGCCAGGCGGTTCTTGCCGTTGATCCGCATGGCGTCGGAGCCGCAGATGCCGTGGGCGCAGGAACGGCGGAAGGTCAGCGTGCCGTCCTGATCCCACTTGATCTTGTGCAGCGCGTCGAGGACACGCTCCTTGGGGTCGATCTCCAGCTGGAAGTCTTCCCAGACCACCTCGTCGGAGACCTCCGGGTTGAACCGGCGGATCCGGAAGGTCGCGGTGATGTACGGGGAGTCGCCGAAGCCGGGCTCGGGCGATCCGGCCGCTTCCGCCTTGTCCATAACAGGGGTAGCCATCAGTACTTACGCTCCATCGGCTGGTAGCGGGTCTGGACGACCGGCTTGTAGTCGAGCCGGATCGACTCGGCGCCGTCGTCGCCCACCTCGCGGTACGCCATGGTGTGGCGCATGAAGTTGACGTCGTCCCGGTTCGGGTAGTCCTCGCGGTAGTGGCCGCCGCGGGACTCCTTGCGGGCGAGCGCGGACGTGGCCATGACCTCGGCCAGATCGAGCAGGTTGCCCAGCTCGATCGCCTCCAGCAGGTCGGTGTTGAACCGCTTGCCCTTGTCCTGGATGGAGACGTTCAGGTAGCGCTCGCGCAGCTCCGCGATCTTCTCGACCGCCGTCTTGATCGTCTGCTCGGTGCGGAACACCATGACGTTGGCGTCCATGGTGTCCTGCAGCTCGCGGCGGATCTCGGCCACCCGCTCGGTGCCGGTGGAGGACCGCAGCCGCTCGATCTGCTCGACGACGAAGGACTCCGGGTTCTCCGGCAGCTCGACGTAGTCGGCGGTGTGCGCGTACTCGGCGGCCGCGATGCCGGCCCGCTTGCCGAACACGTTGATGTCCAGCAGCGAGTTGGTGCCCAGCCGGTTGGCGCCGTGCACCGACACGCAGGCGACCTCGCCCGCCGCGTACAGGCCGGGGACGACGGTGGTGTTGTCCGCCAGCACCTCGCCCTGGACGTTCGTCGGGATGCCGCCCATGGCGTAGTGCGCGGTCGGCTGGATCGGGATCGGGTCCGTGTACGGCTCGATGCCCAGGTAGGTCCGCGCGAACTCCGTGATGTCGGGCAACTTGGCGTCCAGCTGCTCCGGCGGGAGGTGGGTGAGGTCCAGGAAGACGTGGTCGCCCTCGGGACCGCAGCCGCGACCCTCACGGATCTCCGTGTAGATGGACCGGGACACGACATCGCGCGAGGCGAGGTCCTTCATGACCGGCGCGTACTTCTCCATGAAGCGCTCGCCGTCCTTGTTGCGCAGGATGCCGCCCTCACCGCGGGCGCCCTCCGTCAGCAGGATGCCCATGCGCCAGATGCCGGTCGGGTGGAACTGGAAGAACTCCATGTCCTCCAGCGGCAGCCCGCGCCGGTACACGGCCGCCTGGCCGTCACCGGTCAGGGTGTGCGCGTTGGACGTCACCCGGAAGAACTTGCCGGTGCCGCCGGAGGCGTAGATCACGGACTTCGCCTGGAAGATGTGGATCTCGCCGGTGGCCAGCTCGTACGCCACCACACCGGCCGACCGCTTCACGCCGTCGACCTCGGTGATCAGCTGGTCCAGGACGTAGAACTCGTTGAAGAACTCCACGCCCTCCTTGACGCAGTTCTGGTACAGCGTCTGGAGGATCATGTGACCGGTGCGGTCGGCCGCGTAGCAGGAGCGGCGGACCGGGGCCTCGCCGTGGTTGCGGCTGTGGCCGCCGAAGCGGCGCTGGTCGATGGTGCCGTCCGGGGTGCGGTTGAACGGCAGCCCCATCTTCTCCAGGTCGAGGACGGAGTCGATGGCCTCCTTCGCCAGGATCTCGGCGGCGTCCTGGTCGACCAGGTAGTCACCGCCCTTGATCGTGTCGAAGGTGTGCCACTCCCAGTTGTCCTCCTCCACGTTGGCCAGCGCGGCGGCCATGCCGCCCTGCGCGGCACCCGTGTGGGAGCGGGTGGGGTAGAGCTTGGTCAGGACGGCGGTGCGGCTGCGCTTCGTCGACTCGATGGCCGCGCGCATGCCCGCGCCACCGGCGCCGACGATGACGGTGTCGTACTTGTGGATCTTCATGATTCTCGCAGCCCCGTGCCTAGCGGATGTTCGGGTCGAAGGTGAAGATCACCAGCGTGCCCAGCAGGATGGTGAACACCGTGGCGGTGTAGAGCAGGCCCTTGAGCCACAGCCGGGTGTTCGTGCGCTCCGCGTAGTCGTTGATGACCGTGCGCAGGCCGTTCGCGCCGTGCAGCATTGCGAGCCAGAGCATCAGCAGGTCCCAGACCTGCCAGAACGGCGAGGCCCAGCGGCCCGCCACGAAGGCGAAGCCGATCTTGGAGACGCCGCCGTCCAGCACGAGCTGGATCAGCAGGTGCCCGATGACCAGAACGACCAGGACGACGCCGGACAGGCGCATGAACAGCCAGGCGGCCATCTCGAAGTTGCCCCGGGTGGTCTTCGGGGTCTTCTTGGTCCGCTGGCGCGGAGGCTCGATGACCGGCGCCGGGTTGTCGACCGAGTAGAGCGACGCGCCTTCGACGGGGCCGATGCCCGAAGCGGTGGATTCAGTCGTGGACATTGGCCTCAGCTCCCGAACAGTTCACGAGCGGCGTGGCCGAGCACGGGGTAGAGCGCCCCGAGCATCAGCACGACCCACACGGCGACGACGGTCCAGAGCATCTGCTTCTGGTACCGGGCGCCCTGGATCCAGAAGTCGACGGCGATGACACGCAGGCCGTTGAGCGCGTGGAAGAGGACGGCGGCGACGAGGCCGTACTCCAGCAGCGCGACGATCGGCGTCTTGTACGTGGCCACGACGGTGTCGTAGGCCTCCGGGGACACTCGCACGAGGGCGGTGTCCAACACGTGGACGAACAGGAAGAAGAAGATGAGGACGCCGGTGACTCGATGAGCCACCCAGGACCACATTCCTTCCCGGCCGCGGTACAGCGTTCCAGCCGGCACGGAATTTTCCTCCGGGAGCGGGGGTTGGGGCCGCGCCGGCTTTCTCCGGGTCGGTCGGGCCCGGCCGGGTACGGTCCACCGGCCCCCAGCATCGTAGCCACGTATGGCCGCGTGGCGGACAGGGGCCCTGCCGCTGCGATCGAACTGGCACGCTTACGGGCTAGAGGGGCGGGCCGCGGGACGGGTGCCGGGACGGGTTCCGAGGTGCCGTCGAGGGGGCTTTGGGTGGCTTGGTGCGGATTGGCGTGGGCCTGGTGTCGCCTCCGGGCGGGTGCCGCGGCCCGTCAGTGGCCCGTCAGTGATCCGTCATGCGCGAGGAGGGCGGCCAGGCGGCCCCGGGCCAGGCGCCGGAGTTCCTCCGCCGCCACCAGGCGCTCCTCCTCGGGATCGTTGGCCAATCGTGACCGGATGCCTTCGAGTACGTGGTCCAGGACTTCGTCCGGCTTCAGACCGTCGACGCAAATGACGAACGGATGCCCGAAACGGCTCTGGTAGGCCGCGTTGGCCGCGTTCAGGGCCGTATGGGCCGCGGAGTAGGCGTCCGCCGGGAGACCGGGGAGGGCTTCCGCGGCCAGCGCGTCGGCGCGGTCCGCGCGGGGCAGGTCGTAGGCCGCCTCGTCCGCCGCCGCCAGGAGGGCTTCCAGGTCCGGGTACGGGCGGTGGGTCGCGACGCGCACGGCCCAGCGGGGGCTGTGCAGGCAGGCCAGCAGGGCGCGCTCGGCGTCCTGGGTGGTCGCGGTGTTGAAGCGGTCCAGTCCGGACGGGGCGCCGGGCGTGTCGGGCGCCCCGGGTGCTCCGGGAGTGCCGCGCGGCTGTTCGGGTACGGCGATCCGGTTGGGGAGGTGCGGGAGACGGTGCGCAGGCAGCGTGGGTCCTCGGGGCGTCGCGTGTGTCGGTGTGGGGGAAGGAGTGGGAATGAGTGGGAATGAGTGGGGATGAGTGGGGATGAGTGGCAGATGGTGTGAGAGTTGTGCCGACACGTTATCGAGTGAGTCCATGACATGTCCGATCGATAATCGAGATTCACCCGGACGGGAGGGTTTCGGAACAGCTCATCGACGTCCGTCACCCGGATGGGCCGTAGGTTGGGCGTGTGAGTCAGCACAGGCAGCACAGGCGTCGGCCATCCGCGCACCAGGTGAGGCAGCGGCGGATGCTGGTCGTGGCCCTCGCGGCGGGCGCGGTGGTCGCGGCGTCCGGCGTGGGCATCGGCCTCTGGGTGACATCGGACGACGACGGCGGTCCGGCCGGTTCCGCCGCCTCCCGCTCCGGGGACACGGCGGGTTCGCCGCCGGCCGGGGAGGCCGAGCCGAGCCCCACCCGTTCCTACCCCTTGTCCCAGGCGCCCCGGACCATCCCCGCCGTCCGTGACCACAGTGCCGAGCGCGGCCCCGGCTGGCGGCCCGAGCGCGGTCACCGGGTGGTCGTCGGCGATCCGGCCCTGGCGGACGAGGGCCGCCTCGTAGCCGGCGAGCTGGGCCTGGCGTACGCGGGGGAGAAGAACGACGAGCGCGCCGGGGACCTGCGCCTGGAGCTGAACAAGGGCAAGGGCGCGAACCCCGAGTCGTACACGATGACCGTGCGGGGCGGGCGGGTGACCGTCAGCGCCCCCGCCGAGGCGGGCGTCTTCTACGGCACCCGCACCCTCAAGCAGCAGATCCGCGGCGCCCAGACCGCCCCCGAGGGGGTCGTGCGCGACGAGCCCGCCAAGCAGCGGCGCGGGATGATGCTGGACGTTGCGCGCAAGCACTTCACCGCCGGCTGGATCGAGGACCGGGTCCGTGAGCTCGGTGACCTGAAGTTCAATGAACTGGGCCTGCACTTCTCCGACGACCAGAGCTTCCGTATCGCGTCCGACTCGCACCCGGAGATCGTGTCCGACCAGCACCTGACCAAGGCGCAGGTCAAGCGGATCGTCGACCTCGCCGCGAGCCGGCACATCACCGTCGTGCCCGAGATCGACTCGCCCGGACACCTCGGCGCCGTCATCGCCGCACACCCGGGTCTCCAGCTGCGCAACGCGGGCGGCGGGGCGGTGCGCGGCGCGATCGACATCTCCGATCCGGAGTCCGCCGAGATCGTCGACGACCTGCTGAACGAGTACGCGGAGCTGTTTCCCGGCTCGCAGTGGCACCTCGGCGCCGACGAGTACCAGGCGCTGGTGGTGTCCGACCCCGAGGCGTCGTTCCCGGGACTTGCCGCCGCCGCGCGGAAGAAGCACGGCTCCGGCGCCACCGTCGAGGACCTGGCCACGAGCTGGCTCAACGACCGCGCCGACACCGTCCGCGCCCACGGGCGCACGCTCCGCGCCTGGAACGACGGCTTCTTCGAGGACGGTTCGGTACGGGCCGCGAAGGACATCCAGGTCGCCTACTGGACCGGCAAGGAGATCGGCGCCCGGCAGCCGGCGGACTATCTGAGCGAGGGCCGCGAGGTCCTCAACTACAACGACGAGTTCCTCTACTACGTGCTGGGTGAGCCGAACGACTTCGTCTACCCGACGGGGGAGCGGATCTACGAGCAGTGGACGCCGCGCGTGCTGCGCGACACCACCGCCGTGCCCTCCCGGTACGACGGTCAGATCCTCGGCGGGTCCTTCGCCATCTGGTGCGACCTGTCCGGTGCGCAGAGTGAGGACCAGGTCGCGGCCGGGATCAGGATGCCGCTGCGGGCGACCGTGCAGAAGCTCTGGGACCCGGCCGAACCGGCGCTGTCCTGGGCGGAGTTCCGGAGCCTGGCGGACGAGGTGGACTGAGCCGGACCGGGTGTGGTGGTTTCGGTGGGCTTCGGTGGATTCCGGAGGAGTTTCGTGGGGTGGATCACGGCATATTCCTGCGAACCCCCGTACGACTGTGGTGGTCTTCTGGCGGGCCGAAACCGATACACCGGGGGGAATATCAGCATATGGGCTACTGGGGATATTTCGTCGTGGGCCGTGACGAGCGGCCGCTTGCCGAACGGGACGCGCTGGCCGGCGCCCGGGGTATGACCCTGCGCACGTCGGCCCCGGGCGGATGGCAGGTCTGGGAGTACCCGAGCGGCGACGGCGGCATAGGGAACATGAACGACCTCGCCAGGGAGACCGGCGCACCCGCGCTGTTCGGCTACGTGATGGACAGCGATTGCGTGGTGGTGGAGGCGGCGGCACCGGGGAGCGGGGCCTGGACGACCTGCCTGGCGCGGTCCGCGATGGCCGGCTACCTCGGCGCCCCGGCGGCGGACGACACCGGCGGGGCGGACGGCGTCGAGGGCGCGGAGGGTGTGGTGCAGGACGGGCTCACGCTGGAGGACTACTTCCTGGAGCCGCGTGACGCCGCCGACCGAGCCGTCGAGTGGGCCGCCGAGGCCGGACACACCGTGTCCGTGGAGGAACTGGTCGAGGTGCTGACCGCCGACCCCGGTCCTCCCCCACTCTCGGCTTCGCTCGAGCGGGGACACCCCCTGGCCGAAAACCTGTTCTTCAGATTGCTCGACCGGCTGGGAGTCGTCCCTCTGTGACATTCCCGGGCCGTCGCACGCAGTAAGGGAAAATGCGGCCTCCGTACCGGTGAGGTCCATGAAGGGCCTCTTCAGAGGCCTGTCAAGACCCACTGAGGAGACGTGGATGAGCCTGGTGGAACTGATCGCGCAGGCCGACGAGCGAGGGCTGGCCGCGAGTGGGGTGGCTTGTTTGGATCGCTGCGTGCCGTTGCTGGGCGGTGCCGACGAGACGCTGCGCCCCCTGTGGGGGAGCCTCGCCGAGGATGCCGCCGCCGAGGAATGGGCCGAGCGGCTGGAGCAGACCCGCGGCAAGCTCGCCGCAGCGGACGGCGCGCACGGCACTGAGGCGGCGGCGCTCGCGCACCGGATGCTCACCACCGCCCCGGCGGAGCGCTCCACCAACGCACTGCGCGGGTGGGCCCACGCCTGCTCGGTCACCGCGCTGCGGGTCCACCGCATCCTGGACGGCGGCGATCCCGCCGAGGACGTGACGGACGCGGTCGAGGCAGCCCGCGAGGGCCGTACGGAAGGTCTGCCCCTGTCACCGCTCTGCGCCGCCGAACTGCGCCGCCAGATCACCGTCCTGGAGGTTCTGGCCGGTCACGGCCCGGCCGGGCTGCGGCGCGCGCTGGAGGTCTCGACGGAGGGCCGGCGCGTCCTGGTCGCGGCCCTCTCCCGCCGGAACCGCAGGGACAAGTGACCGGGGCGGGACGGCCGCCGCCGGTTCAAAGGAGTAACCACTTCACCACCGCCTCGCGCTGCTGTGCCGTGCGCGTGTAGAACGCGGTCAGGTCGCGGTGGGCCGCCGCGAAGATGCCGCGTGCTTGCTGCTCCATGTCCGGGCCGCCGTAGCGCGGGACGATCCGGGCACGGGCCCGCCGCCACAGCGCGTCGAAGTCGGCGTTCTTCAGGAAGCCGGCGACTCGGCCGGCCTGCGCCGCGGTGAGCAACAGGAACGGCGGCCGGTCAGGACCGGGCGGGGAGACCGGCCGGCCACCGAGCACGACGTGCGCGGACGGTCCGTCCGGCGCGTGCGGCGAGGGAGCGCCCGCGTAGAGGACCTCGTGGTCGAGGTAGCCCTTGTCGAGGACCTCCTCGCGGTGCCGGCCGATGCGTTCGCGCACGGTGTCCCAGTCGTCCTCGAACAGCCGCAGCAGCCAGACGGGGCTGTTGCGCAGGGCTGGGGGCGGCACGGCGCGGAAGTGGAAGTACGTACTCATCGAAGACATGAGCGCGGCCGGGCCCCGATCCGTCACTCCGACGCCGATCGCCCCGCCGCCCGCCGGGCCGGACGCCCGCCGGAACGGCCGCTCCTGTGACCGTGCCGCGGCGGATCCGGGGCGGTTCTGCGCCGGTTGCCCGCGACCGGGCACATCCGGGTGACAAAACCGCGGGCCGGAGCGCTCTATCGGGTGTGACGACTGCGACGACTGTGACGACACAGCAGGAGACCCGGCCCTCGGCCGCGACCAAACCCGTGCGGTGGGCGGCGGACACCGTGACGGCGATGCGCGAAGGGGCGCGGCTGCGCCTCGACTACTCGGCGCGCAGTCTGTGGAGCGTCGACCGCGTCATCGAGGACATACGCCGGGAGGCGGCCCCCTACGCCGCCGTGGAGACGGTGCTGCGCGGGTTCGGCGCCTATGCCGGTGAGGTGATCGCACGTCAGACCGGCGGCGAGTGGTGGGCCTCGGGCGGCGAGCACTGGCTCCGTACTCCCGACGGCCGCCTCTGGGACCCGATCAAGGAGGCCCGCCGCTGCTACACGGCCGAGGGATCCCTGCGCCTGCTGTGCCGGGACGCGTCGAGCGGGGACCACTGAAGTGACGGGCGGCGCCCGGGCCCGGTCGAGCGGCACCCACGGGGCAACTGACGAGCTGTGACACTTTCGTGGCGCCGGACGCTGATGACCTTGGGGCCGTAGGCACGACCCGACCTGGCGCGCCGGACGGCTGCGCCACGGACCGGTACGGACGAGGACAGTTCTTGGGCAAGGGAGGGCAACCCCGCCGCGCACTGGCGCACGACGGGGAACTGGGCGCGGCCGTCACGCGGGCCCAGGACGGTGACGAGGCCGCCTTCGCCGTGGCCTACCGCCTCGTGCAGCCCGGACTTCTCGGCTACGCGCGCGGACTGGTCGGCGACGACGCGGAGGACGTGACCTCGGACGCCTGGCTGGAGATAGCCCGCGACCTCGGCCGGTTCAAGGGCGACGGGGCGGGGTTCCGAGGCTGGACGGCGACCATCGCCCGGCACCGGGCACTGGACCACCTGCGCCGGCAGCGGGTGCGGCCACGGCCCTCGGCGCTGGAACAGGACGTGCTGGACCTCCCCGGCCCGCAGAGCACGCCCGACCAGGCACTGGAGGCCATCTCCACCGAGCGGGCCCTGGAACTGGTCGCCGGGCTGCCCCGGGACCAGGCCGAGGCCGTACTGCTGCGGGTGGTCGTCGGCCTCGACGGCCCCGCCGCCGCCCGGGTCCTCGGCAAGCGGCCGGGCGCGGTACGGACGGCCGCGTACCGGGGCCTGAAACGCCTGGCCAGGCAGCTGGGCGGCGAAAGTGTGACGGATGAGGCCTCCCGGACGCTGGGTGATTCGAAGCGAACTGGTGACCGGGACGGCGCGTGACGGCGGGCGGGGCCGCCTGTGACGCGCGGCCGGTTCGGCGGTCTGAACATGCCGGATGTGCGGAACGTATGTGTCGGTCGGACGGTCACCGCCCGGCAGGGCCGGCCGAGTGGACCGGATGGATCAAACGGATTGAACGGATCGAGCAGGGACGGAAACGGACATGGGTGAACGGAGGAACGACGGCGGGACGCCCGGCCGTCGGGGTGTGCACCCTGATCACACGTCGAGGGGCCACCGCACGGCCGGCCAGGACGGCCCCGGCCCCGGTCCCGGTTCTGCCTCCGCCCCTTCCTCCGGTTCCTCCGGTCGGCACCCTGTCCGTGACGCCGTCGGCCCCTACCCCGTCGGCCTCGAGGCCCTGCTCGTCGAAGCCCTGGCCCAGGGCGCTGCCGACGCCGGGTCCGAGCAGCGGGCGGTGGCCGCGTTCCGGGAGGCACGGGACGCGGGCGCGCATCGCACCCGCACCCGGCGCCGCGACGACTGGCGGCCCGGGGAACGGCGCCTCGGCCGCTTCTCGGTGAAGGCCGCCCTCTCCATTCTGGTCGCCGGCCTCGGTCTGGGCGGGGTCGCCGTCGCGGGGATCGGCGCGACCGGAACGGCGACGGACGGTTCCCGGGAGGGCGGGGCCCGTTCATCGGCACCGGCCGTCACCTCCCTCCCGTCCGAGTACCTGTCCGAGGAGCCGTCCGCCGGCCGGTCCCCCGCCGGCGGCCCGGACGCGGGCTCCGGCCCCACCGCCGCGGAGCGCCCTTTCCGGGCCAAGGACACCGAGGCCCACTGCCGCGCGTACGAGAAGGTCGAGGGGCGCGGCAAGGCGCTCGAATCGGCCGCATGGAAGCGGCTCGTCGAGGCGGCGGGCGGCGCGGCGAATGTCGAGGCCCACTGCGCCGGGCAGGTGCGGTCGGTGACGGGCGGGGCGGAGCCCGGTGGCACCGGTGCGCCGGGGAACCGGCCCGGCGATGCGGGCAACTCCGGCAACGGCTCCGGTGGTCCGGACAACGGTGCGAGCGGTCGTCGGGGTGCGTCCGCCCGGCCGGGCGGCGAAGAGAAGCCGTAGTCCACGCCTGCCACGGCAACGGCCGGGGCCGCCACCCCCCACAGGAGAGGCCCCGGCCGTCGCGCGGCACGGACCGCGCGGCGGCCCGTAATTCCTACAGCGCCATGAGTGCGTTTTCTGTCACACCGTGCGGTCACAGGTTCGTTGAATCATGCACGGGATCGTGGACGGACATGGACGGGGAGAGGTTTGAGGTCGTAACGTGCCTTTCGCGCCAGCCGTCCGAGGGCAAACGACCACAACCACCACGGGCGGCCGAGACACAGAGGAACCATGACAGCGAGAACCCGGTCCGCGCAGGCGGTGCCGGCTCAGGCGCAGAAGGGCGCGCGCGGTGCTGGGGGACGACGCGGAGTTGACGGCTGCGGTGGGGGCGGCGCAGGACGGGGACGAGAGCGCTTTCCGGACGGTGTACCGGGCCGTGCACCCCCGGCTGCTGGGGTACGTCCGCACGCTGGTGGGCGAACTCGACGCCGAGGACGTGGCGTCCGAGGCGTGGCTGCAGATAGCCCGGGACCTGCAGCGGTTCAGCGGTGACGCGGACCGGTTCCGCGGCTGGGCCGCCCGGATCGCCCGCAACCGGGCCCTCGACCACATCCGCATGCGCGGGCGCCGCCCCGCGATCGGCGGCGACGAGACCGAACTGACCGGGCGGCCCGCCGAGTCCGACACCGCCGACCAGGCCATCGAGGCGATGGCCACCGACGGCGCCTTCGCCCTCATCTCGCGGCTGCCGCAGGACCAGGCCGAGGCCGTCGTCCTGCGGGTGGTCGTGGGCCTCGACGCGAGGACCGCCGCCGAGACGCTGGGCAAGCGGCCGGGCGCCGTACGCACGGCCGCGCACCGGGGCCTGAGACGGCTGGCTGAGATACTCGACGGCGATCCGGAAGCACATCCGGAATCTGCAGGGGCGCTCGACGCCCTCCCGCCCCAGAGAGAACCACGCCGCCCTGCGGTGACGTCCGCGAGTGTGACGCATATGCGAGCGCGGACGCAGAAGGACATGTGATGGCCGACGAGCAGTACAGGTGGCTGGACCGCGAAACGGCGGAGCGACTGCTGAGCGGAGAGTCACCCGAAGCTGTCGACCCGGCCGACCGTGATCAGGCCGAACGGCTCTCGAGCGCACTCGGCGCGCTGTCCGCCCCACCCCCGCCGGCCGGCGGGGAACTCCCTGGTGAGGCCGCCGCGCTGGCCGCTTTCCGCAAGGTCCGCGAGGTCCGCGAGGAGCGGGCGGGACGGGCCGGCGAGGCCGTGTCCGACGTGTCCGCAGTACCTGTCGCGCACCGGACCGGGGCCGCTCAGGGCAAGGGCACTGACGTCGGGCTGGTCAGGATCGGTGCCCCGTCCGCGGACCGACCCGGAGCCGAGCGGGCGTCCCGCTGGGCGCGCCCCGTGCGCTTCGGACTGGCCGCCGCGCTGACCGTGGGCATGGTCGGCGGTGCCGCGGTCCTGGCCGGTACCGGAGTGCTGCCGACACCATCCGGAGTCTCCGGCCCCGCCGCCCCGGCCACCGCCACCGGCCCATCCGAACGTCCCCTGGCGCCGCACCCGTCGAAGACGGACGCGCCGGGCGGCGCCGCACCCGGGGGTGAGCCGGGCAAGCCGTCCGGGGCCGCCGGCGGTGACACCGGGCAGCAGGACGGACCGGGCACCGGCGCCGACGAGGACGGCGGCGCGGTGGAGCGCGGCGTGAAGACCGGCGGCCTCGCGGCCGGGAACGGCCGCGGGAAGCAGATCGCCTCGGCCTGTCGCGCCTTACGCGACGGCCGCAAGCTCCCGGGCAACCGCAGGCGCCTGCTGGAGGGCGCGGCGGGCGGCTCCGCCCAGGTCGGGCCGTACTGCGAGAACGTCCTGGCCACCAACGGCACCGGAGCCGACGCGGGCACGGGCTCCGGCCCTGACTCCGGCTCCACCGCGAAGAGGGACGGCGGCAACGGCAACGGCAGCGACGAGGGCGCGGCGAACGGGAACGCCAACGGCAACAACGGCAACGGCAACGGCAACAACGGCAACGGCAACGGCAACGGGAACGCCAACGGCAACGCCAACGGCGGCAAGAACGGCAACGGCAACAACGGCAACGGCAACGGGAACGCCAACGGCGGCAAGAACGGCAACGGCAACAACGGCAACGGCAACGGGAACGGCAACGGCAACAACGGCAACGGCAACGGCAACGCCAACGGCGGCAAGAACGGCAAGGGTGCCGACGCGTCCGGCTGAACTGCGACGTTACGGGCGTGCGGCGTTTCCGCGCCCCGGTGTGACGTTTTCGGCCACCGGGGCGCAGTACTGAGTGAGCCGACTGGTCATCGGCTTTTGCATGGAGCCGGGTTACCCCCGTACCTGTGGCTCGTGCATTCGGCGCGGGCGGGACACGTTCCCCCGGTCCCGCCCGCGCCCTTCTCACCCCTCCGATGCTGCTGGGCGCCCGCGGCGCTCACCAGTGGACGACGACCTTGTCGCCGTTGCGCACCTGCTCGTACAACCGGGCGATGGCCGCCTCGTCCCGCACGTTGACGCAGCCGTGCGAGGAACCGGCGTAGCCCCGCGCGGCGAAGTCGGCCGAGAAGTGCACGGCCTGGCCGCCGCTGAAGAACATGGCGTAGGGCATCGGCGAGTCGTAGAGCGTGGACACATGGTCGCGGGACTTCCAGTAGACCTCGAAGACACCGTCGCGCGTCGGTGTGGGGTCGGAGCCGAAGCGGACGGGCAGCGTCGTCAGGGTCCGTCCGTCGATCATCCAGCGCAGGGTGCGGCTGGACTTGCTGATGCACAGCACCCGGCCCGTCCGGCAGCGCGCGTCGGGAGCGGCGGCCGGCTGGCCGCCCATCAGGTACAGCTCCCACCGGCCCGGCTCGCGTGTCATGCCGAGCAGCCGCTGCCAGGTGACGGTGTCGGTCCGCCCGGTCCGCGGCAGCCCGCGCTTGCCCTGGAACCCCTCGACGGCCTCCCGCGTGGGGCCGTCGTATGTCCCGGTGGGGCCATCGAACAGCCAGGCGATCTGCCGCAGCCGGGCCTGGAGCTCACGGATGTCACGGCCCGAGTCACCCGGTGACCACAGCACCCGCGCCGGCACGCTCTCCGCGCGGTCCCCGGCGTCGGAGCCCTCGCCCCTCCTGCCGTCGCCTCCGGACCCGGCCCCCGAATCGCTGCCGGCCCCGGACCCGGCCCCCGAGTCGGCCCCGGACCCGGAATCGCTGCCGGACCCGGACCCGGACCCGGACCCGGATTCGGAACCGGAGCCCGTGTCGGAGGGCGGCCGGTACGCCGACGGCGTCCGGCTCGGCAGTTCGATGCGCACCGGAGACCGCCCGTCGCCGTCCGCGTCGACGGGCTGCACGGTGCAGCCCACCGCACCCCCGGCCAGCGCGGCCAGCGCCACGCCCGCCGCAACGGCCCTCGTCGCCGTACCCGTACCTGTGCCCGACCGCGACCGCGACCGGGTCCGCGTCGGTGTCCGCGCCGTCGTCCCCATGGCCCCGGTCCTCACCGCTCCGGTCCCCACGCCCGTAGTACGCATGCGAGCCCCCCTCGCCTCACCGGTCCCTGCGGGCCGTCACCTGAGATGCTCCCCGACGTGACCGCTTCCGAACCAGGGAGCATGGTGGTGAGTGACAGGCGGACGGCGGCGGAGGTGAGCGCTGTGAGCGGGGTCCCACCGGCTCTGTGAGGAAGGTCCCAGCGTGCGCCCCTGCACCGGGTCCCACGCCCACGGCTACAGTCCGACGGAGAGTCGGGTCCGTACTACGGGTAGTCGGTCTGTACTGACTGGTGAGCAACTGACGGTTAACGGGCGAGCAGGCCGAGCAGCGCTGCTCAGCGGGAGGCATCACACCATGGCACGCGAGTCGGACAGTGCTCGGTCCACCGAGAGCGGACTGCCCATCGAACCGGTCTACGGACCGGAGTCCCTCGAGGGCTGGGACCCGGCCGAGCAGCTGGGCGAGCCGGGGACGTTCCCGTTCACCCGGGGCGTGTACCCGACGATGTACACCGGCCGTCCCTGGACGATGCGCCAGTACGCCGGTTTCGGCACGGCGAGCGAGTCCAACGCCCGGTACAAGCAGCTGATCGCCAACGGCACGATGGGCCTGTCGGTCGCCTTCGACCTGCCCACCCAGATGGGCCACGACTCCGACGCCCCGATCGCCTCGGGCGAGGTCGGCAAGGTGGGCGTCGCCATCGACTCGATCGACGACATGCGGGTGCTGTTCGGCGGGATCCCGCTGGACCAGGTCTCCACGTCGATGACGATCAACGCGCCCGCCTCCCTCCTACTGCTCCTGTACCAACTCGTCGCCGAGGAGCAGGGCGTCCCGGCCGACCAGCTCACCGGCACGATCCAGAACGACGTGCTGAAGGAGTACATCGCGCGCGGGACGTACATCTTCCCGCCGAAGCCGTCGCTGCGGCTGATCGCGGACATCTTCAAGTACTGCCGGGCCGAGATCCCGAAGTGGAACACGATCTCGATCTCCGGCTACCACATGGCCGAGGCGGGGGCCTCCCCGGCGCAGGAGATCGCGTTCACCCTGGCCGACGGCATCGAGTACGTCCGTACGGCGGTCGCGGCCGGCATGGACGTCGACGACTTCGCACCCCGCCTGTCGTTCTTCTTCGTCGCCCGCACCACGATCCTGGAGGAGGTCGCCAAGTTCCGCGCGGCCCGCCGGATCTGGGCCCGGGTCATGAAGGAGGAGTTCGGGGCGAAGAACCCCAAGTCCCTGATGCTGCGCTTCCACACGCAGACGGCCGGTGTCCAGCTGACCGCCCAGCAGCCCGAGGTCAACCTCGTCCGCGTCGCCGTGCAGGGCCTGGCGGCGGTGCTCGGCGGCACGCAGTCGCTGCACACCAACTCCTTCGACGAGGCCATCGCGCTGCCCACCGACAAGAGCGCCCGTCTGGCCCTGCGCACCCAGCAGGTCCTCGCCTACGAGACGGACGTGACGGCGACAGTCGACCCCTTCGCGGGCTCCTACGTCATCGAGAGGATGACCGACGAGGTGGAGGCCGCGGCGCTGGAGCTGATGGAGCGGGTCGAGGACCTCGGCGGCGCGGTCGACGCCATCGAGCACGGCTTCCAGAAGGGCGAGATCGAGCGCTCCGCCTACCGCATCGCCCAGGAGACCGACTCCGGTGAGCGGGTTGTGGTCGGCGTCAACCGCTACCAGCTCGACGCCGAGGAGCCCTACGAGCCGCTGCGCGTCGACCCGGCGATCGAGGCCCAGCAGGCCGAACGCCTGGCGAAGCTGCGCGCGGAGCGCGACCAGCAGACGGTGGACAACGCCCTGGCCGCCCTGAAGAAGGCCGCGGAGGGCGAGGACAACGTCCTGTACCCGATGAAGGACGCCCTGCGCGCGCGGGCGACGGTGGGCGAGGTGTGCAACGCGCTGCGGGAGGTGTGGGGGACGTACGTGCCCTCGGACGCCTTCTGAGCTGGGCCATTACCCCGAATGGGTGATTGGGGGTGAAAGCCGCACATCCCCGGTTACCCTCGTGGAGGGTGTTCCCGTAAGGAGGGTGCCGTGGCTGTGATGCTGCACGAGTCGTCGCTTGCCGATGCTGCTGACCATCTCTGGGAGGAGCTGCCCGGCCACCGGGTAGAGATCCTCAACGGGAGCATCGTCGTGACACCGCCGCCGGACGGTCCGCACCAGGAGTCGCTGACCTGGCTCGTCGAGGAGTTCTCACGGATCGGAGCCAGGCAGGCGGGTCTCAGATACATCGGTGGCATCGGGTTGTGGCTGCCGACGGGACCCGACGACTACGCGGTCCCCGACTTCTCCGTGGTCGATGACGACTACAGGGACGCGCTGGTGGAGAAGGACTGCTACGCGCCGCACGTCTTCCGCCTGGTGCTGGAGGTGACCTCCACCAACTGGTCCAACGACACGGCCATCAAGGTCGGGACCTACGCCCGGGCGGGCATCCCGGCTTACCTCATCGCGGATCGCCACCACGACGAGGTCCTGCTGTACACCGACCCGAAGGACGGCAAGTACCCCGACCCCCAGTACTTCAAGCGGGGCCAGTCCGTCCCCGTCCCCGAATCCGTCGGGATCACCCTCGACCTCTCCGTCGACACCCTCCTGGACGGCGACGACTGACCGAACTCCGGACAGCCGAATCGGAGTGTCGTACCCCCGTGCGACACTCCTTTTCATGTTCGGTGTCATCGATCTCCCCACCTACCTCGCGGGCCTGATCCTCATCGTGCTGCTGCCCGGCCCCAACTCCCTGTACGTCCTGTCCGTCGCCGCCCGGCGCGGGGTGCGGGTCGGCTACCGGGCGGCGGCCGGAGTCTGGTGCGGGGACGCCGTGCTGATGACGCTGTCCGCGGCGGGCGTCGCCTCGTTGCTCCAGGCGAACGCCGTGCTGTTCGGCATCGTGAAGTACGCGGGCGCCGGCTATCTGACATGGCTCGCGATCGGCATGCTGCGCGCGGCCTGGGGCATGTGGCGGACCCGGCGGGAGCAGAGCGCACCCGAGGCGGTCACGGCCGACGCGGCCCCGATGGAGCGGCCGTACCGCAGGGCGCTGGTCATCAGCCTGCTCAACCCCAAGGCGATCCTGTTCTTCGTCTCCTTCTTCGTGCAGTTCGTCGACCCGGCCTACGCCCACCCGGTGCTGTCCTTCGTCGTCCTGGGCGTCTTCGCGCAGATCGCCAGCGTGCTCTACCTGAGCGCGCTCATCTTCGGCGGCACCAAACTCGCCGCCGCCTTCCGCCGTCGCCGGGCCCTGTCGGCGGGCGCCACCTCGGCAGCGGGCGCCCTGTTCCTGGGCTTCGCGGCGAAGCTCTCGCTCGCGGGCGCATAGGGCCTCTCGTCCGGGTCAGGCCGGCGGCCGGCGAGGGCCGAACCGGGTCAGGTACTCCGGAAGTCCGGCCGCCGCCGTGTCCCCGGCCCAGCCGACGTACCCGTCGGGACGGACGAGGAACAGCCCCGTTCCGTAGGACTCGTGCGCCGGTCCGCGCACCACCCGCACGGGCACTTCGGTGCCGGGCGCCGGCACCCCCAGTGCCAGCAGGGTCCAGTGCGGTCCCCGGAACGCGTCGAAGAGGCGTACGCCGTCCACCGTGGCGTCGGGGGCGCGGTCGCCCGCCCGCAGCGGGCCGGGAGCCGTACGTGTCTCGCGCGCGAGGGACGACGCCGGGTAGCCCAGGCCCAGTTGGCGCGTGGCCGCTCCGCGCCTGGTCTCGCCCCGGTGGACGCTGGTGGACAGGCTGAGCATCTGCGCGGCGATCGGGCGCCGCTCCTCCTCGTAGGTGTCCAGCAGGGACGCGACCGCTCCGTCGCGCAGCACCGCGCCCAGCTTCCAGCCCAGGTTGTGGGCGTCCTGGACGCTGGTGTTGAGGCCCTGGCCGCCGGCCGGGGAGTGCACGTGCGCCGCGTCACCGGCGAGGAACACCCGGCCCGCGCGGAAGCGGTCGGCCAGCGCGGCCCGCGGGCGGAAGTCCGAGGCCCAGCGGACCTCGGTGACGTCGTCGGGGGCGAGGTGGGAGCGGGCGGCGACGACCCGCCGTATGCCGTCGAGGGAAAGGTCCACCTCCGTACCGTGCGCGAACCGGGTGATCAGCTGGAAGTCCTCCGTCCCGGCCAGCGGACAGATCGCGAGGATGTCGCCGCCGTCGCGGGGCGGGAAGATGTGCCAGTTGTCGCGGTCGAGGCCGGTGATCCGCACGTCTGCCACGAGCATGGGGCCCGGGTCGACCTGCTCCCCGGTCATGGTGATGCCGACCGCGCGGCGCACCGCCGAGCGGCCGCCGTCCGCGGCGACGGCGTACCGGGCGCGCACCGCGTCGCCGGAGGTGAGGCGCACCGTCACGCCCTCCTCGTCCTGGGTCAGGCCGGTGACCTTCCGGCCGAAGGCGACTTTGCCGCCGAGTTCCTCCAGCCGCTCCAGCAGGATCCGCTGCGTGCGCCACTGCGGAATCATGCAGGGCTCGGTGTACGGCGAGTCCTCGTCCGCCCCGACCGGGTCGAACATCCGGTGCTCGCCGACCCGCTCGCCGTCCTGCCAGATCATCCCGGCCGGGTAGGTTCCACCCGCCGCGCGGATCGCGTCGTACACGCCGAGGTCGTCGAAGATCTCCATGGTGCGCGGCTGGAGCCCTTTGCCGCGCGAGCCGGGGAACAGCCCGTCCGCCCGTTCCACGACCTGGGCGGGAACCCCGCGCCGGGCCAGGTCGATACCGAGGGTGAGGCCGGTGGGGCCGGCGCCCACGATCAGGACATCGGTGTCGTTCACGATCCGCTCCTTAACGTCGTTAAGTGGCCGTCGTTGCCGAGCGTGGCCTTAACGGTGTTAAGTTGTCAAGTGTGAGTACGGAACGACGCGCGCCCCTGGACCGCGAACGGGTCGCCGACACGGCGCTGAGGCTGCTGAACGAGGTGGGCCTGGACGGCCTGACGCTGCGCGCCATCGCCAGGGAACTGGACGTCAAGGCGCCCGCCCTGTACTGGCACTTCAAGGACAAGCAGGCGCTGCTCGACGAGATGGCGACCGAGATGTACCGGCGGATGACTGCCGGTGCCGCGCTCGACGCCGGTGACACCTGGCGGGAGCGATTGCTGAAAGCCAACCGGGGACTGCGCGCGGCGCTGCTCGGCTATCGCGACGGCGCGAAGGTGTTCAGCGGCTCACGCTTCACCGGTCTCGTGCACGTGGAGCAGATGGAGGACAACCTGCGCCTGCTCACGGCCGCCGGTCTCACCCTGCCCCAGGCGGCCCGCGCGCTGAACACGATGTACCTCTACACGCTCGGTTTCGTCACCGAGGAGCAGGGCGTCGAGCCGCTGCCCGGAGAGCGGCGCGAGGGCTTCGACCTCGCCGGGCGCGCCCGCCTCATGGCCGGCTTCCCGCTGGCGGCCGAGGCGGGCAGGGAGATCTTCGAGGACTACGGCCGGCACTTCGAGGAAGGGCTGGCGCTGCTGATCGCGGGGATCGCGGCGCGGTACGGCGTGGACTGAAGGACGCTCAGCGCACCCTGGACAGCACCGCCCGGATCTTCGGCGTCAGCGTCTCCTCCACGTACCGGTTCAGCAGCCAGGCCAGCAGCAGCATCGCGGCGATGGTGAGGGTGAAGGTCCCGGCCGAGCCGATGCCGAGGCCGCGGTGCAGGCCGTGGATGACCACCCAGCCCAGGTGCTCGTGGACCAGGTAGAACGGGTAGGTGAGGGCGCCCGCGACGGTCAGCCAACGCCAGTTCGCCCAGTCCAGCCGGCCCAGCGCGATGGCGGCGACCGCGGCGAACCCGAGCGTCACGATCAGGATGATGCCGAACGAGGTCCTGTTGGAGAAGGCGTCCGGGCTCGGCGTGTGCCACAGGTCCTGGACCGCGTAGTGCTGGCCGATCAGCCAGCTCACCCCGACGATGCCCCAGGCGTACATGTCCTTGCGGTCGCGGTGGACGAGGTACAGGCCGACACCGCCGACGAAGAACGGCGCGTACTGGGGCATCAGGACGAGGTCGAGCAGCGGCTCGTTCGCGCCTTCGGCGATCGCCGCCGCCAGGATCCACAGCGCGCAGAAGAGGATCACCCGCTGCCGGGTCGCCCCGGGCATCACCACGAACAGGGCGAACAGCGCGTAGAAGCGGATCTCGGCCCACAGTGTCCAGCACACCCCCAGCACCCGGTCCACGCCGAGTGGCTGCTGGAGCATCGTCAGGTTCACCAGGGCGTCGCTCGGTGAGACGGCCTCGTAGACGACCACCGGCAGGGCGAACACCGCCGTCACCAGGAGGACCGCCGCCCAGTAGGCGGGCAGCAGCCGGGAGGCGCGGGAGGCGAAGAACGACCGCAGCGGCCTGCCCCAGCCGCTCATGCAGATGACGAATCCGCTGATCACGAAGAAGATCTGGACACCGAGACAGCCGTAGGCGAAGTACTCGTGGAGAGTGGGGAACTGGACCTTCGGAGAGCTTCCCCAGGCGGTGGTGACATCGCCGCCGCGCCCGCCGTAGTGATAGGCCGCCACCATCAGCGCGGCGACCAGCCGCAGTCCGTCCAGGGCGCGCAGCCGGGGACGCCCGCGCGGCTTTCCCGGCTCCGTCGGCCGGGTCGCTTCGGGCGCCGGACGGGCGAGCGCGCTGGTCAAGGAAAACCCCTGGGTTTCATGATTCCGGCCGGATTCGGCCGAGGGTACGCCAGCACGCTAGTCCGATGGACGGAGAACAACCGAACGTCAGGCCAATGATTCTCCGGCCGGTAGAGGTGAGTTCACCTGGATGTCGTTTTGGCTTTCTAAATTCTTCCAACATCCCCCTTGCGTGGAAGAAAATGCAACCAATGCTGTCGCGAAGCGAGCGCGCAGCTGGTTCGGTAAAACAGGAGTGCCATGACGACGGTTCAGAACAGACGGGCACGTGTGCGCGGAGGGGAGCTGGACGACTGCTTGCGTGCCTGCGCGGTGCACAGCGGCAAACTCGTCGGCAGTGTGGACCGCCGCAGGACCGAACTTGCCGAGCAGCTCCGCAAGTTGCTCGTCGTGGTGACGACAGGTGACGCCCCCGCCGCCGCGCCGGCCGCGCCGAGCGGTGCCGCCGCCCGCCTCAAGCGGGTCGTCAAGGGCGCGTCGACCCCCGCCGCCGGCATCCCCAACGACGTGCTGGACGCCCTGCTCGCCGTCGCCAACAAGGCCCTGGAGTGCGGCTACGACGACGAGCTGGACCTCGCGCTGGTCATCAGCGACACCGTCATCGCCCAGCGCAAGAACTCCCGCGCCGGCTGGCGGCTGCGCGCCCGGCTGATGGAGGCCCTCGGCGACGAGACCGAGGCCGTACCCGCGTACGAGCGGTACCTGGGCCTCACCGACAGCGACGGGTTCGGCGTCTCCGCGAAGATCGCCGGACTGCGTGTCGCCGGGGAGAAGGACCAGGAGCTGCTGGCCCTGCTGCGGCGCCAGTGCCCGCGCGCCGAGCGGTTCGCCGGCGGCCCCGCCACCGACGTATGGGCCGAGGGCCTGGCCGCGCACGCCGTGGGGGACTGGTCCGAGGCCGAGCCGCGCATGGTGGGAGCGCTCCTCGCGCTGGCCGCCGAGCAGGCGCCGGTCGCCGACCGGCAGGAGCTCCTGAGCCAGTACCTGGAACTGCGCGCCGCACGTGGCGACGTCGACCTCCCCGCGCTCACCGAGGTCCTCGCCCTCTACGCCGAGCAGCGCCGCAACCGGATGCGCGGCCCCGTCGCCGATCCCACCATCGGCGGCGTGCAGTGGATCAGCCTCGGTGAGTTCCGCAACCAGGTGGCCGGCAAGTCCGTCTGCCTCATCGCCAACTCCGGTCGGGTCGGATCCAGTTCGATGGGCGCCGAGATCGACGCCTACGACCTGGTGGTCCGCTTCAACTCGTACCGCATCGACGAGAAGCACACCGGCGGGCGCACCGACATCCACGCCACCATCCACAAGCACGGCTTCAACTGGGACCAGCAGGTCACCACCCGGCTCGTGTTCGGCGGCGTCTCCGGCGACTGGAAGTACTCCCTGCGCAACCGCCTGGTGCCCGGCGCCCAGCGGTTCCTCGGCGACGAGTCGCTGCGCTGGCCCGTGCGCAACATCGGCAAGCTCGGCTCCGACGCCTGGTCGGGCATTCCGACCACCGGCTTCAACATGCTGTTCCTGCTGGACTTCCTGGACGTCAGCCCCACTCTCGACCTGATCGGCTTCGACTTCTACGAGAGCGGCGCCTACCGCGTGCCGGAAGCCATGAAGATGCCGATCACTTCCGTGCACGAGTACACCAGCGAGAAGGAATGGGTCATGCAGCGGGCCCAGCGAGTGACCGACATGAGGATATCCCTGCGATGACCATCACCCCCGGGGCCACGACCACGGCCCCCCCGGCGCCGGCACTCTCGTCGGACGCGCTCACCGGCAAGCGCCGCGTCGCCTTCGCCGCCTACGTCGACGAGAACTACCTGCCCGGCTTCCTCGCCCTGCTGCGCAGCCTCGCGCTGTCCAACCCGGGCGTGTGCGAGGACTTCGTCGTGCTCCACGACGACCTGCGCCCCGGCTCCATCGCCAGGATCCGCGCCCTGCACCCGCGGATCGTGCTGCGTCGGGTGAACACCGAGCACTACGACACGTACAAGAAGGGCGACCAGGACAACTACCTGGTCCGCAAGGCGTACTTCATCCTCGACATCTTCCGGCTGCGCGAGTACGACACCATCATCACGCTCGACACCGACATGGTCGTCCTCAGTGACCTCGGTGAGCTGCTGCGGCTGCGCGAGGGCCTGGCGGCCGTCCCGCAGTTCTTCTACGGGCAGCACAAGCTGAACTCCGGGCTGCTGGTCATCCAGCGCGAGTACCTCAGCGACGCGTTCTGCGCCAAGCTGGACGCGACCGGACGCAGCGGCGACTACGAGCTCGACAAGCACGACCAGGGCATCCTCAACGCTGTCCTGGACGGCGACTTCGTCCGCCTCGACGCCCGCTACAACTTCGTCAAGCGGCGCCTGTCCGGCGACCTGCCGGTCCCCGACGACACCGCGATCCTGCACTTCACCGGCCGCCACAAGCCCTGGCAGGGCGGCGAGGCCGGATACGGCCAGGCGGAGGACCGCTGGCGCGAGTTCGAGCTGTCCGACGCCGATTTCCAGGCCGCCTACCTGGCCCGGTCCGGCACCCTCCACCACGACCTGCTGGTGCACCTGGGCACTCCGCACGTCGCGCGCACCGGCGACGTCGAGAGCGCCCGCAAGGTGGCCGCCGCGCACATCGCGTCCGGCGACTACCAGGACGCCGTCGACATCCTGAGCAGCGTGCACCTCCCGCTCGACGAGGCCTGGCCGCACGAGGTGCTCGGGCACGCCCTGATGAGCGTCTCGCGCTCCGAGGAGGCCAAGGCCCAGCTGCTGCTCGCCGCCGCCGCCCCCAACCGGGCTGCCACCGCCTATGCCCGGCTCGCCCAGATGGCCTGGGTGCACGGCGACAACGCCGAGTCGCTGCGGCACGCCACCGCCGGCATCTCCGCCGACCCCACCCACCGCTCGAGCCGGCTGTGGGCCCAGCGCGCCGCCTCCGTACCCGAGCAGGAGCTGGGCGGCGCCGAGGACCAGCTGGCGCACGTCGCCTTCTACATGGACCGCCAGGGCAACGCCGGTGACAAGCTGCTGCCGGAGACCGTCCGCCTGGGCTTCGGCCCGGACACCACCTCCCGCCGCTGGCACTCCGTGCACGCCCACCGGCTGTTCGACGAGGCCGCCCTGGAGCGGGTCAACGCCCGGCGCGGCCTGGTCATCGGCGGCGGCGGACTGTTCATCCCGGACACCATGCCCAACGGCAACAGCGCCTGGCAGTGGAACGTGCCCGACGAGCACCTGCGCGCCATCGACGTGCCGATCATGGTGTACGCGGTCGGCTTCAACGCCTTCGACGGCCAGTCGTACCGGGCCGGGCGCTTCCGCGAGAGCCTGCGCCTGCTGGTGGAGAAGTCCTCGTTCTTCGGGCTGCGCAACCACGGCTCCATCGCCAAGGTACGGGCCATGCTCCCGGACCACCTGCACGACAAGGTCCGCTTCCAGCCCTGCCCCACCACGGTCAGCCGCCAGCTGGTGCAGGGCTGGACGGACCCGGTCGAGCGCGAGGACACCGTCCTGCTCAACGCCGCGTACGACCGGGCGGGCCTGCGCTTCGGACACGACTACGGGCACTTCCTCGCGGAGATCGCCAAGGCCGTGCGGGGCATCGGCGCGCACACCGAGGTCCGCTGCGTGGCGCACTCGCTGGACGACGAGCGGATCGCCTTCGACCTGCGCCGCGAACACGGCATCTCGCTGCCGGTGATCCCGATGTACGACTTCGACAACGACGGGATCCGGGACCTGTACGCGAAGACCCGCCTGGTCATCGGCATGCGCGGGCACGCCGGGATGATCCCGTTCGGCGTGGGCACGCCGATCATCAGCCTGATCTCGCACCCGAAGATGGCGTACTTCCTGGCCGACATCGAGCGCCCCGAGTGGGGTGTCTCCGTGCACGACCGGAACCTGGGCGCCGTGCTCACCGAGCGGGCGATCGGCATCCTGGACAGCCACGCGGCGACCGTCGCCGACGTCCACGAGCGTCAGCAGTCGCTGTGGAAGGTCACCGAGGCGAACGCCGCCGACCTGAGTGCGATCCTCGGGGAGTGAAACGGGGTGAGCCCCCGCGGCCGGTCCCAGAACGCTCCGGGACGGGCCGCGGGGGCTCACACATGCCGCGTGCCGCGTGCCTCACGCCGTGCCCGCGGACTCAGCGGCCCAGGGCCTTCCTCACCAGCCGGGACAGCCGCGAACCGCCGCCGTTCTTCGCCCGGTTCTCGTCGTTCACCTGTGCCCGAGGGGTGATCAACAGAGGGGCCGGCAGGCGCCCGTCCTCCCCGGCGCATCGGGCGCCCGCCCCATCGGAATCCTGGGTGCCCGCCCCAGCCGTTGTCCCGGGCGGGCGCCCCGTGTGCTCAGCGGCGGGTCATCGCCCGGCGCAGCCTGCGCGCCTTGCGCGCGACCTTCCGGACCGTGGCGTTGCGCGGCAGGAACCCGAGCTGGGCCGGCACCCCGCCGGGCAGCCCGAGGGACGTCAGCCGCTTCTTCTTGAAGTACCGCCAGGTGCCGTCATTCAGCCGTGCCGACAGGTACCGCTCGGCCTCGGGCCGCAGTCCCGGCAGGATCTTCGGCTGCATCGTGAACCCGACGGCCCGTACGAGGTCGCCGAGCGCGTCGGTGTCCATGCGCCCGCGCCCCTCGGCGACCGCCGCCTCGTCCGTCGGCTCCGGCAGCAGTGCGTCGACGATGGTGACCGGGACGCGGTTGCTGTTCTCGAACGGCGTCAGCCGGTCCAGCAGGGTCTCGGTGCCGACCCGGGCGACCGGCAGGCCGTACAAGGCGGACGCGGTCAGTAGGGCGGTGGAGAAGCAGCCGACGACCAGGGCCGGACGCATCCGCTGGTACAGCACCTCGGCCAGCACCGGGGTGTCCACCACCGTGAGATCGACGCCGAGCCGCTCGGCCTCCTCCTCCAGGGTGCGGGTGAAGCGCGCCGGGGCCGTGGGGTGCGGTTTGAACACCACCCGGCTGTGACCCAGCTTCACCGCGCCCTTCAGCATCCGCACATGAAGGTTCTCCTCCTCCTCGGCGGAGAGGATGTTCAGCGCGGACAGGTACTGGCCCAGCAGCAGCGCGGGCTCCGTCACGTCCGGCAGGTCGCCGCCGGTGTCGACCAGTTCGGCCAGCACCTTGGTGAACGCCGGGGTCGCCACCACCTCCGGCGCCACCCCGAACTCGGTGAGCAGCAGCGGCTCGAGCCCCGGCACCAGGTCGAGGTGGAGCAGCCGCTCCACCCGGGTACCGACCAGCGGGTCGATCTTGTTGCGGGTGGGGCCGTAACTCATCAGGCCGTCCGCGTAGACGGTGACGGGCGCGTCGGTGAAGATCTGCGTCACCCCGAGAGCCGGGTTGACCTGGATGGATTCCACGGCGAGCGCCACGTCGTCGTCGCCCAGGTTCCAGAGCAGCCGCAGATAGCGCTCCCACAGGGGCACGTCCTCCACACGCGGCGCCCAGCCGCCGGGGTGGAACGGGAAGATGGCCTCGTTCCACGACAGCACGTCGTCGAACCGGGACCGCAGCCGCTCGAACCCGGGCATCTCGTCGACGGCGGGCGTGGTCTCGGGTGTCGTCGCGTTGTTGGAGACCAGCAGGATCCGCCGGTCGGCGGGCGCGAAGCAGCCGGAGTCCAGGGCCGCGGCGAGCGTGGCCGTGCCGTACAGGGTCGACGCCATGAAGATCTGCGTGGTCACGCGGCGACCTCCGCGGCCGGCACCGGGCGGCGGCGCAGCCGGCGCAACCGGCCGGCGCGCTCGGCGTCCATCGAGCCGAGCGCGTCGTCGAGTACGTCCTGCGGCATGCGCCGCAGCGCGGCGGTGCTCATCGCCTTCAGTTGTCGCGCCACGGGTGGCTCGAACCTTTCGATGGTTCCCAGGTGGTGGGAAATGATGGCGCAGTACGTGCGTACGGCCTTCGGCAGCAGGGTCGCCGCATCGGCATCCCGCGCGGTCTCCTCGATCACCTGGTCGAACGCGCGAATGAAATCGAGCTGCCGGGCGTCACCGATCTGGGTGAGCGACGAGGAGACCCCGCGCCGGTAGAAGACCCCGAGGAGGCTGGTCACCGCGAAGGACTCCGCCTCCCGGTGCAGCTTCCAGATCCAGGGCCGGTCCTCGGCGGTGCGCAGCCCGTCGGTGAAGTGCAGCACTCCGCGCTCGACGAGCCTGCGGTGGTAGATGCCCGCCCAGGCGTAGGCGTAGTCGACGGAGGTGGTCCGGTGGGAGGGGAGGATCGCGTCGCGCGGGTTCAGCGCGACATTGCGCCGGCCGTGCGGGACGCGGTGGACGGCACGGGCCCGCGCGGTGCACTGCACGTGGTCGGTGCGGACGAAGTCGCAGTCCAGCTTCTCGATCGCGGAGACCAGCCGGGCGTAGTAGCCGGGCGCCAGCCAGTCGTCGCCGTCGAGGAAGGTCAGGTATGCGCCGCGGGCGTGGTCGATGCCGGTGTTGCGGGCGGTCGCCAGGCCACCGTTCTTCTCGTGTCGGATCAGCACCGCCCCCGGCAGCTCGCGCTCCGCGCGTGCGAGGAGGTCCGCGGTCCCGTCGGTCGAGCAGTCGTCGACGAGAATGAATTCGAAGTCGTCCCGCGCGTTGGCGCGCAGACTTCGCAGGGCATCGGGGACGTATGGGCGCACGTTGTAGAACGGCACGATGACGGAGAGCTTGAGCACGTCTTCGACGTTAGGTGGCGGCCCGTCATTCGTCTTTACCTGAACCTTGATACGGGGTGAACGGCGCGTGGCGAAGCAGTGAAGCGAACATTTTTCCGCGTGGTGGGCGGGCTGATTCCCCATTCGGCGATCTGCTGTTAACCATTTGTTGGATTCGGGTTGGGCCGCTCCTCGGAATTGCTTCCTAACGTCTTCGTTGTGCCAGCAAGTGCAACGAAGACCCTGCGAGTCGCCGTCCTCGCGGATTCCGATACCCGGTGGAAATGGGGCGCGCTCACCGCGAACCGCATCACCCCGGAGAATTCGGACATCCGCCTGGACGGTTACCTCCTGCGGGGCCGTGCGACTCCCACCGCCCGTCAACTCGACGAGGTCGGCGTCCAGGCGGACGCCCTCCACGAGGTGACCGCGGTCCAGTTCCTGCACGCCATGCGCGAGGAGTCGTACGACCTCCTCGTCCTCGCCCTGGTCGGCGGCGGGGTGCAGGCGATGCTGCACGGGCTCGGGCGCGTCTGGGAGAACGGTCCCGCCGACCGGGCGAAGCGGCCCGTCGTCGTCACCGGATACGTCGGAGTCGTCTACGAGAAGCTCGCCGACGGCCTGCTGCTGCGCCATGGAGCCGACCTCGTCCTCGCCAACTCCCGTCAGGACGCGGACCGTTTCCGCGCCGTGTACGAAGGCGTGGGCGCCGACGCCGGCTCGGTGACGGAGGTCGCGCTGCCGTTCCTCGGCGGGGCCGCCTACACCGGCGAGCACGACCCCTACACGGTCGTCTTCGCGGTCCAGCCCTCCGTACCGGAGAACCGCCGGGACCGTACCTACCTGCTGAACCGGCTGGTCGAGCACGCCCGCCGGCACCCCGAGCGCGAGGTGCTGCTCAAGCTGCGCTCCAAGCCGGGCGAGCACACCACGCACATCGAGGAACTGCCGTACCAGAAACTGGTCCAGCGGCTCGACCCGCCGGCCAACTTCCGCCTGGTGTACGGGCACATGGGCGAAGTCCTGGACCGCACCGACCTGCTGGTCACGGTGAGCTCCACGGCCGCCCTGGAGTCCCTGCACCGCCGCATCCCGACCGTGGTCCTCACCGACCTCGGCGTGCGCGAGGCGCTCGGCAACCACCACTTCATCGGCTCCGGCTGCCTCGCCTCCTGGGACCAGCTCGACGCCGGCCACCGGCCCGTGCCGGACGAGGAGTGGGTGTCCCGGCAGGGCGTCGCGGCCGGGGGTTCCGCATCCGGGGGAGGGTCGTACGACACGGCCTTCGACACCGCCCGCGCACGCATCGCCGAGCTGCTAGACCGCCCCGGCGGCCTGCCCCCGATGGCCCCGTACTACACGCCCGTCACCGTACCCGGCTACCTGCCCGGTCTGCTCGCCCGCCACCACCTCGGCCCGGACGGCACCCCGCTGCCCGGCACCCCCGCCGCCGACAAGGAGCCCGGACCGGTCCGGCAGATCGTGCGCCGCGCGGCGCGCGGCGCCTACCGCCACGGCGTCCAGCGAGTGGCCCCGGTGATCCGGCGGATGGGCGAGCTGTGAGCGCCGCCCGCACAGCCGGCCGTGACCGCATCCCTTCCCGTCCTGCTCAAGGAGCTGATCCCATGACCGAACCGCAAGCGGGCCGGAGTGGCACCCCGGTACGCCGGGTGCTCGCCGTGATCCCCGCGCGCGGCGGCTCCAAGGGAGTGCCCGCGAAGAACCTCGCGCCGGTCGGCGGCGCGCCCCTGGTGACCCGCGCCGTCCGCGAGTGCCGCGCCGCACGCCACGTCACGGACGTCGTCGTCTCCACCGACGACCAGGCCATCGCGGCCGCCGCCCGGCAGGCCGGCGCCGAGATCGTGATGCGCCCGGCCGCCATCGCGGGCGACCTCGCCACCTCGGAGGCGGCCGTCCTGCACGCCCTGGACACCCACGAGGCGCTGCACGGCGCCCGGGTGGACGTCGTCCTGCTGGTCCAGTGCACCAGCCCCTTCCTGACCCGCGAGGACATCGACGGCGTGGCCGGCGCGGTCGCCGCGCAGGGCGCCGACACGGCCGTGACCGTCGCCCCGTTCCACGGCTTCGTCTGGCGGGACGCGACCGGCGAGGAGCCGGACGCCCTTCAGGGAGAAGGTGGCAGCGGCGGCTTCGGCGTCAACCACGACAAGTCCTTCCGCCCCCGCCGCCAGGACCGCCCCCAGGACCTCCTGGAGACCGGCGCCGCCTACGCGATGGAAGCGGCCGGCTTCCGCGAGCACAAGCACCGTTTCTTCGGCCGCACCGAACTCGTGCGCACCGACCCCGCCCGCGTGCTGGAAATCGACGACCCGCACGACCTCGCCCGCGCCCGCGCCCTCGCCCCGCTCTTCGACGCGGGAAGGCCCGGCGCCCTCCCGACCGCCGACGACATCGACGCGGTCGTCCTCGACTTCGACGGCACCCAGACCGACGACAGGG
Organism: Streptomyces chlorus; assembly: GCF_042655885.1. Taxonomy (NCBI): domain Bacteria; kingdom Bacillati; phylum Actinomycetota; class Actinomycetes; order Kitasatosporales; family Streptomycetaceae; genus Streptomyces; species Streptomyces chlorus. The sequence goes on from NZ_JBHSOA010000009.1 coordinate 496,062, forward strand.
TGCTGATCGACGCCACCGGACAGGAATTCGTCTCCGTGCACCGCGGCGACGGACTCGGTATCGCCGCCCTGCGCAGGAGCGGCCTCAAGATGCTCGTCCTGTCCACGGAACAGAACCCGGTCGTCGCCGCCCGCGCACGCAAGCTCAAGATCCCCGTGCTGCACGGCATCGACCGCAAGGACCTCGCCCTGAAGCAGTGGTGCGAGGAACAGGGCATCGCGCCCGAGCGCGTGCTCTACGTCGGCAACGACGTCAATGACCTCCCGTGCTTCGCCCTCGTGGGCTGGCCCGTGGCGGTCGCGAGCGCCCACGACGTCGTACGCGGCGCCGCACGCGCGGTCACCACCGTCCCCGGTGGCGACGGCGCGATCCGGGAGATCGCCAGCTGGATCCTCGGCCCCTCTCTCGATTCCCTCCCCAAGTAAGGAAACACCGGTCATGAGCACTGTGAATCCCAGCTCCCGCATCCGCCGCTTCGGTACCCGCGAGGCCGGCCCCGGCCGCCCCGTGTACGTCACCGGTGAGATCGGCATCAACCACAACGGTGACATCGAGAACGCGTTCAAGCTGATCGACGCCGCAGCCGAGGCCGGCTGCGACGCCGTCAAGTTCCAGAAGCGCACGCCCGAGATCTGCACCCCGCGCGACCAGTGGGACATCGAGCGCGACACCCCCTGGGGCCGGATGACGTACATCGACTACCGCCACCGCGTGGAGTTCGGCGAGGAGGAGTACGGCCAGATCGACGCCTACTGCAAGAAGAGGGGCATCGACTGGTTCGCCTCCCCGTGGGACACCGAGGCCGTCGCCTTCCTGGAGAAGTTCGACATCCCCGCCCACAAGGTGGCCTCCGCCTCCCTCACGGACGACGAGCTGCTGCGCTCCCTGCGCGCCACCGGCCGCACGATCATCCTCTCCACCGGCATGTCCACCCCGAAGCAGATCCGCCACGCGGTCGAGGTCCTGGGCAGCGAGAACATCCTGCTCTGCCACTCCACCTCCACCTACCCGGCGAAGGCCGAGGAACTGAACCTGCGGATGATCAACACCCTCCAGCAGGAGTTCCCGAACGTCCCGATCGGCTACTCCGGCCACGAGACCGGCCTGCAGACCACCCTGGCCGCCGTCGCCCTCGGCGCCACCTTCGTCGAGCGCCACATCACCCTGGACCGCGCCATGTGGGGCTCCGACCAGGCGGCGTCCGTCGAGCCGCAGGGCCTGACCCGCCTCGTCCGCGACATCCGCACCATCGAGGCCTCCCTCGGCGACGGCGTCAAGAAGGTCTACGAGTCCGAGCTGGGTCCGATGAAGAAGCTCCGCCGGGTCCCCGGCGTCGTCGCCGAGGCGGAGATCGCCGCGGCCGCCGGCGAGCCGCTGACCGTCTGACCCTCCCCACACATCCACCCTCCCCTGACGACGGGAACGGTCGTACGTCGATGAGCCCCCGCGCCGGGACCGCCGGCCCCCACACTCTCGCCTTCGTCGAGAGCCCGGTACAGCTGCTGAACGTGCTGGAGTGGGCGCACGCGCATGCGCCCGGCGTGGGGCTCACCCTCGTGGTGCTGTCCCCCCTCGACCCCATGACCCGCGGTCAGTTGCGCCGCATGTCCGAACTCGCCCGCGAAGAGGGCCACGAGGTCCGCTGGGAGGAAGCGCGGGGCGGAGCAGGCGCACCCTTCCAGACCATAGGCGGCCTGGCCGGCCCACTGCGCCGCGCCACCCGGGTCGTCCTCGGCGACCCCTTCTCGCGGTACGTGCAACTCATGCTGACGATCACCAGGGCCCACGACCTCGTCGTCGTCGACGACGGCACGGCGACCATGGAGTTCGTCGGCCAGCTCGCGCGCGGCGAACGCCTGGTGCGCTGGCACCGCAAGGGCGGCCGCCGCGGCCCTCGGGACCTGATCCTCGCCCCGGTCTCCGGCATCGCCCGGCGCAGGCTCACCCCGAACGGCCGGCGCCGGGTGGAGGTCTTCTCCTCGATGCCGGTCGACGACATCCCGGCCGGAGTCACCGTCAGCACCAACTCCTTCGCCTGGACCCGGCAGCGGTTCGGCCCGCCCCGGATCACCAGGACCGCCGACATGGTGGGCACCTCCCTGGTGGAGACCGGCGTGGTGGACGCCGACGCCTATGTCGAGGCCGTCCGCTCCCTCGCCAAGGCCCACGGCGCGACCCGCTACTTCGCCCACCGCCGTGAGAGCACCGAGAAACTCCACCGGCTCGCGGTCGAGACGGGCCTGGAGATCGTCCGCCCCGAACTCCCCCTGGAGCTGATCGCCCGCCGGGGCCCCATCGGCCGCACGGTCCTCAGCTTCCCGTCGACCGTCGTCCACACCCTCCCCCTGGCCCTGTCCGGTACGGAGGTCCGCATCGCGGTCTGCGACATCAACCCGGCCTGGCTCACCGAGAAAGCCTCCCCGCGGGCCCAGGGCTTCCTCTCAGGCGTCACCGGCACCGCCCGCGACGTCCACCGCCTGTCGGCGGTTTCGGTGGCGCCGGCGTGAACGGATGCCGGTAACCGCCTCCTGGAAGTGGGCGGCGGCGTCACCGCCCGCGGAGCGCAGGGCAACTCTCCGGGAGCCCGGCCGGCCGGCGCCGGTCACTGCCCCTCTCGGCCCCCGGCCACCGAACCTTGCGCGTACCCGTTCAGGGCCAGTGCCGCGGCCTCGCCCCGTGAGCTGACTTCGAGTTTCTTCAGTACCCCGGTGACGTGGAACTTGACCGTGCTCTCGGTGACTCCGAGTGCGTCCGCGATGACCTTGTTCCGCTTGCCCTGCGCGAGAAGGTGCAGAACCTCCCGTTCCCGCGCGTGGAGACTCGACAGCCTGGTCTCACCGGTTCGAACGGCCGGCGGGTCGAAAGGAAGGACGATGCCGGCCCGGCTCCCCCAACCCGCCACGGCGTCGAGGCTGACCGTGGCGCCCAGCGTGCGTGCGCGGCCCTCGAGCTGACGTGACAGCGCGCGCACGTCCACGCTCCCGGATTCCTGCTCCCGCACGTCGATCCGCAGCGACGTGCCGTCACAGGTCCAAGCGATGCGCAGGCGCGACGGACCCGGTTGCGCGGTGAAGGCCAGCACCGCGGTCCGTGTCATCGCGCGAGCGGCGTGGGCGACTTCTCCGGGCAACGGCCGCGCCGTCCTGGCCGGCGGCACGAATTCGACGCGCGCTTCGTGATGCCTGAGCAGGTGCCGAATGTCCCTGCGCAGCTTCGTGAACGCGGCCGGGGCCGGTTCCTCGCTCAGGGCCAGGTCGGACTTCTGAGCGGAGCGCAACGCCACCAGCGCGACGGAAGCGGACTCGGTCGCGGTCACGCGGGCACGGCGATCATCGAGTGCGGTGGCGCGCAGCGTGTTCAGGATGGCCACCAGCGCACTCTCATGCGCCGTCGCCATCTCAGTGATGGTGCGGGCCCGCTCACTGGAGGCCGCGCGCGACTCGGCAAGGTAGTCCGGGCTTGCCTGCGCGACCTGTTGGCTGATCGAGGTCGCGACGATCCCGAAGAGGGCCGACAGGGCGGCGGGCTGCGGGAGCCGCTTCCGGGAGGCGCGCGGCACGAGGACGAGCAGCGTGTCGACCGGGTCACGGACGGCCCAGACGGTGCGGGTGGCCCCGCCGATCGCCGCCGTGGTGCCGAGCGGCCGACCGGGCTCGGCAAGGGCCTTCAGCTGCTCGAGTTCGTCGATCGTGACCTTGTTGATCATTTCGGTCGCGCCGGCGACCTTCCGCGGCCTGCCGGTGCACTCCTTGGTGAAGATGACGAGCGCGGTGTGCGGCCACCGGTTCGACAGAAAGCGGGAGAACCGGCGTGCGATCTCGTGCAGCGGACCCTCGATGACCTCTCGCAGTGCGAGAAGGTCCGCCTCTGGCAGTGCCTTCATGTCGAGCATTCCACGCACCATAGCCGGTCCGGCCGCCCTAGCCGGAAGTCGAGGTTCTACTGGTCTGTCGCACAGGTCGCCCGACCTTGGCGCAGAGCTAACGTCGTGGAGGACATGCGCCGGTGCGCATGCGTTTTGACCGACTGACGACCGACTGACAACCGACTGACAAAGGAACCAGCTCAGATGCCACAGCAGGTCCGCGGTGTGATCGCCCGTTCCAAGGGAGCTCCGGTCGAGCTCACCGACATCGTGATTCCCGATCCGGGACCAGGTGAGGTCGTCGTCGCGGTCGCCGCGTGCGGCGTGTGCCACACCGATCTGACCTACCGTGAAGGCGGCATCAACGACGATTTCCCGTTCCTCCTCGGACACGAGGCCGCCGGCACCGTGGAGAGTGTCGGCGAAGGTGTCGATTCGGTGCAGCCCGGCGACTTCGTCGTCCTGAACTGGCGTGCCGTGTGCGGGCGGTGCCGGGCCTGCAAGCGCGGGCGTTCCCAGTACTGCTTCAACACGTTCAACGCGAGCCAGAAGATGACTCTGACCGACGGGACGGAGCTCACTCCGGCGCTCGGCATCGGCGCTTTCGCGGACAAGACCCTGGTCCACGCCGGACAGTGCACCAAGGTGGACCCGTCCGCGGACCCCGCCGTCGTGGGTCTGCTCGGCTGCGGTGTCATGGCCGGCCTGGGCGCCGCCGTTAACACCGGCGGGGTGAGCCGCGGGGACTCGGTGGCTGTCATCGGCTGCGGCGGCGTGGGCGACGCAGCCGTCGTCGGGGCGCGGCTGGCGGGCGCATCGAAGATCATCGCGGTGGACCGGGACGAGAAGAAGCTGGCGTGGGCGGCCGACTTGGGCGCCACACACACGGTCAACGCCGGCGAGGTCGACGTCATCACCGCGATCGCCGAGCTGACAGGTGGGTTCGGTGCCGATGTCGTCATCGATGCGGTCGGCCGACCCGAGACATGGAAGCAGGCGTTCTACGCGCGCGATCTCGCAGGCACCGTCGTGCTGGTGGGCGTGCCCACGCCGGACATGAAGCTGGACATGCCTCTGCTCGACTTCTTCTCCCGCGGCGGTGCGCTGAAGTCGTCCTGGTACGGCGACTGTCTGCCGGAGCGCGACTTCCCGATGCTCGTCGACCTGTACCTGCAGGGCAGGCTGCCGCTGGAGAAGTTCGTCTCCGAGCGCATCGCACTCGAAGAGGCCGAAAAGGCCTTTCACACCATGCACGCCGGCGAGGTGCTGCGTTCGGTGGTGGTCCTGTGAGCGGTCTGCGTGTCGAAGAGCCACCGTCGGCTGTTGGATCACGGGGGCTCGTGCCGCCTACGTGAAGGCCGGGCCGGCGTCAGTCCTGCGCCGTCTCCGGCCTGCGGGCCAGGAGGAGGGCGCGGGGGCGTTTCTCGTCGGCGGTCGGCTCCCGCAGGATCTGCGCGGTGAGTTCCAGGCCCGCCTTGGTCAGGTGGGTGACGACCGTGGCGGGGGAGCGCCAGTAGTAGTCCAGGGAGACGGGGTGGCCGAAACGTTCGTCCAGGTGCAGGCCGCCGTCCTCGTCGCCCGACTGGAAGGCCAGCAGGACCGGGGCGCCCGGTGTCAGGACGCGGTGGAACTCGGTGAAGACCTCGGTGAGATGGTCGTCCGGGATGTGGATGACCGAGTACAGCGCCACGATGCCGCCCAGCGTCCCGGTCGGCAGGTCCAGCGCGGTCATCGAGCCCACGTGGAACCGCAGCTCCGGATGTGCCTCGCGGGCCAGGGACACCATGCGCGGTGAGAGATCGACGCCGAAGACCGGCAGCCCGAGCCGGTGCAGCCGTGCGGTCACGTACCCGGGACCGCAGCCGAGGTCGGCCACCGGCGGCGAAGTGCTCCCGGCAGCCCGCCCAGGTGTACGGGCGAGCTCGGCGAAGGCCGTCAGCAGGGAGCGTTCCAGCGGCAGCCCGGCCAGGCCGTCGCCGAACCGGTCCGCGTAGTCGTCGGCGATGGCGTCGTACGAGGAACGGGTGGCCCGGAGGAACTCCGGCGGGTCGGCGCGCATGGCCCCGCACCCTATCGGCGCAACCGGGGGCGTCGGAGACGGTTTCACCCGTGCGCGTGGGCGGCGACCATGCACCCGTGGACAGCGGGGGACCGCGTCCGGAAGGTGAACCGGTCCGCGTGGCTCGAGCGATGCGTGGTACACCGAGGAGAGGTGAAGCGAGGTGAGGGGTGCCGGAAACGGTCGCCGCGAGCGATGTCACGGTCCGGTGGGTCGTACGGCCTCACTCGCCGCAAAAGAGCGGCGAGTTTACCCATCACGGAGCACGGCTAAGCGTGGGTCTGCCGGATTTTCGTCCACTGACGGGTTGAATTTTCTTGATCAGGGGGCGGTCGGAGGCCCCGGCGTCCTACCCTTCAAAGGGTGAACCAACTGATGTCACTGGAGTCCGAGGTCGATCTGCCCGGAGGAGCGGTGCTTCCGGGCGCCCTCCCCGAGGTCCTGCGCGCCGAGCTCGTCGCCTTCCGACGCGACCTGCACATGCACCCCGAGCTGGGCAACCAGGAGTTCCGTACGACCGCCGCGATCAAGGAGCGGCTGGAGCGGGCCGGCCTCGCCCCGCGCGTACTCTCCGGCGGGACCGGCGTCATCTGTGACATCGGGGTGACGGACAGCGGCAGCATCGCAGGAACCGAGGCGGCCCCCGGCACCGGCATACTCGCCCTGCGGGCCGACATCGACGGGCTGCCCATCCCCGACATGAAGACCGAGTGCCCGTACCGCTCCACCGTGCCCGACCGGGCGCACGCCTGCGGCCACGACGTGCACACCACCGTCGTGCTGGGCACCGGGCTCGTCCTCGCCGAACTGCACCGTCAGGGCCTGTTGTCCCGGCCGGTGCGGCTGATCTTCCAGCCCGCCGAGGAGGTGCTGCCCGGTGGGGCCGCCGACACCATCCTGGACGGCGCGCTCGACGGGGTCGGGCGAATCGTCGCCGTGCACTGCGACCCGCGGGTCGACGCGGGGAGGATCGGACTCCGCGAGGGCCCCCTCACCTCCGCCTGCGACCGTCTCGAGATCGCCCTCGACGGGCCCGGCGGCCACACCGCCCGTCCGCATCTGACCACCGACCTGGTCACCGCCGCCGCCCGGGTCGTCACCGACGTGCCCGCCCTGGTGGGCCGACGGGTCGACAGCCGCAGCGGGCTCGCCATCACCTGGGGCAGGGTCGAGTCCGGCCACGCGCCCAACGTCATCCCGCAGCACGCCGAGCTCTCCGGCACCGTGCGCTGCCTGGACCTGGAGACCTGGCGGCTGGCCCCGGACATCGTGGTCGCCGCCATTGACGAGGTGGCCAACCTGCACCGCGCCAAGTCGGAGATCAACTACGTACGCGGAGTCCCGCCGGTCGTCAACGAGGCCGGCGTCACCGAACTCCTGCGGGACGCCATGATCGCCCGGCGCGGCGCGGAGTCCGTGGAGAGCACCGAACAGAGCCTCGGCGGCGAGGACTTCTCCTGGTACCTGGAGCGCGTCCCCGGCGCCATGGCCCGCCTCGGGGTCCGTCCCCCCGGCGAGCGCACCATCCGCGACCTGCACCAGGGCGACTTCGACGTCGACGAGCACGCCATCACCGTGGGCGTCGAACTGTTCACCGCCGCCGCCTTCCTGGACGCCCTGCGCTGAGCGGGTGGGGGCCGGCCGGCCATCGGCCCCCCTCCGGCCCCCCTCTTTCCCCGCCCGTCGCTCCCCTTGCGTCCCGGGCGGGGGAAGGAGAGCGTGGTGCGCGTGGCGCCCAGCCGTGCGCCGTTCCGGTCGGCCCTTTCCGCCCCCTTCGATCCCCTACGGCCCTCTGCTTTACCGGGGTGTAACCGGCCATCGGCACGAATGGATAACGGCCCCGCTGTACCCCGTTCCCAGGAGTGTCTACGCGCGTTAATGTCGCCGAACCGAGCGCCGCTGCGGGGCTTTGGAGAATGGGGAGCGTCAGATGCGTCGGATATCCAGACTGACTCGCGTCGCGGTGGGGGTCGCGTCGCTCGCACTCGCCGCCACGGCCTGCGGCGGCACCAGCAGCGAGGGCGGGGACAGCGGAAAGAGCTCCGCGAAGGGCGACCTCGGTCTCGCCATCGCCTACGACATCGGCGGCAAGGGTGACCAGTCCTTCAACGACGCCGCGTACGCGGGGCTCCAGAAGGCGGAGAAGGAGTTCGGCTACAAGACCGCCGACATCGAGCCCACCGAGGGCGAGACCGACGCGGACAAGGAGCAGCGCCTCTCGTCGCTCGCCAAGCAGGGCTACAACCCCGTCATCGGCGTCGGCTTCGCCTACGGCCCGGCGATGACGGCCGTGGCCGAGAAGTACCCGGACACCACCTTCGGCATCGTCGACTCCGTGGTCGAGGGCAAGAACGTCGCCTCCCTCGTCTTCGCCGAGGAGCAGGCGTCCTACCTCGCCGGTGTCGCCGCCGCCAAGGCCACCAAGACGAACACGGTCGGCTTCGTGGGTGGTGTCGACATCCCGCTGATCCACAAGTTCGAGGCCGGGTTCAAGCAGGGCGTGCAGGCGACCGACCCGAAGGTCAAGGTCGTCTCCCAGTACCTGACGCAGACCGCGGAGGAGGGCGGCTTCTCCAGCCCCGACAAGGGCAAGGCCGCCGCCGAGGGCCAGATCGAGAAGAAGGCCGACGTCGTCTACCAGGCGGCCGGCCTCTCCGGGCAGGGCGTGATCGAGGCCGCCGCCAAGGCGAAGGTCTGGGCGATCGGCGTCGACTCCGACCAGTACCAGCAGGAAGCCCTCGCCGGCTACAAGGACTTCATCCTCACCTCCGCCACCAAGGAGGTCGGCGGTTCGGTGTACGCCCTGGCCAAGTCCGTCAAGGACGGCAAGGCGCTGACAGGCACCCAGGTCTTCGACCTGAAGGTGGACGGCGTCGGCCTCTCCGACAGCAACCCGAAGATGGGCGAGATCGAGGGCCTGACGGACGCCGTGGCCAAGGCCAAGGAAGGCATCATCGACGGCTCCATCACCGTCAAGGCGGAGTAGCACGACAGCGCGACAGGGGAGCAGCGCGGTACCGCGGTACCGCAGTGACGAAGCCGGGCGGGCACCTCAACGGGTGCCCGCCCGGCTTCCGCGCCCTCCGGACGCCGTTTTGCCGGACCGGCAACAGGAGTGGCGTGCCCGGGACACGCTGGGCGACGGTGGGCCGATGAACGACGACAGCGCGACAGGACCGCCCGCGTCCGCCACTGCCTTCCCCGCCGACGGATACGTCGGGGACCCCGCGGTGAGGACGGAGTGGGACAACCGGTACACCGACCGACAGCAACTGTGGAGCGGCCGGCCCAACGGCGCGCTGGTGGCCGAGGCCGCCGGGCTCACACCCGGACGGGTGCTCGACGTCGGCTGCGGCGAGGGCGCGGACGCCGTCTGGCTCGCGCGCCGCGGCTGGGACGTGACCGCACTCGAGGTCTCGGGCGTGGCACTGGAACGGGCGGCCGGGCACGCACGGGACGCCGGCCTCGCCGTTCGCTTGATTCACGCCTCACTGACGGAGGCGGCCCTCCCGCCGGCCTCCTTCGACCTGGTCTCCGCGCAGTACCCCGCCCTGCTGCGCACCCCCGACGCCGCGGCCGAGCGAGCGCTGCTCGCGGCCGTCGTGCCCGGCGGCGTGCTGCTGCTCGTACACCACGCGGGGATGGACACCCAGCAGGAGAACGAGAGCGGCTTCGACCCGGCCGACTACGTCTGGCCCTCGATGGTCGCCGCTCTGCTCGACGAGGACTGGGAGGTGGCGGTGGACGAGCAGCGGCCCCGCGTGGCACCCGACGGCGGCGCCGGCGCGCACCACACCGACGACTTGGTGCTGCGCGCGCGCCGGCTGCGTTGACCCCTTCCGGCAGCAGAACCGGCGACCCGCTCCGATGCCCGGCGTGCGCCGGTCGGTGAGCACGGTGTCGGATGTCACAGTGCTTGTCACCTCACGCCGCACATCGTCCGAATGTCACCCAGTGCCACGATCTGTTCGCGATCGGCAACGGTGTACTCGCGGTAGGGAGCGAGTAGGCCACGGCCGCATAACAAGGTGGACAGAAAGGGTTTCCAGGGAGGTCTACGCGCGTTAATCTGCGGCGAAGCCAGCGCCGTCCCCCCAACTTCCGGCGCTTGTACGAAGGAGCACCACACATGCGCCGGATTTCCCGGATTACGGTCGCAGGCGCAGCGACCGCCTCTCTGGCCCTCGCGCTCTCCGCCTGCGGCGGCACCTCGACCTCTTCCGGCTCGTCGGAGTCGAAGGGCGACAAGGGCATCGCCATCGCGTACGACGTCGGCGGCCGGGGTGACCAGTCCTTCAACGACGCCGCCTTCGCGGGCCTGAAGCAGGCGGAGAAGGAGTTCGGCTACAAGACCGCCGACGTCGAGCCCACCGACGGTGAGACCGACGCGGACAAGGAGCAGCGCCTGGTCTCGCTGGCGAAGCAGGGCTACGACCCGGTCGTCGGTGTCGGCTACGCCTACGCCACCGCCCTGAAGGGTGCCGCCGAGAAGTACCCGGACACCACCTTCGGCATCGTCGACGACTCCACGGTCGAGCTGGACAACGTGGCCGACCTGGTCTTCTCCGAGGAGGAGGCCTCCTACCTGGCCGGCGTCGCCGCAGCCAAGACCACCAAGACCGACGTCGTGGGCTTCATCGGCGGTGTGGACATTCCGCTGATCCACAAGTTCCGGGCCGGCTTCGAGCAGGGCGTCAAGGACACCGACCCGGGCGTCAAGGTCATCTCGCAGTTCCTGACGCAGACGGCGGAGGAGGGCGGCTTCTCCAGCCCCGACAAGGGCAAGGCCGCCGCCGAGGGCCAGATCGAGAAGAAGGCCGACGTCGTCTACACGGCGGCCGGTCTGTCCGGTCAGGGCGCCATCGAGGCCGCGGCCGCCAACAAGGTCTGGGCGATCGGCGTGGACTCCGACCAGTACGCGCAGGAAGCCCTGGCGAAGTACAAGGACTCGATCCTCACCTCCGCGACGAAGGACGTCGCCAAGTCGGTGTACAAGCTGGCGCAGTCGGTCCAGGACAAGGCTCCCCGCACCGGTATCCTCAGGGGCGATCTGGCGTCGGGTGAGGTCGGTCTCGCGAAGTCCAACCCCGTGTTCGCGGACAACGCGAAGCTTCAGGACGTCATCGAGACGGCCAAGAAGAAGATCATCAGCGGCGACATCAAGGTCCGGTCGAGCTGATCCCGGCAGGACCTTTCGTTCGCGTCGGGCCGGGCTCGCGAGCCCGGCCCGACGCGAACGAAAGGTCCTGGACCTGAACAGCGTGTAACCCGTGGGGTGGCGACCGGCTCGACGGGGTGCGGGGAGTAGGCTCCCCGCACCCCGTCGAGCCGGGTGTGCGACCCTGTTCGATGCCGTAGGGGCGCTACGCGCGTAGACGACCCCCGTCCCCAGGAGTGCGCCATCAACGCGTCCAGCAGCCCTCCGGCCGGAGCGGCGGTCAACGAATCGGTGACCGCCGTCGAGCTCGCCGGGATCACGAAGCGTTTTCCCGGTGTCGTGGCCAACCACGACATCCACCTCACGGTCCGCAAGGGCACCGTGCACGCCCTCGTCGGCGAGAACGGCGCCGGCAAGTCGACGCTGATGAAGATCCTCTACGGCATGCAGAAGCCGGACGAGGGCACCATCGCGATCCACGGCGAGACGGTCTCCTTCTCCTCGCCGGCCGACGCCATCGCCCGCGGCATCGGCATGGTCCACCAGCACTTCATGCTCGCCGACAACCTCACGGTCCTCGAGAACGTGGTGCTCGGCAGCGAGAAGCTGTACGGCATCGGCGCGAAGGCCCGCCGCAGGATCAAGGAGCTCTCCGAGCGCTACGGCCTCGGCGTACGCCCCGACCTGCTGGTCGAGGAACTCGGTGTCGCCGCCCGCCAGCGCGTGGAGATCCTCAAGGTCCTCTACCGCGGCGCCACCACGCTGATCCTCGACGAGCCCACCGCCGTCCTCGTCCCGCAGGAGGTCGACGCGCTCTTCGACAACCTGCGCGAGCTCAAGGCGGAGGGCCTGTCGGTCATCTTCATCTCCCACAAGCTGGGCGAGGTCCTCTCGGTCGCCGACGACATCACCGTCATCCGCCGGGGCACCACCGTCGGCACGGCCGTTCCCGCCGAGACCACCTCGCGTCAGCTCGCCGAGATGATGGTCGGCAGTGAGCTGCCCACCCCGGAGACCGCCGAGTCCACGGTCACCGACCGCGCGGTCATCACCGTCGACAGGCTGCGCCTGGCGGCCCCCGGCGGCAAGGCCCTGCTCGACGACATCAGCTTCACCATCCACGCGGGTGAGGTCCTCGGCATCGCCGGCGTGGAGGGCAACGGCCAGACCGAACTGGTCGACGCGCTCATCGGCCTGCGGGCCGCCGACTCCGGCACCATCCGGCTGGCCGACGAGGAGATCACCGGCTGGGCCACCCGCAAGCGCCGCGAAGAGGGCATCGGGTACATCCCCGAGGACCGCCACCGCCACGGCCTGCTCCTGGAAGCGCCCCTCTGGGAGAACCGTATCCTCGGCCACGTCACCGAGAAGCCCAACGCCAAGGGCTTCTGGCTGGACCCGAAGGCGGCCCAGGAGGACACCCGCCGCATCGTCCAGAAGTACGACGTACGGACCCCCGGCATCGACGTGACCGCTGCCTCCCTCTCCGGCGGCAACCAGCAGAAGCTGATCGTCGGCCGCGAGATGAGCCACCGGCCCCGCTTCCTGATCGCCTCCCACCCCACCCGCGGTGTGGACGTCGGCGCGCAGGCCGCGATCTGGGACCACATCCGGCAGGCGCGCCGCGAGGGCCTCGCCGTCCTGCTCATCTCCGCCGACCTGGACGAGCTGATCGGCCTGTCCGACACCCTCCGGGTGATCTACGACGGCAAGCTCGTCGCGGACGCCGACCCCGCCACCGTCACCCCGGAGGAGCTCGGTACCGCCATGACCGGTGCCGCCACCGGACACCTCGAACACGAAGAGACCCCCGAGACCCCGGCCGAGGCCCGAAAGGCCGGGGCGGACACTCCCGGCACCGCGGCCGACGCCCCCGAGTCTCCGGAAGACGAGGCCCGCTGATGAAGAAGTTCGACAAGGAGCGCGTGCTCCTCGCGGTGGCCGGACCGGTCATCGCGCTCGCCGTGGCCTTCGCGCTCAGCGCGATCGTGCTGCTCGCCTCGGGCAAGAACCCCGTCGAACCGTTCGCCCTGATGTTCGAACAGGCGACGTTCTCCGACATCCAGGTCCTGATCATCAACCAGGCCTCGATGTACTACATCGCGGCCCTCGCGGTGGCCATCGGCTTCCGGATGAACCTCTTCAACATCGGGGTCGACGGCCAATACCAGCTCGGCGCCATCATGGCCGCCGTCGTCGGCGCCCACATGAACCTGCCGACCGTGCTGCAGATCCCGCTGCTGCTCCTCACCGCCGTGTTCACCGGCGCCTTCTGGGCCGGCATCGCCGGAGTCCTCAAGGTCACCCGCGGGGTCAGCGAGGTCGTCGCGACGATCATGCTCAACGCGATCGCCACGTCCCTCATCGTCTACATGTGGAAGCCGGAGATCTTCGGCGTCAAGATCGGCAACAACAGCACCACCGGCGAGATGCACGAGTCCGGCTGGGTCCCCGGCATCGACATGGGCGAGGCCGGCGAGATCTACGGCCTGGTCGTCCTCGCCGCACTGCTCGGCATCGGCTACTGGATCGTCCTCAACCGCACCCGCTTCGGCTTCGACCTGCGCGCCTCCGGCGCCTCCACGACCGCCGCCGCGGCCAGCGGCGTCAACCCCAAGCGCATGGTGCTCACCGCCATGCTGATCTCCGGTGGTCTCGCCGGTCTCGCGGGCCTGCCGATCCTGCTCGGCGACTCCCACACCTACAACCTGAACTTCCCCACCGGTATCGGCTTCCTCGGCATCGGTATCGCCCTCCTGGGCCGCAACAGTCCCGTCGGCATCGCCTTCGCCGCCCTGCTGTGGGCCTGGCTCGACAAGGCCTCGCCCGAGCTGGACTTCCACGGCTACGACAAGGAGATCGCGGTCATCATGCAGGGCCTGATCGTCCTCTCGGTCGTCGTCTCCTACGAGGCTGTCCGCGAGTGGGGCCTGCGCCGTCAGCAGCGCCGGGTCGGCGCGGAACTCGCCGCGGGTCACGTCCTCGGTGCCGACAACAACACCACGAAGGAGGTGGCTGGCCGATGACCGCCCCGACCACAGCGACCGACGTCAACCAGCCCTCGCTGCAGCCTGCGGCGCCCACCGGCCGCCGCATGTCGTGGCCCGTGCTGCTGCTGGTCATCGCCGGCGCCCTGGCCTTGGTCTCGATCGTCCGCATCGTCACCGGCGCCGACGGCATCACCAACGTCAGCCAGATGTCCACCGCCCTCCAGCTCGCCGTCCCCATCGGCCTCGCCGGACTCGGCGGCCTGTGGGCCGAGCGCGCGGGCATCGTCAACATCGGCCTCGAGGGCATGCTGATCCTCGGCACCTGGTTCGGCGCCTGGGCCGGATTCCAGTGGGGCCCGTGGACCGGCGTCCTGGCCGGCATCGTCGGCGGCTGCCTCGGCGGCCTGCTGCACGCCGTCGTCACCGTCACCTTCCGCGTCAACCACATCGTCTCCGGTGTGGCCATCAACATCCTCGCCCTCGGCGCGACCCGCTACCTCGCCCCGCTGGCCTTCGAAGGCCACCAGGGCGGTTCCGCCAAGCAGTCCCCGGCGGTCGAACCGCTCGGCCACTTCACCGTGCCGGGACTGTCCGACGCGCTGCGGGACCTCAACGCCAAGGGCTGGTTCTTCGTCTCCGACATCGCGGGCCTGCTCGGCGGTCTGGTCACCAACGTCTCCTGGCTGACCCTCATCGCCATCGCGCTCATCCCCGCCACCTGGTGGATCCTCTGGCGCACCGCCTTCGGCCTGCGCCTGCGCTCCTGCGGCGAGAACCCCATCGCCGCCGAATCCCTCGGCGTCAACGTCTACAAGTACAAGTACCTCGCCGTGATCATCTCCGGCGGTCTGGCCGGCCTCGGCGGCGCCTTCCTCTCCATCGTCGCCAACCCCTTCTACCTGGAGGGCCAGGTCAGCGGACGCGGCTACATCGGCCTCGCCGCGATGATCTTCGGCAACTGGATGCCGGGCGGCCTCGCCATCGGCGCCGGACTCTTCGGCTACACCGACAGCCTCAACCTGCGCGGCGGCTCCACCAACGTGCACGCCCTGCTGCTGCTCGGCGCGCTGCTGCTGCTCGCCGGCGCGATCTGGCTGGCGATCCGCAAGAAGTACGTGAACGCGGTCATCACCCTGGTCATCGGCGCACTCGTCTTCGCCTGGTACGCCGGCACCAACGAGGTCCCCAACCAGGTCGTCGCCGCCACGCCGTACGTCATCACCCTCGTGGTCCTCGCCCTGTCCGCGCAGCGGCTGCGCATGCCGAAGGCGGACGGACTCCCGTACCGGAAGGGACAGGGCGGATGACGCCGGCCCCGGCCGCCGCGGCGGACACCGACTGGGAGGCGCTGCGCGCGGTGGCGCGGGATGCCATGTCCCACGCGTACGCCCCCTACTCGGGCTACCCGGTCGGTGTCGCCGCCCTGGTCGACGACGGGCGCACGGTCTCCGGCTGCAACGTCGAGAACGCCAGCTACGGACTCGGCCTGTGCGCCGAGTGCGGACTGGTCTCGGAGCTGCAGCGCACCGGAGGCGGCCGGCTCACGCACTTCACCTGCGTGGACGGCACGGGCGCGATCCTCGTCCCGTGCGGCCGCTGCCGCCAGCTCCTGTACGAGTTCGGCGGCCCCGGACTGCTCCTCGAAACCCCGTCGGGCATCCTGCCGCTGTCCCGGATGCTGCCCCAGGCCTTCGGCCCGGAGCACCTCGCCAAGTAACCCCGTAACACCCGGTAACCCTTAACTCGTAGGACCCCGTACCCCGTAGCTCCACCGCGGCCCCTCCGCGCGGCTCACTCCCGACCGGAGGGGCCGCGTCCCGAGGGGCCGCGCCCTTCGCACTCCGGAAGGAATGCCAGCCATGGCCATGGACGTCATTTCCGTCATCCGCACCAAGCGGGACCGCGGCGAACTCAGCGACGAGCAGATCGACTGGGTCATCGACGCGTACACCCGCGGGGAGGTCGCCGACGAGCAGATGTCGGCCCTCGCGATGGCGATCCTCCTCAACGGCATGAACCGGAGCGAGATCGCCCGCTGGACCGCCGCGATGATCGCCTCCGGCGAGCGCATGGACTTCTCCTCGCTGTCCCGCCCCACCGCCGACAAGCACTCCACGGGCGGCGTCGGCGACAAGATCACCCTGCCGCTCGCCCCGCTGGTCGCCGCCTGCGGCGCGGCCGTCCCGCAGTTGTCCGGCAGGGGCCTCGGCCACACCGGCGGCACCCTCGACAAGCTGGAGTCGATCCCCGGCTGGCGCGCGCTGCTGTCCAACGAGGAGATGCTGTCCGTCCTGGACGGCGTGGGCGCCGTCATCTGCGCGGCCGGCGACGGCCTCGCCCCCGCCGACAAGAAGCTCTACGCCCTGCGCGACGTGACCGGCACCGTCGAGGCGATCCCGCTGATCGCCTCCTCGATCATGTCGAAGAAGATCGCCGAGGGCACCGGCTCGCTCGTCCTGGACGTGAAGATGGGCAGCGGCGCCTTCATGAAGACGATCGTGGACGCCCGCGAACTGGCGTCCACCATGGTCGGCCTCGGCACCGACCACGGCGTGAAGACGGTCGCCCTGCTCACCGACATGTCGACCCCGCTCGGCCTGACGGCGGGCAACGCGCTGGAGGTCCGCGAGTCGGTGGAGGTCCTGGCCGGCGGCGGCCCCGCCGACGTCGTGGAACTCACCCTTGCGCTGGCCCGCGAGATGCTCGACGCCGCCGGACTGAAGGACGCCGACCCGGCGAAGGCCCTGGCCGACGGCTCCGCGATGGACGTCTGGCGCCGCATGATCGCGGCCCAGGGCGGCGACCCGGATGCCCCCCTGCCGATGGCGCGGGAACAGCACGTGGTGACGGCGTCCGCCTCCGGTGTCCTGACCCGCCTGGACGCCTACGACGTCGGCGTCGCCGCCTGGCGCCTCGGCGCGGGCCGCGCCCGCAAGGAGGACCCGGTGCAGGCGGGCGCGGGCGTCGAACTGCACGCCAAGCCCGGCGACACCGTCACCGAGGGCCAGCCCCTCCTGACCCTGCACACGGACACCCCGGACCGCTTCGCCTACGCCCTCGACGCGGTGGCCGGCTCCTACGACATCGCGGCCCCCGGCACGCCCTTCACGGCGGCGCCGGTGGTGCGGGAGCGTATCGCCTGACCTGAGCCCGCGGCCGGAGGCCGCTGTTGGATACGGCCCTTTTGGGTGAACGGGACCGGTGGACCGCCGCCGGTCCCGTTCGGCGTGCTGGGGATCGTTGGTGCACCGATGGGAGGGCGCCATGACCGTAGTCGCCGTGAGTGAGGACCCCGAGCAGAGGTGGGACGACCTCGTCCGCTTCTGGGAGGAGATGGAATGGCCCGAGGGCAGCAAGGTGGAGATCATCGAGGGGATCGTCACCGTGTCACCCGCTCCCGGGCTTCACCACCATGCGATCGCGGCAAGCATGCAGCGTCCCCTGTACTCCGTGATTCCGCGGAACTGGTCGATCTTCCAGACCCAGGCCATCGCCGTGCCCTCACGTCTGGGGATGCTCGTTCCGGACCTCCTGGTGTACCCGGACCGGGAGAACCCGGAGTCCGACACCCATCTGCCCGCCACCCCCGCCGAACTCGTCGTCGAGGTGACCTCGGCGTACAACGCCCGGCACGACCGCATCACCAAGCCCGCCGCCTACGCCACCGCGGGCATCCCCCTGTACCTCCTCGTCGACCGCTGGGCCCCCGACGGCCCGACCGTGACGCTCTTCGGCGAACCGAACGGCGATGTCTACCAGCCCCTCGATTCCGTGAAGTTCGGCGAGCCCATCAAGCTCCCCGCCCCGTTCGACCTCGTCATCGACACCGGCGAGTTCCCCGAGACCTGAGTCACCCCAGCACCGCCGCCACCACCACGAGCACCGGTACCGACAGCAGGGTCGACACCAGGATCGCCTCCCGCGCCAGGGTCTCGCCGACGCGGTAGCTGCTCGCGTACGTGAAGAGGTTCTGCGCGGCCGGCAGTGCCGAGGTCACCACCACGTCGAGCAGTTGCTCCCCGCGCAGCCCGAACACCCCCACCGCCAGCCCCCAGGCGACCACCGGCTGGCCCACCGACTTCAGCGCCACGGCCAGCAGCACCGTCCCGCGCTCACCGCCCCGCAGGGGCAGGGCGCTGCCCCGCAGCGAGATGCCGAAGGCGAGGAGGACAGCGGGGACAGCCATGTTGCCGATCAGCGTCACCGGGTCCATGACCGGGCCGGGGATCTCGATGCCGCTCGCCGCCACCGCCACCCCCGCCAGTGAGCCCAGCGCGACCGGATTCCGCAGCGGTGTGAGCAGCCGATGCCACAGGGGCCGCTTCTCCCCGGCGGTCGCCAGGTCCAGGATGGTCAGCGCGACCGGTGTGACCCCGACCAGCTGGAACAACAGCACCGGCGCCACCAGCGAGGCGTCGCCGAGGACGTACACCGCGATCGGGATGCCGAGGTTTCCGGAGTTGACATAGCTGGAGCACAGGGCGCCGATGGTGGTGCGGCCCACGCCCCAGCGGCGTACGACACCCACCGCCACGAAGACGCCGGCCACCGCGGCCGTGCTCAGCGCCGTGACCAGGAGCCGGCCGGAGAAGACCAGCGACAGATCGGCCTCGGCGAGGACGGTGAACAGCAGGGCCGGCGAGGCCACGTGGAACGCCAGCTTCGTCAGCACGTCGCGGGCCTGTTCGCCGAGATACCCCCGGCGGCCGATCACATAGCCGACGCCGATGACGACCGCGATCACCGCGAACCCGCTCAACACCCCCTGCACGACGACTCCTCGTCGGGGTGACGAGCACCGGGGGGCACGGGCGGGGGCGATCTGTGGTGCATACAGCCAACCCTCGGGGGAGGGGTGTGCCCGGGTCAATGTGATCTCCGCGTCGCCCCTCCCCGCGCAGGCTTTGCCCCTCCACGCGCAGGCGCCCGCCCCGCGCAGGCGTCCGCCCCGCGCAGGCGTCCGCGCCCCCACGCTGCGCCCCGCGTCCGCGACGCCCCGCGATGAGTTACGCGCCCGCCCCCGGTCTACCGCTCGTGGACGCCATGACACCCCCTGTACTTGTACTGCGCGGCCCCGTCGCCCCGGACGGGGCGAGCGGGCCGAGCGACGCGCTGCGGGCACTCCTTGACGGCGGAGGGGCCGGCGGGGTGGTCGTCTGTGACGTGGGCGGGCTGGGCCCGCCGGGGCTCGCCGCCGTGAACCTGCTGGCGCGCCTCCAGCTCCTGGCCCGCCGGACCGGGGGCCGGATACGGCTGCGCGACCCCGACCCCGCCCTATGCTCCCTGCTCGACCTCGTCGGCCTCGGCTTCGAGGTGGAGGGGCAGCCCGCACAGCGGGAACCAGCGCCGGGTGTCGAGGAAGCAGTGGAACCCGGTGATCCGGCCGTCTGAGATCTCCAGCACCTGGACCGCCCACGGCGTGAAGCCGCCGCCCTCCGGGTCCGGCTTGTAATGGGCGAACCCGGGCAGGCCGTTGACCTGGACCGGCAGCAGCCGCGAGCCCGCACAGGAGGCGCCCAACGTCGTCATGAAGCCCGTGATGTCCTCGGGGCCGGTCAGCCACAGGTCGAACGGCGGCATCGTCATGATGGCGTCCTCGTGCAGCAACGCCGTCAGCGCCGACATGTCGTACCCCTCGAACGCCGCCACATAGCGCTCCAGGAGCTTCTGCTGCTCCTCGTCCAGCGGGTCCGAGACGGACGCTTCGGCGCCCGGCTGCCGCCGCTCCGCGAGCGTCGCCCGCGCCCGCTGCAACGCGCTGTTGACGGACGCGACCGAGGTGCCGAGCAGCTCGGCCACCTCGCTCGCCTTCCAGGCCAGCACCTCGCGCAGCAGCAGCACCGCCCGCTGCTTGGGCGGCAGATGCTGGAGCGCGGCCATGAAGGCGAGCCGCACGGACTCCTTGGCGACCGCCGCCTCCGCCGGGTCGGCGGTCTCGGGCAGCACCCGGGAATCCGGCATCGGCTCCAGCCAGGTGTGGTCGGGCCGCGGCGAGAGGGCCGCGCGGGCCAGCGGGGTCGACTCCGTCAGGTCCATCGGGCGGGCCCGCTTGTTGCCCGCCGTCAGCATGTCCAGGCAGACATTGGTCGCGATGCGGTACAGCCAGGAGCGCAGACTGGAACGGCCCTCGAACTTGTCGAAGCTGCGCCAGGCACGGACCATCGTGTCCTGCACCGCGTCCTCCGCCTCGAAGGAGGAGCCGAGCATGCGGTAGCAGTACCCGGTCAGCTCGACGCGGTGCGCCTCGAGCCTGGCGTCGAGATCGGTCGTCGCCGTGCCGTTCGTCATCGTCCACCCACCCCTGTGGCTTCCTGTGGCGCGCCATTGCGCCCAGCACCCCGGAAGCTACCGCAGCCCACTGACAGCGGCCCTCCGAGTCGATGAACGCGCAGGTCAGGGAAGTGGGTTCAGCGGGCGGAACGAAAACTTCCGCTCGCTTCCCGGCCGCCGGACCTGCCGGACCCGCCGGACCCGCCGGGCCGTCTCACGCCGGGGCGAGCCCGCACCGGTCCACCCGGGCCGCCCGGGTGCCCAGCACCGTGACGGTCACGACGCCTGCCACCGCCACCAGACCGACTCCCACCGTCCCGGCCCAGCCGCCCGAGTGGAAGGCGAGCGCACCGACCGTGCTGCCCACGCTGGAGCCGACGTAGTAGGCGGACTGGTACAGCGCCGACGCCTGGGCGCGGCCCTCCGTGGCCGTCCGTCCGACCGCCGAGGACGCGACCGCGTGACCCGCGAAGAAGCCCCCGGTGATCAGCACCAGGCCCAGCAGGATCAGGGACAGGGAGCCGGCCAGGGACAGCAGCAGGCCTGCCGCGGTGGTGCCGCCCGCCGCGTACAGCGCGCCCCGGCGGCCGAGCCGGCCCACCAGCCGGCCCGCCGCCGACGCCGCCACCGTGCCGACCAGGTACACCAGGAAGATCGAGCCGACGATGCCCTGGGGGAGCGAGAAGGGTGCCTCGGCCAGCCGGTAGCCGATCACGGTGTAGACCCCGCCGAACACCGTCATGAACAGGGCGCCGATGGCGTACAGGCGCCGCAGCAGCGGGTTCGCGAGATGGTTTCGGACCGTGCCGAGCAGCACCCGCGGCCGCAGCGAGCCCGGGCGGAAGTGCTTCGGTGCCGGCAGCAGCAGCCGGAACGCCACCGCGCACGCCACCGCGAGCACCCCGATCACGCCGACGGCGACCCGCCAGCCCCACTCCTGCGCCACCCAGCCGGTGATGACCCGGCCGCTCATCCCGCCGACGCTGTTGCCCGCGACGAACAGTCCGATCGCGGTCACCAGGGCCCTCGGCCGGACCTCCTCCGCCAGATACGCGGTCGCCGACGCGGGCACCCCGGCCAGGGCCGCCCCCTGGAGTGCCCGCAGTGCCACCAGGGCGCCCAGCGACGGGGCGAAGGGAACCAGCAGCCCGACGGTCACCGCGACGGCCAGGGAGGCCGTCATGACCGTACGGCGTCCGTACCGCTCGGACAGCGCGCTCATCGGCAGCACGAACACCGCCAGACCGCCGGTGGCCGCCGCCACCGTCCAGCTCGCGTCGCCCGCGCTCACCCCGAGGTCGCCGGAGATCAGCGGCAGCAGGGCCTGCGTGGAATACAGCAGTGCGAAGGTCGCCACACCCGCCAGGAACAGGGCGAAGCTCATCCGGCGGAAACCGGGGCCGCCCGGGGACATACGGGAGTCGGCACCGCCCGGCACGCCCGGGGCGTCCGGGGCATGCGAGGCGCCGGGCGCGATCGAGGGAGGGGAGGAGGGAGAGACCGGGGACGTGACGGATGCGCGGGCGTCCACGGTGGTGGACGCCTTGGTACTGGCGGGAGACATGCATTCGACCGTACGGACGGCTCCACTCATCCGTCCAATGCATGGAATCGTCATAATCGTTCCCATGCAGCATCAGCAGAGGTCGCAGGGTCGGCTGTCACCGTCCAGTGACACAGAAGACATCGTCGCGCTGCTCGCACCGCGCCTCGTCCACTTCGCCGGCGTCGCCCGCACGGAGCATGTCACCCGTGCCGCCCAGGAGATGCAGGTCCCGCAGTCCACGCTCTCCCGGTCCGTCGTCCGCCTCGAACAGGACCTGGGCGTCGACCTGTTCGCCCGTCACGGCCGCACGCTCTCCCTCACCCCCGCCGGCCGCGCCTTCCTCGCCTCCGTCGAACGGGCCCTCGCCGAGATCGGGCGAGCCGCCGACGAGGTGCGCGCCGACGCCGACCCGGCCACCGGCAAGGTCGCCTTCGGGTTCCTGCACACCATGGGCGCCGAGACCGTGCCCGGCCTGCTGCACGCCTTCCGCGCCGACCACCCGCGCATCCGCTTCAGCCTCGTCCAGAACCACGGCGACGCCATGCTGGAGGGCCTCCGCGCGGGCGAGCTCGACCTGTGCCTGACCTCCCCGGTCCCGGACGCCCCCGACCTCGTCGCCCGTCGCCTGGACGAGCAGAAGCTGCGCCTGGTCGTCCCCGCCGACCACCGGCTCGCCGGCCGCCGCCGGATCCGCCTGGCCGAGGCCGCCGACGAGACCTTCGTGACCCTGGAACCCGGTTACGGTCTGCGCCGCATCACCGACGCCCTCTGCGCCGAGGCCGGGTTCCGGCCCCGGGTCGCCTTCGAGGGCGAGGAGGCGGAGACCCTGCGGGGCCTGGTCGCGGCCGGACTCGGCGTCGCCCTGCTGCCCCCGCCGGCCGTGCCCCGCCCCGGAGTGGTCGAACTGAACGTCACCTCCCCGCGGGCGGCCCGCGAGATCGGTGTCGCCTGGCTGGCCGAGCGGCCGGACACTCTGCCGGTGACGGCCTTCAAGAAGTTCCTGCTGTCGCGCCGCGGCCGCCTGCTCCCGGACTGACCGGCACCCCGGGACATACGGTTGCCGCCGCCGTAACGCCGTAACGCCGTAACGCCGTAACGCCGTAACGCCGTAACGCCGTAACGCCGGGCGCCGGGCGCCGGGCGTCGAGCGTCGGTCCCCGTACGCCGGGCGCCGTACGCCGGCCGCCGTAATGCCGGCCACCGTACGGCGTCGCCTATCGCCGTAACGACGAACCGAACCCCGAGGCCAGCGGCATCCGCAGCCCCAGCGGCGGAGGTGCCGCCAGGGCGTCTTGCAGCGGACGCGAGAGCGCCCGTCCGAAGAGCGTCCCCATCACGAAGTCCTCGCACAGGGCAAGGACTTCGTCCCGGTACTGGCGCAACCCGTGCCCGTCGGCGTGCACTTCGAAGCGGCAGACGTTCCGGTTCGCCTTCTTCGCCCGCGCCGCCAGCCGGAAGGACAGCTCGGGGTCGGTCCGTGTGTCGTGCGTGCCGTGCACGATCAGCACCTGCCGTCCGGTCAGCTGCTTCACCGGTTCGGGTGGCGCGGGCGCATCCTCCCCGGGCAACCAGGGGGCCAGCGCCAGCACGGAGGTGACGGCCTCGTGGCCGCCCGCGTGCAGGGCCGCCCTGCCGCCCATGCCGAGGCCGGCCAGGCACACGGGAACATCCCCGTAGCGCCGCACGGTCTCGTCGACGGCCCAGGTGGCGTCCCGCGCGAGGTGCGCCTCGCTGTCGTTCCAGCCCCGGTAGCGGTAGTGGACGACATGGACGGCGAGTCCCTCGGCCCGGCCCGCGCGGCCGAGACGGCGTCCCAGCGCGTGTACGGAGGCGGTCGCCACCAGGGGGGACGGCCTGCGGCTGGAGACCGGATCGCCGCCGGGCAGCAGCAGCACCACGCCGCCCACCGCCCTCGGCTCCGGGCCGAGCGCCCTCCCCAGCCGTGCCCCGCGAACCGGCGTTGCTTGCTGTGCCATGGCAGAACAGTGTCAGAAGCAACGGTGTACGAGACCCTGGCGTGCGGTCACCGTTGGGTATCGGCATATTTGCACGCCGGGTGATCTACGCGCGTAGGAGTTAGAGTGCGGAGATGACGAGCCAGAGCACTGCGAACACCCCGGCCGCGGACCAGATCCGCCGGGCACCCAAGGTTCTGCTGCACGACCATCTCGACGGCGGCCTGCGCCCCGGCACCGTCGTCGACCTGGCCCGCGAGGCCGGATACTCCCCACTCCCAGAGACCGACCCGGACAAGCTCGGTCTCTGGTTCCGGGAGGCCGCCGACTCCGGTTCCCTGGAACGCTATCTGGAGACGTTCTCGCACACCGTCGGCGTCATGCAGACCCGGGACGCCCTGGTGCGGGTCGCCGCCGAGTGCGCCGAGGACCTGGCCGCGGACGGTGTCGTCTACGCCGAGGTGCGCTATGCGCCCGAGCAGCACCTCGAGGGCGGGCTGAGCCTCGAAGAGGTCGTCGAGGCGGTCAACGAGGGCTTCCGCCAAGGGGAGCGGCGGGCCAGGGAGGACGGCCACCGCATCCGCGTCGGCGCGCTGCTCACCGCCATGCGGCACGCGGCCCGCGCCCTGGAGATCGCCGAACTCGCCAACCGCTACCGGGACCTGGGTGTCGTCGGCTTCGACATCGCGGGCGCCGAGGCCGGTTACCCTCCCACCCGGCACCTCGACGCCTTCGAGTACCTCAAGCGCGAGAACAACCACTTCACGATCCATGCCGGTGAGGCCTTCGGGCTGCCGTCCATCTGGCAGGCCCTCCAGTGGTGCGGTGCCGACCGGCTCGGGCACGGGGTGCGCATCATCGACGACATCCAGGTGCGCGACGACGGCACCGTCGAGCTCGGCCGGCTCGCCTCCTACGTCCGGGACAAGCGCATCCCGCTGGAGCTGTGCCCCAGCTCCAACCTCCAGACCGGGGCGGCGGCCTCGTACGCCGAGCACCCCATCGGCCTGCTGCGCCGGCTGCACTTCCGGGCCACGGTGAACACCGACAACCGGCTCATGTCGCACACGAGCATGAGTCAGGAATTCGAGCACCTGGTCGAGGCGTTCGGCTACACGCTCGACGACATGCAGTGGTTCTCCGTCAATGCGATGAAATCGGCGTTCATTCCTTTCGATGAACGGCTCGCCATGATCAATGACGTCATCAAGCCCGGTTACGCCGAGCTGAAATCCGAATGGCTGTTCCGGCAGACCGCCTCCACCAGTGGTTCTGTCGCCTCGGAGGGGTGAGCGGGAGAATTTCGGGTATCGGGAATGCGGGCGGCCTTCACCATTCATCCGCATTCCGGTGTTTGCGGCCGGTGGTTCCGTCTGATTACGGTCGCCGGACCGCTCACATCCCCGTATCCCCATGTCGAGGAAACATCTTCATGAAGCAGTCTGCTGCCAAGACCCTCGGTGTCGCCGCGCTCGGTGCCGCCTTCGCCGCCGCCGGTGCGGGTGCCGCCACCGCCGCCCCGGCCGTTCCGGACGCCCTTCCGGCGCTGGACACCGCCACCCAGACCCTTCCGGCGGAGAAGCTCTCCGGCGTGCTGCCGGAAGCGGGGCAGGCGGTGGAGACCGGACAGCAGCTCGCCGGCGGCCCGGCGCAGCCGGTCGCCGGTCTGCTCGGCGGCCTGCCGCTGCAGGGCTCCGTCAACGGCTTGCCCGTCGGCTGACGTTCGCAGGAGCGTCCTGCCCCGGGCCTGTCCCCGGCGGACCTGCGACCGATGGGGCGCCCCCGGACCGGGGGCGCCCCATCGGCGTGCTCACGGGGAGGGTGCGGGCCTCACCAGGCGCTCGTCCGGACCTTGTCCTCCGACGGGAACAGGATCCACAGCGCTATGTAGAGCAGGAACTGTGGACCGGGGAGCAGGCACGAGGCCAGGAAGATGACCCGCATCGTGGTCGCGGAGGTGCCGAAGCGGCGGGCCAGCGCGGCGCACACGCCGCCGATCACGCGGTTGTCGGTGGGGCGGGCGAGGCGGGACATTGTGAACTCCTTCGTGGTCGTGCACCCGAGTGGCCCACGGGTGCCGGGGGTCCGTCAACGGCTCCGGGACTGACGCCGGGCCTGGGCCCGGGTCCGGGGCTGTTCCGGCCGGCTTCCGTGCGGCTGTTCCTGTGCACCCCACGTTACGGAGACGAAGGGGGCAAAGCGTCACTCCAGGGGGCGACCCCGACCCTGGCAATCGTCGGGGTCCGACCCTGAGCCGGCTCCTCCCGGAGGATCTCCGCCCCGGCACGGTGCAGGGCCCGGCGGCGCAGCCAGGCGCGGCCCGCCGGCACCAGGGCGGCATGCGCGAGGGCCGCGCCCAGGGTGTTCAGCATCAGCGCGTCGACGTCCACGACCCGGCCCGGCACCCCGGTCTGCAGCATCTCGATGCCCAGCGACAGCAGCGCCGCCGCGGTCATGGTGCGGATCAGCGAACCCATCGGTGAGACGGTCAGCCTGCCCCCCGTCATCGGCAGCAGCACACCGAGCGGCGCCAACAGCGCCAGCCCCTCGGCGACCCGGCGGGCCCCCGTTGCCCAGCCCAGCGCGAAGTCCGCCCGGATGCCGTGAAAGGGGCGCAGGTTGGAGGGCATCACCCAGGGGACGTGCAGAGGGCGCAGCGTGCACCAGGCGACGAACACGAGATACGCGGCCAGGAGGAGACCTCCTGTCACACGGATACGGAACGCGGCGGTGCCGCCGACGGGGCCTTGACGCTGCACGAACCCCTAGACGCGGCCCCCGGCGGGATCGGTTCCGCGTGGGACCCCGCCGGTCGGGTGAGGCATGCGCCACAGTGCCGTGCGCAGGCCGTGCGCAGGCCGCGTACGCGCCCGGAGCGCGCCCGACGCGCCACCGGGAGCCTCACCCGTCGGTGACCGCCGTGGACGGGGGTTCCCTGCCCGGACGGGTCCGGACCTCGTCCGTGCACCGGTAGCGGCGCGCCCGCTCGTCGTCCTGGCCGCCCAGGGTCACCGAGCCGTCGCCCTCGGCCGCCGCCGAGTCGGAGAACGTGCAGACGATCTGCGCGAGCGCGTAGGACGTCAGGCTTTCCGGCGGGATGCTCAGACGCAGGGCGTCCTGAGGGTCGCCGGGCCGCGGACCGCTCACGGTCGTCCCGCCCCGTACGTTCGTGGTGTACCCGGCTTCCTTCTCGGCGGGCGTCGGCGGCGCCGAGAGCTGGTCCAGCAGCCCTTGCGCCACCTGGGCGCGCCGCTGCCCGGAGTCCGCCGCCCCGTCCGGCACCCGTACCGTCCGGTCGACGGCCACCAGGGACGAGCCGCAGAGCAGGAACACCTGCGCCGGCAGGCCCTGCGCGGGCGGTGAGGCCCCGTCCGCCTCGGCCTGCGAGCAGCGCACCCGGGAGGGCGCCGGACCGAAGTCGGTCGGCACCTCGGTGGCCCGGATACCGCACCCGGCGAGCAGCACACCGAGCGCGGTGACGCCGAGCAGCCCGGGGAAGCGGCCCATGCGTATCGGTCGTATGTTCATCGGGCGTCCCCCTCGGCGTTCTCACGCCGGGTGCCACCCTTGCCGCCGCCGGCCTTCCCGGAGGTGCCGCCCGTGCGCTCCCGCGCGTCCTCGGCCTCCTCCTCCATCAGCGCGGAGATGTCGCGCGGCAGCCGCAGCGTGAACACCGCGCCGCCCCCAGGGGCGTTGGCCGCGGTGATCTCGCCGCCGTGGGCATGGGCGTTCTCCATCGCGATGGACAGGCCGAGCCCACTGCCCTCGGAACGCGGCCGGGAGGCGCTGGCCTTGTAGAAGCGGTCGAAGACATGCGGCAGGACGTCCTCGGGGATGCCCGGCCCCTGGTCCCGCACCTCGATGATCATCGTGCCTCCGCCTCCGCCTCCGCCTCCGCCTTCAGTGCCGATCCCGGGGTCCGCCCCGTCGTCCGCGACGTCGTCCGCCACTGCCTCGGCGCCGCCCACGCCGCCCGAACGGTCGCCTCCGTCCCCGTCCTCGCTCTCCTCCCGCACCGACACCCGCACCGGAGAGCCGCCGTGCTTGAGCGCGTTGCCGATGAGGTTGGCGAGGATCACGTCCAGCCGGCGCGGGTCGATCCGGGCGTGGATGCCGCGCTCCGCGTCCAGTTCGACCGCGTCCAGCCAGGCACGGGCGTCGATGCAGGCGGTGATCTGGTCGGCGATGTCGACGTCGTCGAGGACGAGACGGGCGGTGCCCGCGTCGAAGCGGGTGACCTCCATCAGGTTCTCGACCAGGTCGTTGAGCCGCCGCGTCTCACTGACCACGAGCCGTACGGCGGGCTCGATCATCGGGTCGATGCCGCCGCCCTCGAACTCCAGCTCCTCCTCGAGGACTTCCGTCACGGCCGTGATCGCGGTCAGCGGGGTGCGCAGCTCGTGGCTCATGTCCGCGACGAACCGGCGGGACGCCTCGTCCCGGGCGGCCATGTCGTCCACCCGTTTCTCCAGCGCCTCGGCCGCCTTGTTGAACGTCCGTGACAGGTCGGCCAGTTCGTCCGTGCCCGACACCCGCAGCCGGGTGTCCAGCTTGCCCTCGCCGAGCCGCCGGGCGGCCACCCCGAGCCGCTGCACCGGCTTCAGCACGGTCGTCGCCAGGGCCTGCGCCAGCAGCGCGGAGCCGATCAGCGCGAGCCCGGTGGCGATCCCCAGCGACCAGGCGAGCGAGTTGAGGTCCTTGGCCTCCGGTTCCAGTGACTTGAGCATGAAACCGGTCGGCCCGCCGCCGATCGTCCGGGTGCCCGCCACCAGATAGGGGGTGTCGCCGTCGACGATCCGCTGCCAGTACAGGTGGTACGCGTACGTGTTGGTCGAGGTGATCTTCTGCCGCTCGTTCACCGCCTCGCGCAGCGAGACCGGCACGTCCTGCAGCGAGAAGCCGCTCAGCCCGCCCGAACTGCCGTACACGGTACGGCCCTGGGGGTCCCCGGCGATCAGCAGCACCGAGAACCGCTGGCTGCTGTTGGCCATCTGGACCGCGGTGTACTGCAGTTCCTCCTGCGTCGGCCGCTCGGGCAGCGCACCCGCCCGGTTCTGCATCTCCTGCTCGAAGTCGCCCAGGACCGCGTCCTGGGCGCGGGTGAGCACCGCCTCGCGGTTGAGCCAGTACGCGATGCCCGACGCGGACACCGCCGCGGTGAGCGCGACCAGCCCGAACACGACGACGAGCCGCAGCCGCAGGCTGGTGAAGCGCAGCCGTGACCAGATGCCCTTGCGCGCCGCGGACCAGCCGCGGGACCCCTTTGGGTGCTCCTGTGGCACGTGGTGCTTCTGTGTCACGGAAACCTCCGGGGACGCTCCCGGCTGCAGCCGGGGAAGAAAACGGGCTCCTGCGGAGCAGGGCAAGGAACAGGGTTTCGCCCCAAAGGCGAAAAACCGCCCACATGGTCGAGTGGGGTGACCGTCGTGCGGTACGAGAGCCCAGCACGCGCACCTTTTGTCCTGACGGGCAACCGGGCAGGTTCCGTCCCGGCTGGTGCGGAGAGCGTCGGACTCGCTCGCCCGCTGAGCGAATGAGCTGCTTGAGCCAGGAATCCCTCTGCTTCAGCCGGGGGAGGGTTCAATGGGGCGGATCCAGTCGGTAGCCGACACCGCGCACGGTACGGATCAAGGTCGGGGACGACGGGACGTCCTCGACCTTGGCGCGCAGCCGCTGGACGCAGGCGTCCACGAGCCGCGAGTCGCCCAGGTAGTCGTGCTCCCACACCAGCCGCAGCAACTGCTGCCGGGACAGCGCCTGGCCCGGACGCCGGCTCAGTTCGAGCAGCAGGCGCAGCTCGGTCGGCGTCAGTTGCAGGTCCTCGCCGTTCTTCGTCACGGTCATCGCGGAGCGGTCGATGACCAGGCTGCCGAAGCTCGCCGAGTCGCTGGACTCCCGCTCCCCGCGGCGCAGCACCGCCCGGATCCGGGCGTCCAGCACCCTGCCCTGCACGGGTTTGACCACGTAGTCGTCGGCGCCTGACTCCAGGCCGACCACGACGTCGATGTCGTCGTTGCGCGCGGTCAGCAGAATGATCGGCAACTGGTCGGTGCGCCGGATGCGCCGGCACACCTCGAATCCGTCGATGCCGGGCAGCATCACGTCCAGCACGATCAGATCCGGCCGCTGCTCGCGCAGCAGCTTCAGACCGTCCTCACCGCTGGCAGCGGTCGCCACGCGGTGACCCTGGCGTGTCAGTGAGAGCTCCAGGGCCGTGCGGATGGCGTCGTCGTCCTCGATCAGCAACAGGGAAGGCACAGCCTCATTCTGGCCCATGGAGGGCTCCCTGTCCGACCCGTGGGGGCAGATGCCCGTTGGGACCGGATAAGGGCGGCTACGTGCACCGACGCCGGTGGAGAAGGTGTGTGCGACGGCGGCTCCGCGCCACGGACGGCCCCTGTGACAGGCCTGTGACAGTCGGCGGACACGGTGATGAAGTCGCCCCGGCAAGCTTTTGGTCATCAGCGAGGCAGCACAGCGGAACGACAAGCAGAACAGCACAAGCGTCACAGCACGAACAGGACAGCAAGCAGCACAGCAAGGCGAGCACACCGGAAGTCCACGACGGGGGGCGCGAGATGAACACGCTGCACGGCATCAGCAACAGCGCGGTTGTCACGCGTCTGCACGACGTGCACCGAGGTGACGAGAAGGCCGGTGCCGCGACCAAACGGGGGTGCGGTCGCGGTACCGGGCGTCACACCGGCTTCATGGCGGTGATCGACGCGCCCACGGGGGGCACGGGGAACACGGGGGAAACGCACGGGGGAAGCGCGTACGGGGAGGAGCAGGGGGAGCGCCGTTCGCTGTCGGAGGTGGAGTTCACCACCTACGTCCAGGAGCGACGCGCCTCCCTGTACGCGACCGCCTATCACCTGACCGGTGACCGCTTCGAGGCCGAGGACCTGCTGCAGAGCGCCCTGTTCTCGACCTACCGGGCGTGGGACCGGATCAGTGACAAGGCCGCGGTCGGCGGATACCTCCGCCGCACCATGACCAACCTGCACATCAGCGCGTGGCGCCGCCGCAAGCTGAACGAATACCCGACCGAGGAACTGCCGGAGACGGTGGGCGACACGGACGCGATGCGCGGAACCGAGCTGCGCGCGGTTCTGTGGCAGGCGCTGGCCCGGCTGCCCGAACTCCAGCGCACCATGCTGGTCCTGCGCTACTACGAGGGCCGTACGGACCCGGAGATCGCGGACATCCTCGGCATCAGTGTCGGCACGGTGAAGTCGAGCATCTGGCGGTCGCTCCGCCGGCTGCGCGACGACGAGGTGCTCAGCTTCGGCCGTGACGAGGAGGACGCCTTCGGCGAGTTGGTCGCCTGAAGGTACGGGGGGAGTACGGGGGAAACGGGGAACCGAGGG